>JAHZHK010000003.1:1683-60896 GCA_019420325.1 Coriobacteriaceae bacterium | reverse complement strand
TTCCTGTGAGACGCCCGACGAGGTGGCAGCCGTGGTTGCCGCCCTCAAGGAGGACTAGCCATGGCAGAAGATCTGGCAGCTCAGGCCACGCAGGCCGAGCAACCCGCCCGTGTGGCCGTCGTGACCGGCGGTTCGCGCGGCATCGGCCGCGCCTGCGCGCTGCGCCTGGCTGAAGCCGGCTGCGACGTCGCCGTGCTCTACGCTGGCAACGACGAGGCCACACGCGAGACCGTGGAGGCCATCGAGGCCCTGGGCCGTCGCGCTCGGGCTTGGAAGTGCGACGTGGCCAACACCGAGGAGTGCGCCGCCGTGTGCAAGGAGGTCGCCTCTGAGCTGGGATGCGTGGACGTCCTCGTGAACAACGCAGGCGTCACGCGCGACAACCTGCTGGGCCGCATCAAGGACGACGACTTCGACCGCGTGATCGACGTCAACCTCAAGGGCGCGTTCAACATGGTGAAGGCCCTCTACCGCACCTGGCTGCGCAACAAGGGCACGGGCCGCATCATCAACGTGAGCTCGGTGGTGGGCCTCATGGGCAACGCCGGTCAGGCCAACTACGCCGCCAGCAAAGCGGGTCTCATCGGCCTCACCAAGAGCGTCGCCCGTGAGCTCGCCCCGCGCGGCGTGACCTGCAACGCCGTCGCGCCCGGCTTCATCGAGACCGACATGACCGCAGGCCTTTCGGCCGACGTGCGCGAAGGCTACGACAAGCAGATTCCGCTGGGCTACATGGGCAGCGCCCAGGACGTGGCGGAAGTCGTGGCCTTCCTCGCAAGCCCCGCGGCGCGCTATGTGACCGGCGAGGTCGTGCGCGTCGACGGCGGCATCGCGATGTAGGCACGCGGCCTGCAGCAATACCCAAGCACGAGCAAAAGGAGCACGCTACATGGAACGCAGAGTCGTAATCACCGGCATCGGCGCCGTGACACCCCTGGGCAACGACGCCCCCACGAGCTGGGCGGCCGTGAAGGAAGGCGCCTGCGGCATCGGCCTCATCACGCATTTTGACACCGAGGCCTACAAGGTGAAGGTCGCCGCCGAGGTCAAGGGCTTCGACCCGCTCGAGCACGGCCTCACCAAGCAGGAGCTTCGCCGCAACGACCCCGCCATCAATTACGCGCTCGTCGCCTCCGACGAGGCTGTGGCCGACGCGGACCTTCTCATCGAGGGCTCCGCACGCCTTGCTGCGCTCGTCGAGGAAGACGCGAACGTGCAGGCCAACGTGGCAGCCGAGCGCGTGGGCACCTACGTGGGCTCGGGCATCGGCGGGTTCTCCACGATGATTGAAAACACCCTCAAGTGCCACACCGACGGCCCGCGCAAGGTGTCGCCGCTCATGATCCCCAACATGATCGCCAACATGCCCTGCGGCGCCGTGTCCATCAGGCAGCACGCCACGGGTCCCACGCTTCCCGTGGTCACGGCCTGCGCCACCTCGGCCCACGAGATCGGCGAGGCGTTCCATGCCATCAAGCTGGGACAGATCGACGCCGCGCTTGCCGGCGGCACCGAGTACTCCGTCATCGAGGACGCCATCGCCGGCTTCACGAGCTGCATGGCCCTCTCGAAGAACCCCGACCCCGCCACCGCATGCAGGCCTTTCGACGCCGAGCGCGACGGCTTCGTGTCGGGCGAGGGCTCGGTCGTCCTCGTGCTTGAGGAGCTCGAGCATGCCCGTGCCCGCGGCGCCAAGATCTACGCCGAGATCGTGGGCTACGGCAACACCGCCGACGCCTACCACATCACGAGCCCCGACCCCCACGCCGACGGCATCGCACGCTGCATCCGCATGGCCGTGGAAGAGGGCGGCGTGAAGCCTGAGGAGGGTCTCTACATCAACGCCCACGGCACCTCCACCAAGCTCAACGACGCCTGCGAGACCGCCGGCTTCAAACTGGCCCTGGGCGAGAAGGCAGCCCGCGCTGCCCACATCAGCTCGACCAAGAGCATGCACGGCCACATGTTGGGCGCCACTGGTGCCATGGAGGCCATGGTGTGCGCGCTGGCGCTCAAGGAGGGCGTGGTGCCGGCCACCATCGGTCTGTCCACTCCCGACCCCGAGTGCGACCTTGACTACACCCCCGGCAAGCAGGCCATCTCGGCCGAGCTCACCTGGGCGCTTTCTACCAACCTGGGCTTCGGCGGACACAACGCCGCCCTTGCGTTCAAGAAGTACGTGGAGGACTAAGCATGGATCTTGAGACCCTGCGCGGTTTCGCCGACCTCATGGAGGAGCGCGGCCTCACCCGCATCAAGCTGGAGGAGCCCGACCTGACCCTCGAGCTCGAGCGCGAGGGCGCCGGCGCCACCCAGCCCCCGGCATGGCCGGCCTTCCCGCCGGCAATGCCCACCGCCTGGCCTGCAGCTCCCGCAGCTCCTGCAGCTCCCGCGGCTGCCCTCGCTGCTCCCGCCACCGCCGAGCCTGCGGCACCCACCGCGCCTGCACAGATCGCCAGCGGCGCCACCGAGGTGTGCGCACCCATGGTGGGCGTGTTCTACGTGGCCCCCTCCCCCGGCGCCGAGCCGTTCGTGCACGTGGGCTCGAAGGTGAAGAAGGGCGAGACCCTGTGCATCCTCGAGGCCATGAAGCTCATGAATGAGGTCGTGGCCGAGTGCGACGGCGAGATCGCCGAGATCTGCGCCAACGATGGTGACCTGGTCGAATACGGCCGCGTCCTGTTCCGCATATATTAGTTGCGGATTGCGTCTCGCCGCGTTCCACGGGACCTCATGTACGCCCAGTACACATCGGCCCCGTGCGCCTTGCGAGACGCAATCCTGCGTTTGTAAAGGGGTCTCATGGACCGCGAACAACTTAAAACCATCCTGCCTCACCGTGAGCCGATGCTCCTGCTCGACTCCTCCGAGGTCATCGACGGCATGGCCTGCGGCACGTACAAGGTGCGCGGCGACGAGTTCTTCTTGCAGGGGCACTTCCCGGGCAACCCCGTGGTGCCCGGCGTCATCCTCTGCGAGATGATGGCCCAGAACTGCTGCGTCCTCGTGGGCGCCGAGGCCACCCAGGGCAAGGACACCTTCTATACCAGCATGGACAAGATCCGCTTCAAGCACCCCGTGGTACCCGGCGACGAGGTGTCCATCCGCTGCGAGCTCACCCGACACAAGGGTCCGTTCTACTTTGCCTCGGGCAAGGTGTTCGTGGGCGAGGACCTGTGCGTCTCAGGCGAGTTCTCCATCGCCCTCATGCCCAAGAAGGCCTAAGCAACCCCCGCAATCTCTGATGCGGCATTCCGCGCACGAAGATAGGTAGACCAAATGTTCAGCAAGATTCTCATAGCCAACCGCGGCGAGGTAGCCGTGCGCGTCATTCGCGCGTGCAAGGAGATGGGCGTCGAGACCGTCGCCGTCTTCAGCACGGCCGACAAGGACGCCCTGCATGTGGCCCTGGCCGACGAGGCGTACTGCATCGGCGGGCCCCGCCCCCATGAGAGCTACCTCAACAAGGAGGCCATCCTCACCGTGGCGCTCAAGTCGGGTGCGGCGGCCATCCACCCCGGCTACGGCTTCCTCTCCGAGAACGCCGAGTTCGCACGCATGTGCAAAGAGGCCGGCGTGGTCTTCATCGGCCCCTCGGCTGAGGTCATCGAGAAGCTCGGCAGCAAGGACGCCGCTCGCATCTGCGCCCGCGAAGCCAACGTGCCCGTGGCGCCTGGTTGCGACCTGCTCACGAGCGCTGAACAGGCTGAGGCCGAGGCGCGCCGCATAGGATGTCCGGTGCTCATCAAGGCACGTGCCGGCGGCGGCGGGCGCGGCATCCGTCGCGTCGACTCCCCCGAGGCGGCCCGCGCCGCCTACCAGGAGGCATACTCGGAGGCCCTCTCCGCCTTCGGCGACGGCGAGTGCTACATGGAGAAGTTCGTGGAGCACGCCAATCACGTGGAGGCCCAGCTGCTCTGCGACAACCACGGCCACGCCGTGGCCTTGGGCGAGCGCGAGTGCTCGGTGCAACGCCGCAACCAGAAGCTGCTCGAGGAGAGCCCCTGTGCGTGCCTGAAGCCCCGCGTGCGCGAGAAGATCCTCGACGCCGCCGTGCGCCTCGCCAAGAAGGTGAAGTACACGGGCGTGGGCACCATCGAGTTCCTCTACACCGACAGCGGCGACTTCTACTTCATGGAGATGAACACGCGCCTGCAGGTAGAGCACCCCGTGACCGAGATGGTGACGGGCCTTGACCTCGTCAAATGGCAGATTCGCTGCGCAGCGGGGGCAAAGCTTCCCTTCAAGCAGGAAGACATCCGCCCCCAAGGCGCCGCCATCGAGTGCCGCATCAACGCCGAGGACGAGAACTTCCGCCCGTCGTGCGGCAAGATCACGACGCTGCACGTGCCCAACGGCCCCTGGGTGCGCTTCGACTCGGCCCTCTACCAGGGATGCGTCGTGCCCCCGTGGTACGACTCGCTGCTCGGCAAGCTCATCGTGCACGCGCCCACCCGCGAGGAGGCCATCCGCAAGATGCGCTCCGCCCTGGGCGAGCTTGCCATCGAGGGCGTCTGCGACAACTCCGAGCTGCAGCTCGACATCCTCAACAACCCCGAGTTCCTGAGCGGGGTCTACCACACGGATCTGATGGGACACCTGTATGCCAATCATGACTAAGCGGGCAAAGAAGTCGCGCAACACGCTGGAGAGCAGCGCAAACGACGTGCCTGTGGAGATTCCCGAGCGCAGGCTCTATGCCAAGTGCAACTCGTGCAAGCGCATCGTCGACATCGAGGAGGCCGCGCACGACCTCGACGTGTGCCCGCACTGCGGCCACCACATGCGCCTGGGCGCCCGCCGCAGGCTCGAGATCACCTGCGACGAGGGCAGCTTCCAGGAATGGTTCGCCGACCTCGAGGCCACCGACTTTTTGGGCTTTCCGGGATACGCCGGCAAGCTCCAGACCGCGCGCACGAAGACCGGCGAGGCCGACGCCGTCGTGTGCGGCCGCGCCACCGTCGAGGGCATGCCCTGCGCCATCTTCGTCATGAACGGCGACTTCATGATGGGCTCGATGGGCGCCGTGGTGGGCGAGAAGATCTCGCGCACCTTCGAGCGCGCCGCAGCCGAGGGGCTGCCCGTGGTGGGCTTCACCGTGTCAGGCGGCGCCCGCATGCAGGAGGGCACCACCTCCCTCATGCAGATGGCCAAGGTCTCGGCCGCCCGCCAGCGCTTCGGCGCGCAAGGCGGCTTCTACCTGTGCGTACTCACCGACCCCACCTCCGGCGGCGTCACGGCCTCTTTTGCCATGGAGGGCGACGTCATCCTGGCCGAGCCCGGGGCGCTTGTGGCCTTCGCAGGCCCGCGCGTCATCGAGCAGACCATCCACAAGAAGCTGCCCGAAGGCTTCCAGAGCGCCGAGTTCCAGCTTGAACACGGCTTTGTGGACCGTATCGTGGCTCGCGCCGACATGCGCGACGAAGTGGGCCGCCTGCTGAGCCTGCATGCTCCAGCCGAAGTGGCCTCGCAGTGGGTGCGTCCCTGCATGCATGCCGCCCAGGAGACCCCGGCAAGGCCCGTCAAGGTCAAGGGTGCGACGACGATGCCCGAGGTGAGCTGCGCCTATGACCGCGTGAAGAACGCCCGCAGCACCGAGCGCGCGACCGCCCTCGACATCATCGACAACCTCTTTACCGACTTCGTCGAGCTCCACGGCGACAGGGGCTTCCGCGACGACGCAGCCGTGGTTGCCGGCGTGGCGCGCCTGGGCGGCCGCAGTGTGACCGTCATCGCAACCGAGCGCGGCCGCAACCTCAAGGAGCGCGTGGCCCGCAACTTTGGCTCGGCCCACCCTGAGGGATACCGCAAGGCGCTGCGCCTCATGCACCAGGCCGAACGCTTCGACCGACCCGTCGTGTGCCTCATCGATACCTCCGGCGCCTACTGCGGCATCGAGGCCGAGGAGCGCGGCCAGGGCGCGGCCATCGCCGACAACCTCGTCGCCATGGCGGGCCTCGCGTGCCCCGTGGTGAGCGTGGTCATCGGCGAGGGCGGCTCGGGCGGTGCCTTGGGCCTGGGTGTGGCCGACCGCGTGTGGATGCTTGAGAACGCCGTGTACTCGGTCATCAGCCCCGAGGGGTGTGCCTCGATCCTCTACAAGGACGCATCCAAGGCGCCCGAAGCCGCAGCGGCCCTGGGCCTCACGGCCGACAAGCTGCTTGAGCTGGGCATTATCGACCGCATCGTAAGCGAGGGCACTGGCAGTCCCGCCGATGTGGCCGCCAACCTGCGCGATGCGCTCGTGCCTACACTCGACGAGCTCGCTTGCCGCCCCACCGACGCGCTGCTGCAGGAGCGCTACGAGAAGTTCCGCCAGATGGGGGTGGCAACCATATGCTCTCGCTAGTCGTAGACTCCAGCGCCAACCTCACCCGCGCCGAAGCCGCACGCCTGGGCGTCACCATGGTGCCCATGACCTACTGCATCGACG
This sequence comes from Coriobacteriaceae bacterium, assembly GCA_019420325.1. Taxonomy (GTDB): domain Bacteria; phylum Actinomycetota; class Coriobacteriia; order Coriobacteriales; family UMGS124; genus UMGS124. Next base: position 54,463 of record JAHZHK010000003.1, on the reverse strand, counting down.
GCGAGCTGCATGAAGAGACATTCATGGGCGAGAACGGTGACTTTGCCCAGGCCCTGCACGACAAGCGCCTCACCGAGGCCCACGGGGCAAAGCCGGAGGCCTTCCAGCAGGCGTTCTCCCGTCTTGTCGAGACGGGCTCGGACGTTGTGTGCATCACAACCTCCGCGAAGGTCTCGAGCTGCTACCGCAGTGCCTGCAAGGCGGCTGACCAGGTGCGTTCCGCCATCCGCAACAAGGTGGGCGCCACGAGCCGCGAGGCAAACTCCGCTGCCGCGGCCGGCGCCGCCGGGCTTCCGCGCATCAAGGTGCTCGACTCTATGAGCACCATCTGCGGCGTGGAGTCGCTCGCCAGCCTCGCCCGCAAGCTCGACGCTTCGGGGGCCTCGTTCGACGACATCGTGGCGACCCTTGAATCCGCACGCGCCGACCAGGGCATCGGCTTCTCCGTGCCAAGCACAGCCACGCTGCGCCACACCGGCCGGATGGCGCTCATCCCCTTGTCGGTGGGAACCTTCCTCAACCGCTACCCTGTGCTCAGCGTGCGCGACGGCGCGGTCATCCACGTGAAGACGACCCGAGGCGTGCAGAATCTCGCCCGTGAGCTCGTGGAACTCGTGCCCACCGACGCCCCGCGCAACCTCACGCTCACCTACTTCGGCACACAGGGACGCGCCTGCACGGAGCTTCTGCGCTGTGTGCGCGACAAGTTCAGCGGCATCAACGTGCGCGTGAAGGAGGGTGGCCCCGTGCTCGCCTCCATCCTGGGCCCGGGTGCCGTGAGCCTCGCCTGGGGTCCGGCCGCGAAGGCCTGAGTCCATCTTGCTCCACCCAAGCCCGTTGGCCCTCTGGCCAGCGGGCTTTTTCATGGGCGGCAACCGGGGCGGCACGTGCGCAGGTTTCGCACATGTGACAACCCGTTTTAATCGGGCCCTCCATGTGGCATCATATGCCCATGCAATTGCACCCTTGCAACGACACTAACCAGGAGGATCTTATGTCAGACGTTCCGTGTACCAAGATTGGCTTTATCGGCTTCGGCAACATGGCGAAGGCCATCGCCAAGGGCCTGCTTCGCGCCGAGGCAGTGCCTGCGGGCAACATCTACGCCTGCGCCAAGAACTACGACAAGCTTTGCACAAGCTGCGGCAAGCTGGGAATCAACCCCTGCGCAAGCGCCGAGGAGGTCGTCGAGGCGTCCGACGTCGTGTTCATCGCGGTAAAGCCCTACCTGGTAGACGAGGTCTGCGCGCCCATCGCAGACGAGCTGGCAGAGAAGATCGTGGTCTCCGTGGCCGTGAACATGCCCTTCGGCGAGTACGAGCAGGTGCTCGTACCCGGCACGCACCACATCTCGGTGCTGCCCAACACGCCCGTACAGGTCAACGAGGGCGTCTGGGTCTGCGAGAGCACCCACTCCCTCACCGAGGAGGACCTGGCCGTGGTGCGCCCCATCCTTGAGGCGACGGGCCTCGTGGTCTTTGTGGACGCGGCCCTCATGGGCATCGCCGGCACGGTGACGGGCTGCGGCCCCGCCTTTGTCGCCATGTTCATGGAAGCCCTGGGCGACGCCGCCGTGAAGTACGGCGTGCCCCGCGCGGTGGCTTACCAGCTGGCAGGACAGATGATCGCCGGCACCGGCAAGATGGCCGTGGAAACGGGCAAGCACCCCGCCGTGCTCAAGGACGCCGTGTGCTCCCCCGGCGGCACCACCATCAAGGGCGTCGCCTCCCTTGAGGAAAACGGCCTGCGCAACGCCGCCATCAAGGCAATCGACGCAATCATGCAGGCAAAGTAGGGCAAGATTACAATCAAGCGCTTACAGCGGGACGGGCAGGCAGCGTGACATAGCTGCCTGCCCGTCCCGTATTCGTATTCGAATCGCATAGCCAATAGTGCACATTGGCCAAACAACCTATAAATGTAATGGGAAAACTAGACAAAGAAAAGGCTTGAATTTAAAAACTTTGCCATAGTAAAGTTATCCACAACCTATTGAGCGCCGGCGCAACGTAGGCAGAACATGACGATATCCCACAAGATAGGAGACCCCATGCGTATGAGCCTTCAGGAGTCACGTCCGGCACGCATCGCCATCGGCATTGCGACGGCAGTTCTGTCCCTGTCACTGACCATGTTCACCCTTGATGCACAGGCCGAATCCACAACGGATGAAACCGCCCCTGCCGTAAGCGCCGAGGTCAACTCCGATTCGGAAATTGCACCTTGCTCCTTTTTCGAAACGGTCGTTAACACTTATGACGCTCTGAGAACCTACTACACCGGCTACAAATTCAATCCCGACTATCGCACGATTAGCTACAAAACCGATTTCTATGAGGTTTCGCCGACTTACCTTTACTCGAAGGGGTACAACGTTTGGAGTCTAAACACCCCAAGTGGTACCTACCTGGGTAATGTCGCCGATTACATGGATCACTATCAGGCTAACTACAAAGTGTATTAATCGGGGGCAATAATGACGACCTCCCGCTTCGCCCGACGGATTGTAGGGGCATCGCTGCACTCCGCAGGCACAATCGCCACCTTCCTGATTCTATCGGTGCTCGTCTGCCTGGGGTTGTTTCTCCCGTGCAATCCAGACTCAGGAGTCGGAACGCCCCTGAGCAAAAAGTCGTATGAGTCAAACCTGGAATCGTTACAGGGGCTTTTGAGCAGCGACTTCGCCCGCGTTGCCGCAAGCGAGAGCATCGACTTGACGAAGCGGGAGGTCGCAGCCCTCGAACGCACCGTTGCGGCCTCAAGCACATCCGAGTTCATCGACGCCGCGACCGAGTTTTTCAATCTTGAGATTGAGTCCGCCGAGCACGGCTACCTCATATCTGATGTTCGCGCTCTCTCGGCGCAACGCGACTACTTGCTTCTTTTTGCCGAAATGGAACATCCCACGCTTGGCTATGCAAGCACCTTAGAGGCCCCGGCCCTCTACTATGCCTCCTCCATGATTTGGACCATTCCCTATCTCGCGTTTTATCTCCCCGTACTCGCAGCCGTCATTACGGCTGCGCTCTACAGGCGCAAGGGCCGGCTGCTCTCTCGCGCGCCCGTCAGTCCCGCCTACGGGTTCTTTGTTTCGGCAGCGACCGGTACTGCGGCCGCAGTCGCGACTGTCGCCATCGCGTTCATGCCCTCCATGCTCGTCTGTACCATCAAGAATGGATTCGGAGACCCTGCATACCCCGTGATGTTCGAGGTGGGCGACACAATGCGCATCACCACGCTGGGCGCATCGCTTGTAGAGTCGGCCCTGCTTTTCGTTGTGTTGTCGATTGTGCTGGCAGTGATCGCGGAGTTCTTCTTCATGCTCTCGTCCAGCGCGCTTTTGGCCGGCATATCTGCCGTCGTCGCATTGATGCTGCCAACGCTTCCCTTCTACAGCACGGTGGCAATGAGCCCCTTGGGCGCCTACCTGCCCGCGACCTATCTCCAAGTCTGGTCCATCACTGGGTTCGCCTCGTTTACGCCCGAATTCAGTGCGTGCCCTATACCCGGGGTGTCGTTGCCCGCTGCGCTCATTTCAAGCATCGTGCTGGTAGTAGTCCTGATTGGCGCAGGAATTGCCCTGCGGGCATGTATCGACAAACCGAAGGGAGGCCAGCATGCTTGAAGTGCGTAACGCCTCGTTTCACAAAGACGGCATCAAGTACCGCAACGTGCAGTTCAACCTGAGCGGCGGGGAGGCCGTCGCGCTCATCGCACCCAACGGCGCAGGCAAGACAACGCTCATGCGCACGGTGGCGGGAGACGCCGTTGCCGACGCTCAAGCTGTGGTCACTGTCGACGGTATGGTTATTGCGCGGCGCTCCAAAGCTGCCCGTACGAGCGTGTTTTATGCCGACTCTGAGCACCGGCTGCTCTACCCTGCTAAAACATGCGCCTGGCATCTCGCATGCGTCAAGGAAATCTGGGACTCGCCCTGTGACCTCGAGCAGGTTGCCAAGCAGTGCGCGGTCGCGCCGTTCATTGACAAGCGCGTCTCCCAGCTCTCCAAAGGCATGGCGCAGCGGCTGACCTTAGCGCTCGCCTGCATGTCGGGGGCGCCGTACGTGCTCCTTGACGAGCCGGAAAACGGCATGGACGACGACGGCCGACAGCTCCTCTCTGGGGTTGTACAAGGGTTGCTCAGGCGCGGGTGCGGCCTGCTTGTCTCGACGCACGACATTTTCAGCATCTCCCACATATGCACAAGGGTCCTCTTCCTAACCAGGGAGGGATGCGTCGCGGCCCCAGACTGCGCAGATTCGAGCGGCCTGCACACGGCATATCGGAAGCTGTTCCTATGAGCAGGTACGCCCCCAAGCATCGCGCAGACAGGGGCAGTGTGGGTTCGGCGAAGGGCTTCGCTGCAGTGCTGCTGGAATGGACGCTGCGTTGCCCCCTGTATCTGGCGTCGGCCGCGCTTCTCATTGCAGCCGCCCTTCTCGTGGCGCTCCTTCCCATCCCGCTTGAAGGGGCATACGAGCTCAACCCTGCAACATATGCCGATGGGGATTTCCTCGACAACCTGGCAAACGACTACGGCGACGAGGTGCTCCAATACGCCGGCGCGGTCTCGCAAGCACATACTGGCACCGAGGCATACTCCGCGCTTTCCCAGCTACTGAGTTACGAAGCGAGCTTGGGTCGCGAGGAGGCAGGGCAGCTCGCATGGTTAGCCTCCTCGCTTGCCAGTCTCAGCACGCCCGAGACGTTTGCATCCACACACGAGGCGCCTGCGCTCTTCCTGGCTGCCTGGGCCTTGGGCGGCGGCGTGCCGTATGTGGTCTGGTTCCTGCCATGCGTGACATCCATCGCGGCTATCGCCCTTATGACCTCCCGGGGCATGGTTTTAGGGCGTGTGCCTGTAAGCCCCCGCAAGACGTTGGTCGCCATGGCCGCGTGCATCCTCGTGTGCGGGGCCGCGCCAGTGCTGGTAGCCCTTGGCATCACATTTGCAAAAGGTCTGCTCAACGGCGGTCTGGGCGATGCAGCCTATCCCGTTATGGTCGGCACGGCGGGGCAAGCGGCGCTTGCCGAGGCACTCACAGGGTCGGCCTGCCTGCTCGCAGCCGGCTTGGCGGCCCTCACCATGTGTGGGGCGGCCCTTGTCAGGATGTCGAGGTCGGCTCCCCTCAGCCTGGCCATCGTCGGGGCGGCGTTGGCGATACCCCTCGTCCTGGGCTCCTCGGGCCTTGCCGAGGCGTTGGGGACCATCTTGGCACAGTGCGCCCCATACTACCTGGACTTTGGGCGCATCTCTGGGTGCCCGGGTTACACGGTACCCCAGGCGATTCCCCCAATGGCCAGCGCATCACACGGCATAACCTTGCAGCTTGGGGTGTGTGCAGCTGCGGCGCTGGTCGCCCTAATCGCACTGAGCACCCAGTTTGACCTGAAGCAGCGCAGCTGGCGAGGCAGCGGGGACGGCATGCGGGCGGCTCATTTCCCTGCGAGCGGGAATTTTACCTGCTCTTGCGAGGCATCGGCGGGGACGCATGCAGTGGAGGCGCTGATCTCGCTCGAGCCAGGGGGCGTTTGCGCCTTGCGCGCGCCAAACGGCACCGGCAAGACCACCCTGTTGCGCGCCCTGTGCGCCGACCCCGTGGGCCGCGTGCAGGGCACAGCCCGCATTGCCGGCATAGACATCTGCGACGTCGCACGGTACCGGGGACGCATCGCATACGCAAGCAACGACGACCCAGGCCTGTGCCCCTGGATGACTGTCCGCGGTCTCATGCGAGCCGTCCGCGCCATTTGGCCCCAGACATCGACGGTCGCCCATGTCGAGCAACGTTGCGGCGTGGGCGGGTTTGACCACAAACCGATTCACGCCCTCTCCAGCGGCATGCGCCAGCGCGTCGTGCTCGCCGCCGCGTTCCAAACGGGTGCAACCTGCCTCTTGCTCGACGAACCCACAAGCTCCCTCGACATCATTGCATCCGACGAGGTCGTGGCACTCATCAACGAGTTTGCCGCACGTGGAGGCTGCGCGCTCGTCGCAAGCCACGACGGTAGCGTCGATCCCACATGGGGACAGATGAGGCCCGCCCGCAAAGACGCAGGTAGCTCGCACGTGCTCTTCTGTTGGCCAGGTCGCACCTGATGCGGGCCTGAGACCTGGTAGAACCCGGGCGCAACCCGCAACGCAACGCTCCGGCAAGCCCTCTGACACAGCCCGCAATGCAACGCAACGCCTTGGCAGGCCCTCTGACGCAAAAAGTCGGAGCGGTTTTGTTAAAGAGAATACGGCCTCCCCTATGGGCACGTAACCGACAAGCCTTCCAGCGCAAAGTCGGAGGGCTTTTGTTAAAGGGAATACGGCGTACCTATGAACAGGCAACCAACCAAGCCCTCTGACGCAAAAAGGCCCGAGAAGCGACTGTCTCGGAGGCACCTTGTAGTCTTGCTCTTTGAGCTTGTCATCGCTATTGTACATACATAAGGGTTGTATCGGAACAGCCCACAACCAAATAAGGAGGGATTATGTTTGACCTTTCTCGTCGCTCTTTCCTCAAATCTTTGGCTGCGGTTTCGTTGTTCACTGCTGGTTCGATAGGCACCAGCTCGCCCAAATCTGCTCAAGCTGATGATACTGCGATTCCACAAATTCTTACGCCCTTCGATCAGACAACGATAGGTGCGTATCTTAGAATTGCGCATCCAGAAATGTATAACAGCCTGAGCCCCGATACCAAAGCGTACGTTGACTCAACTTTAATGTCCGAAACAACCAATGCGGCAACTATATCCGAACCTCCCAATGACGAACGCGCGATTGCTCAGATTGCAGAGGTCACCGTTACCAGCGCCGAATATGCAACGGCTGCCAAACAAATTCACTATGACACTCAAGTTGCCAGTTTCCCCATTTGGATTTCGGTGCCTATGGTAACAGCAGGCGTTTCCGCCACCAACAACGCAACCGGACGTGTATATACACAAGGGCAGACGGTTTTCACCGATCTTCGCTTTGAATATCTATCTGGAGAAACCCAGGTACTGCCTTCTGGAACATATACTTTTATCGCAACATCGGTCATCAATAAAGCGCCCGATGGCTGGGCAATTGCGCAACCTGTTGCTCAGCTCTTCCATCAGGTAATAATTCCTTAAGCGAACCCCTTATATGACTAAATCAAGTTCAACATCATCATTTGATTCAAGGGTGCCGGACGATAACCCTCAGGAGGTAGTCAACAATTTCATCTTCCTCGACGGGAAATTATACCTCGCATATTTCCCGGTTGTGTTAAAGGAAAGTCTGAATGATTTGGAAGGTAGCTTGATTGGCCTCACATCTGTTCCACAGTCATTCTCCAAGTTGAAAAATTTCGATGCAGGTGCACTGCCAGAGGGTTCAGAACTCTACTGCTATGCACCATGGGAATCGGAGCAAGAGGGATACCCTCTAGGTATCATTGCGCACGAATACCCAGCACTTTACATGTGGGTCGGAAAATGGATGCAGGACATAATGATCGAGCAATTGAAGAACGGCCGGGATATCCAATCGGGAAGTATGGCCTCCATGTCGAACCTATCCGACAGTTCTGACTAGTTAGTCTGCCGGAAACAATAAGTTCCAGACCTACGAAAAACCCTCCGAAAATATTCGGAGGGCTTTTTCGTTTTGCATTGACAGCGCATATAGGCGGCGTATACTGCAGGCCAACATATGAACGATTGTTCATATGTAAACAACTCAAATAACGGCAGCGTACAAAGAGGCGGTAAGAACCGCCCTGGAGAAAAGGAGCGCCATCATGCGTAAGGTATTCAAGCTCGACGAGATCGACTGCGCCAACTGCGCCCGTGAGCTGCAGGAAGGCATCGCCAAGCTCGACGGCGTGAAGTCCGTCTCCGTCAACTTCATGACCCAGAAGCTCACGCTTGAGGCCGACGACGCCGAGTTCGACGAGGTGCTCGAGCGCGTGGTGACCTACACGGAGGACGTCGAGCCTGACTGCGAGATTATTCGCTAAGGCTTTGGGCTCCCCGGGGGCGGGGGCTAAAGTCGTCTGCTCGGACAGTCCTCGCCGCGCCGATGGCGCGGCTGCGGAACTCGCGACCGACTTTAGCCCCCGCCCTTGCGCGCGTGACGCGCTTGCTCGGGCACATGGGGAGGCTCGGGACTCGGGATTCTGCCTGGGTGGGCGGATTTAACATACATTTCAACCAGTGAGATGTATGTTAAATCATTAAAAGCCCAGTTGGCGGGTTTTTGAGAAATCTGAACTGTATGTTAATTCCCAAGTGAGGGCATCTCTGGGACCGCATGACGCATGGGTCAGTGCAAGAAAGAAGGACGACCATGGCTGACGCGAAGGCAGCAAAGTCCAAGACGAAAAAGAAGAAGCGCAAGAAGGAGTCGCTGCAGCATCGACTTGCACGCATCCTTGTCGCACTGGGCATCTTCGCCGTGGTGTTTGCCCTCGACGAGCTGGGCGTGCTTGAAGCGGTATTTGGCACGCCGGGCAACGTGTACGCAAGCTTTGTGCTGTTTGCCATTCCCTTCGCCATCGCCGGCTACGACGTCGTTGGCAAGGCCCTCAACAACATCCGCCATGGCAAGGTGTTTGACGAGAACTTCCTCATGACCGTGGCCACTCTGGGCGCGTTTGCGATGGTATTCTTCCCCGACACCGACCCCCACATGGCCGAGGGTGCGGCCGTCATGCTGTTCTACCAGGTGGGCGAGCTGTTCCAGAGCTACGCCGTGGGCAAGAGCCGCAAGTCCATCGCCGCCATGATGGACATCGCGCCCGACTACGCCAACATCGAGCGCGACAGTGACCTTATGCAGGTGGACCCCGACGAGGTCGAGGTCGGCTCCATCATTGTGGTAAAGCCCGGCGAGCGCATTCCCATCGACGGCGTCGTAGTGGAAGGTGCAAGCCAGCTCGACACCTCTGCCCTCACCGGCGAGAGCGTGCCGCGCCACGTGGAGACGGGCGCCGAGGTCGTCTCGGGCTGCATCAACATGACGGGCCTTCTGCACGTGCGCACCACCAAGCCCTTCGGCGAGTCCACCGTGAGCCGCATCCTGGAGCTCGTGGAAAATGCCAGCGAGAAGAAGGCCAAGACCGAGAACTTCATCACCCGCTTTGCCCGCTGGTACACCCCGGCCGTCACCGGCGCGGCCCTGCTGCTCGCCGTGCTGCCGCCGCTTCTTGGCATGGGTGCCTGGAGCGACTGGATTCTGCGCGGCCTCACATTTCTCGTGGTGAGCTGCCCGTGCGCCCTTGTCATCTCCGTGCCGCTCAGTTTCTTTGGCGGCATCGGCGGCGCCTCGCGCATCGGCGTGCTCGTGAAAGGCTCCAACTACCTTGAGGCCCTCTCCGAGGTCGACACCGTCGTCTTCGACAAGACGGGCACCCTCACCAACGGCACGTTCAACGTCGTGGCCGTGCACGCCGAGACCGACGTGGACCCCGACCTGCTGCTCAGCATGGCCGCCCACGCCGAGGCCTATTCCGACCACCCCATCGCCGTGTCCATCAAGGCCGCTTACACCGGCGACATCGACCAAAGCAAGATTGCCGAGGTGCGCGAGGAGAGCGGCCACGGCGTGGTCGCCACCATCGAGCAGCACGCGGTGCTTGTGGGCAACGACAAGCTCATGGTCAGCCACGGCGTGAACTACCACGCCTGCGAGCTCACCGGCACCATCCTGCACGTCTCGCTTGACGGGAAGTATATCGGCCACATCGTGATCGCCGACGTCGTGAAGGCCGACTCCGCCCAAGCCATCGCCGACCTGCACGCCATGGGCGTAAAGAAGACGGTCATGCTCACCGGTGACCGCACCGAGGTGGCCGCGGCCGTGGCCGAGAAGCTGGGGCTGGACGAGTACAAGGCGCAGCTGCTTCCCGCTGACAAGGTCGAACAGGTGGAGCGCCTACTCACCGCCGAAGGGGACAAGCGCAAGCTTGCCTTCGTGGGCGACGGCATCAACGACGCTCCCGTGCTCACCCGCGCCGACGTGGGCATCGCCATGGGCGCCATGGGCTCCGACGCCGCCATCGAGGCCGCCGACGTGGTGCTTATGGACGACAAGCCTTCCAACATCGCCCGCGCCATCCGCCTGGCCAAGAAGACGATGGGCATCGTGTGGCAGAACATCGTGTTCGCCCTGGCAGTGAAGCTTGTCATCCTCGTGTTGGCTGCGCTCGGCATCGCCAACATGTGGCTTGCCGTGTTCGGCGACGTGGGCGTGGCCATCATCGCGATTCTCAATGCGATGCGAGCAATGAAGGCACCGAAGTAGAGTTCTTCCCGGACGCTTGGGGGCGGATCTCCACGCCGCTGGTCCTCGCAGGGGCACCGGGGCCGAGTCCTTCCCGGACGCCTTGAGGCGGATTCCCACGCTGCAGTCCTCGCCGCACAGACCGCGGCTGCGGATTTGCAGCTTAGGGAACCGCCTCAAGGCTGCACACTCTGCTCCAGGGATGCCGTTTAAAGCTTAAAACCATCTTGCGGGTGCGGATTCGCGGGTTGGGGGACGGTGTCTGAGTCGCGTGCTCTGCTCCAAGGGATGCCGTTGGGGGCTAAAACCAATTGGCGGGTACGGATTCGCGGGTTGGGGACCGTCCCGGAGCGGTGCACTGCTCCGAGGGTGGCGGTGGGGTGGGGGTTGCGGGTATGATGCTCTGAACGCATGCTGAATTGCGAGGAGGAGCCACGTGACCCGTCAAGCACACTGGAAGAGGCAGCATAGGCACAACGTTGTTTTGGCATCGCTCGCGCTGAGCGCATTGATGAGCGCGACGCCCGCGTTTGCGCTGGCAGATGAGCAGTTGGATGCAGACTCCCCTGTCATCGACTGTTTTGAATACCAGTCGGACAACAACCACAGCGCCACTCCCCTCCCCTACTTTGGCGAGATGCAGGCAGTGATTGACGACGAGGCCAATGCGCCCTCAAGTGAGGGCGATGTCCCAGGCAGCTCCTACAGCACGCATAACGGTTCCGCAGATAACACGGAGGGCAATAACACCGGACAAGACGGCGCCCCAAGCAACTCGAATACAGATGCCAGCAATACCGGACAAACTGAAACCTCGAACAGCATGGGCGCAAGCCAGGGCAGCGCGGGACTAGATGGCACCTCGAGCGGCGCAGGCGCGAACAACGGCGACACTGGGCAAAACACCATTTCTGGCAGCTCAAACGCAAAGCAAGACAGCGCTTCAAGCAGCTCGAATGCAGGCCAAAGCGATGCTTCGGACGCAGGATCGAGTAGCAGCACCACTCAAGGCAACGTTGAAGGTGGTATCAGCGCAGACCAAGGCAACGGCACTCAGGGCGATGCCGCGAACGGTGCGAACGAAAACCAGGGTGTCGCCCCAGGCAGCGATGGCGCCGATCAGAACGGCGCTACAAGCGGTGCAAGCGCAGACCAAAACAGCAGCCCTGATGGTGCTGGCAGCAAGGCCGATGAGCAGGAAAGCAACGGCGGCTCGGCTGATGAATCGACGAGTGACACCGATAAACCCGGCACGGGAACCGATGCCTCCCAGGGAGAGACAACCGACAAGGGCGACAACCCGCAGTCTGGGACTCCCGAACCCGATACGCCTGGCACGGGGACTGATGCCTCTCAGGGAGGGGTAACCGACATGGGCGACGGCTCGCAGCCTGAGACTCCTGAACCCGATAAGCCCGGTACGGGGACCGATGCTCCCCAAGGAGGAACGACCGACAAGGGTGACGGCTCGCAACCCGAGACCCCCTCGCCTGACAAGCCTGAATCGAATCCCCCGTCACAGGAGCCGGCCGTGCTTATCGGCTGGCAGAACATTGGCGGCTATCGCTATTACTACGACAACGACGGCAAACCCCTCACCGGCTTGCAGACCATCGAAGACAAGACGTACCTGTTCAACGACAAGGGTCAGCTCGGATATGGTTTCCTGTACCTGGGCAACAACGTTGTCTCGTACTTTGACCCCATTACCGGCAGCCAGCTCACAGGCAAGCAGTTCATCCACGGCTCCTGGCGCAATATTGACGAGCAGACAGGCCTCAACTGCGGCCTCACCGAGGCCTCGGAATCCGGCAAGACCAACACGTATTACTACGACAACTATGACGGCGGCCTGTACACCGGTCAGCAATACGTCAACAACTCATGGCATTTCTTCGACGAGGAGACGGGGCGCATGTACACCCGCGACGAGGAAGTGCGACGCATCGTGCAGTTTGCCCTGGCTGAGCTGGGCGGCAGCGAGTCAACGGCATTCGGCTACCTCAAGGAGGTGAAGGCCGACGGCGGCTCGTACTGTGGGTACGGCCCCTGCATGGCCACGGTACGCCACATCTTCAAGGCCGCTGGCATGAGCGGATTCCTCGCAGACGGCTTCGTCGACAGCTGGCCGCACAAGTATCTCGACCTCATGATTGAAAAGGGCCAGCACGACATGACTCCCCGCGTTGGCTCGGTCGCCTTCTTCCGCTGGGAAAACTCCTTCGCCAACCAGATTGGCGTCTCCGCCGACCATGCCGAGATAGTCGTGGAGGTAGGCAACGGCTGGTACAAGACCGTGGGCGCCATCGCAGGCGGCATCAAAGAGAGCATCTACTACACCGCCGGTGCCTACAACATCGGCTTCGGCGTGCCGGCCTTTCATCGGTAGACACGGGGCCGAGTTCTTCCCGGACGCTCGGGGGCGGATCTCCACGCCGCTGGGCCTCGCAGGGGCACCGGGGCCGAGTCCTTCCCGGACGCCCCGCGACGGATTCCCACGCTGCAGTCCTCGCCGCACAGACCGTGGCTGCGGATTTGCAGCTTAGGGAACCGTCGCGGGGCTGCGCACTCTGCTCCGAGGGTGCCGTTTAAAGCTTAAAACCATCCGGCGGCTGCGGATTCGCGACTCAGGAGACCGCCCCCAAACTGCGCACTCTTCCCCAAAGGTGTCGTTAGGGACTTAAGGACATTTGGGTAGTCTGCGCCTCGTTCTTGGACGACATCTCGGACACAAAACCGCTTGGTAACTGCAGATTTACCGCTTAAGGAACTGCCCCGAGGTATCGTTGGGGGCTTTAGGCCCACACAACAACGAGGGCCGCCCTTCTCCCAACGCAGGGAAAAGGGCGGCCCTCGACTCTTGTAAATCTGGTTTTAAAGCTGAAAAACCGCACACGACTGAAATTGCGTCAGCCGGCGGTTCGCCTAAGCTGCAAATCCGCAGCAGGGCGCACTTTGCCCTGTGAGGACTGCAGCGTGGCGAATCCGCCGGCGATCGGGACGAATCTAAGCCTGTGCGCCTGCGAGTGCTTCGGTGACGGCCGTAAAGATGGCCTTGGAGGTCACGCTGGCACCGGAGACAGCCTCGACGCCGTCAATACCGTTGGCCTCGACAATCTTGGCGGGAAGCTGCTCGATGGCCTTGGAGCCAATGCCTGCGGTCTCGGCGTTCTCGCCGACCTCGACGGAAGCGATCTTGCCGCCCTCGACGGTCACCGTGACGTCGAACGTACCGCCAATGCCCTTGCCGGTACCCGTGTAGGTGCCGTCGGCAAGCTCGCCGGTACCGGCAGCTGCGGGAGCCTCCTGCGCGGGAGCCTCCTCAACAACCTCGGCCTTCTCAGCGGGAACGGTCTCGGCAACAAGGTCGCTCGTGCCAGCGATGATCTGGCCGAGCAGGTAACCCCAGGTCAGAGCACGACCGTTGGAGTTGCCGGCCATGTTGATGGGGTAGTCAACGGCATACAGATCGCCCGAAGCGTTACCGGTGGCATAGAGGCCCTCGATGGGCTTGCGGTTGGTGTCGAGCACCTGCAGGCGGCGGTTAATGTCAAGGCCGCCGACGATGGCAAGCAGGGCTACACCGACCTTGCAGGCGTAGAACGGGGGCTCGGTGACGGGGAACAGGAAGTCAGCCTGCTTGTGGAAGTCTTCGTCAACGCCGTTCTCAACCAGCGTGTTGTAACGCTCGACAGAAGCCTTCATGGTGTCGGCGTCGATGCCGATGAGCTCGGCGAGCTCCTCAAGGGTATCAGCCTTGTAAGCGCTGTCGTTGTCAGCCTGGATGGCCGCGTCGACGATGGCGGTGACGTCCTCGGGCTTGAAGGGGTCGCCCACCTCGCCGCCCATGGAGTCCCAGAACATGCCGCCGCCCACGCCGTTCTCAAGCGTCTTGACGTTCTGCTCGCCGTAGTTGGCGTCCATGATGGCCCAAGCGATGTGGTCGGTCTGGCGCATGACGTTCATCGACTTGCCCTGCACCCAAGTGCCCTCGTTGCAGAAGCGCTCGCCCTCGAGGTTGAGGAACATGAAGGCACCGTGGAACATGCAGCCAGCCTGGGGATGGAGCATGAGCGGGAAGGGGCCGTCCTGCATGCCGGCGCCAACCCACAGGCCCATCTTGTGGCCGTCGCCGGTGGAGTAGCCGGCAGGGCCGTTCTGGTTCTCAAGGCAACCGTGGACGATGGGCTCGCAGTAGTAGTCCACCATTTCCTCGTCCATGTCGATGCCGCCGGTAGCAAGCACGACTGCCTTGGTGCCCTCGTAGTACACGTTGTTGCCGTCGGCATCGGTGGCGATGACGCCGGTGATGCGGCCGGACTCGTCCTTCACGAGCTGCTGGGCGCAGGTGTAGAAGTCATAGGTCGCGCACACGCCGTTGTGCTTGTCGGCATCCTGGGAGTCGACGTACAGCACGGCGGTGGGCAGGAAGTAGCCCGTCTCCTCGGGGAAGGTCACCGAGTCGTCCACCTTGTGGAACTGGTGATACGAGAAGCTCTCGGGAATGATGGCGTTGGGCGCATAGGCGCGGAACGAGTCGGGCTCGACGCCGTACTCTGCAGCCTTGTCGATGAACCAGTCGCCAGCCTCGCCAGACTTGTTGAACCACAGGGAGACGAGGGACTCCTTCACGCGGCTTGCGCAGGTGCGGATCCAGCGGTGCTGGGCCTCTTCGATGTTGACCGTGAGGTCCTGGCCGATCTTCTCGCCATAGGCCTTGGTGAACTTGGTGTTGCACAGGCCCATGCCGCCGCCACGGCCCTGAACGGTGCCGAGCTTCTCGATGACAATGACGTTGAGACCGTTGTCGACGCAGGAGCTGGCGGCAGCGCAGCCCGAGTTACCGGCACCGATGACGATGACGTCGGCGGTCTTGGTGGAAGCGCAGCTAGCGGGGTCGATAGGCTCGGGGGCAGTCATGAAGGAAGGCACGGCCTTCTCATAAGCAGGGCCTGCAGTGTTGACGCCGCCAGCCTCGGTGGGGGCAGCATACTTCATGTCCTCATCGGAACCAGTGCCACCAGCAAACGCAGTGGCGGCAGAACCAGCAGCCAGAGCGGCAACGCCAGCACCAGCAAGGAAAGAACGACGAGAGAGGGTCATGTTCCAAATCCTTTCATCTTATTGTCTCACCGGGGGCCAGCTGCAAATGCCGCAGCTGGCCCCCGATCGATCCCCAAGGTTTTAAAAGCAATAACCGGCTGTCTTCGCGGGAGTTGAGGACCCCGGGTGCTACCAGCCAGAACAACGCCAGCCTGAGGGTTTCCCTAAGCTGCGAATCCGCAGCCGCGTCTTTTGCGGCGAGGACCAGCAGCGTGGGAAATCCCTCAGGCGAGCAAGCAGAGCAATCCTTCAGCTATTTACAGCTGTGCCAGGTCCTTACCGAGCAGGTAGGACAGCGTGCCGCACACGGCACCAAGGTTCTGGCCGGGCATCACGAAGTTGTAGGTGTTGGCATAGAAGTCGCCGGTCATGATGCCGGTGTTGTACAGGCCCTCGATGGGCTCGTCGTTCTCGTCGCACACCTGCATCTTCTCGTTGGTGCGCAGGCCGCCGCACACGGTGAGGAAGGTGGCGCCCACAGACTTGGTGGCGTAGAACGGGCCGGTCTCGATGGGGAACAGGTACTCGGGGTTCACATGGAACTCCTCATCAAGGCCGTTCTTGGCATACTCGTTGTAACGCTTGATGGACTCGAGGGCATTGTCGCCATCGATGCCGTCAGCGGCCATCTTCTCAACAAGCTCCTCGATGGTGTCGGCCTTGTAGTAGGTCGTGGAAGAACCGATGCCCTCGACGACGCCGGCTTCGGCGTTCTTGTCCCAACCGGCGATAAGCTCCTCGGGGGTCGAGGGCTGAATGCCGTTCTCGAGGTCGATGCAGCAGCCGAAGGCCTCCCAGGTGTCCTGCGTGTAGGCATAGTTGGTGTCCCACACGGCAAAGGCGGTCTGCTGGGGAAGCTGCAGCTTGGAGATGGCGCCGTAAGCGAAGTTGGTAATCTCGTTCTGGTAGCGCTCGCCGTGAATGTCGAGGTTGATGCCCCAGAAGTTGGAGATGACACCGTGAGCGGGACCGGTGGCACCGCCGTTGATCATGGGAGCAACGGGGAAGGTCTTCTGCCAAGCGGCGCCGACCCACAGGCCCATCTTCTGGCCGTCGCCGGGCATGAGGCCGTCATAGGCAAGCTCGGTGTCGTAGTCGATCTTGTCCCAGCTGATGGCGTCCTTGAACCACTTGTAAGCCATGGGGCTGTAGCGGGCCATGAGGTCGCGGTCCTTGGAGAAGTCGCCCGTGGCAAGCACGACGGCCTTGGTGGCCTCGTACTTGATGTAGTTGCCGTCGGCGTCCTGGGCAACAACGGCGCTCACACGGCCAGTGTTGTCGTCATCGCGGATAAGGTAGAGGGCACGGGTGTTGTAGTCGATCTCGCCGCCGAGGTCCTCGGTGAAGATCTGCGCGTAAGTCTGGGCCTCGATGGGGGCGCCCCACAGAGCGCCAAAGGGCTGCTCGTCGCTGTAGAAGTTGTGCGACGCGGGCGGCACGTCAATGACGCCGTCGGGATCGGGATAGCCGGGCTCCAGACAGCAATGCAGGCCCTTGCCCTCCATGAGCTCGATGGTCCAGTTGATGGACTCGGCGGAGTTGTTGATCCAGCGGGCCCACTTCTTCTTGTCCATGAGGTAGGTGCCGGAGGTCTGCTCGGTCTTGACGATCTTGCGGGCGAGCTCAGGATTGTATTCGATGCCCTTCTCCACCTGATACTTGGAACCGATGGCGTGGTTGGAACCGCCGCGGCTCATGGCCTTGGAAGAAGCGGAGAAGAGGATGACGTCGGCGCCCTCCTCGGCAGCGGAGACGGCGGTGCAGACGCCAGCCATACCGGCGCCCACGACGACGATGTCGTGCGTGACAGTCTTGGAAATCTGATCCTCAGGGATGGGGTCGGGAGCGATCTCGAAGCTCCACTTGGCACCCTCAAGCTTGTCGGCGGTCATGGCCTCCTGCTCATCGGCCACAGCGACACCGGCAAGTGCGCCCATGGCAGCGACGCCGGCAGCGGCGGCACCGGCACCCTCGACAAACTGACGACGGTTGAGTTCCATGTTGGTTCCCCTTTCAACTGGCAAACGGACCTGCCCCACAAGGACGCGCCCTGTGGGCAGATAACGGTTTGAGTGTAAGCACGAGAAGCACCCCATGCCTATGGACCCTCATCTAAACCCCCGTGAACCTTTTGGCTCATTGCCAAATCTAGCTGGGCTTTTGATATCTCACACCATGCGCTGGCGTATAGGTGACCTTGGCGACGAAACATCCCGCACCCCATCACCGCATCTGCACGTTCGCCACTCCATCGTGCCGAACGGACCAAAACAAGGCCCAAAATCGCCTCGAAATGGTCCATTCGACACGTTTGTCCCACGGACATGCCAAACGGACCAGAAGCAGAATCAAAGGCATGTTCCTCCCCCATACACCACTTCTTGTCACGCTACCCCGCAAAGATGTCGCCCGGATACCTCGCCCCAAGCGCAGGCCCTGCGATACCGGAGCACGTCAGGTCTCATCGCTGCTATAGTGTGACCATCGAAAAAAGCACGACTGGAGGAGCGCAATGGCAGCACGCGCCCAAGCAACGTCAGACAAATCCGGCCTCGACGCAGAGGCCCCCGCCGACACCAACCCCGAAGATTCAGCCGCGCGACGCGGTTTTGCAGGCATGCTCCCCCTTGTGGGTCTGGGATTCTGGCAAGCATGGTGGATGACGCTCGCCTCGACGCCGGTGGTCATGGGCCCCATCCAGCCCGCACCCGGCAGTATGCTGCTCCTTCTGATTGTTACGCTGGCTGGCTATGTGGCGGCGACGCTTGCCGCCCCGCGCCTGGCACCGTACAGCAGCAGGCCCGGCATCTTATGGCTCGCCGCAGCAGCGGGGGCCGCAGGTACCGTGATGCTTGCCCTCTGCACGCACGTGACGCTCCCCCATACAGCCGGCCTCTCCCTTGAATGGGCGAGCTACATCCTCACGTCCGTCTTCAGCGCACTCGTCTTGCTCATGTGGGGCGAACGCTGGAGCACGCTGGCCTCGGGAAATGTGGGCCGACACCTCGTATACTCGTTTCTTCTCGCCTTTGCGCTGTACTTCGTCGTCTGCGCCTTGCCCGTCGTGCCAGGGTGCGCCCTCATCGCCCTCTTCGCTCCCCTATCAGCCTTGTCACTGCACCTTTCCCGCAACGAGCCATGCCGAGGCGACGTCCCCGTAGCCGCCGTGCGCCTCGAAGCGCGTCGCCTTATCGGCTTCGCCCTTGCCCTCGTGGCGATCTCCGTCGTCTTCGGGGCCGTGCAGCGGGTGAGCTCTTTCGACGGCAGCACGCGCACACTGCAACTCCTGGGCATGTCGGCGGCAGGCATCCTTACGGCCGCCTTCGCGTTCGCGATGTTCGTGCGTGACTCCGTCGCCGACCCCTTCTCCTTCTATCGCCCCATCGTACCCGCCATTACATGCGGGGCGGCGCTGTGCCTTGCGCTTCCCAGCAACCTGTCGTTTCTTGGCAACGGTGGGGTCATCTTTGGCGTCTATTGCCTCGACATGTTCATCATGTTCGCCGCCAGCGATTTGGCCTATCGTGCCCGCACGCAGGTGGCCCTCATCTTCGGCAGCGCCATTGTGGCGACGCGCTCAGGCACGCTCATAGGCTCGTGGCTGGGA
The DNA here is from genome assembly GCA_019420325.1 of Coriobacteriaceae bacterium. Taxonomy (GTDB): domain Bacteria; phylum Actinomycetota; class Coriobacteriia; order Coriobacteriales; family UMGS124; genus UMGS124. The sequence goes on along the minus strand of JAHZHK010000003.1, from coordinate 35,510 downwards.
TACACGTTGATGAGCAGCGCGTTCTGGAATCCCGACATGCGCGTGAGCCTCATCGCCTGCTTCATCGCCGCTGTGGCCCTCATCGGCAGCACGGTCTTCACAGAAGGCGGCCTTCGCACCTTGTACCAGCCTGCACAGGACCAAACCCGCTCGCACGCACCCAACTTCGACGAGCGTTGCGAACAACTTGCCCGTGAGGCCGGCCTCACCGCACGCGAACTTGACGTCGCCCGTCTGCTTGCCCGCGGCCGCAGCATCGCCCACATCTCCGAAGCACTGGGCATCGCACCCGGCACCGTGAAGCACCACACGTCAAACACCTATCGCAAGCTGGGCGTCTACGACCGTCAAGGCCTCATCGACCTCGTCTGCGAAGCCACCTCTTTCGAGTAGGACGCTCGGGGGCGGATCTCCACGCCGCGGGGATACCGGGACCGAGTCCTTCCCGGCGCTCGGGGATGGATCTCCACGCCGCTGGTCCTCGCCGCAAAGGGCGCGGCTGCGGATTCGCGGCTTAGGAGACCACCCCCGAGCTGCGCACTCTGCCCCAAGGTGTCATAGGGGGCTTAAAACCCGCACGACAACGAGGGCCGCCCCTTCTCCCGATGTTGGGAAAAGGGACAGCCCCCAACTCTTATAGGCCCGTTCTTAGCGCTTAACCGAACGTGGCTGAGTTTACGTCAGTCCCCGGTGCTCCCTAAGCCGCGAATCCGCAGCAGGGCGCACTTTGCCCTGTGAGGACCAGCGGCGTGGGAGCACCGGGGACGGCCGGGACGGACCTAAGCCTGTTCGTGCATGAACCTGCCCAGGTCGACCTGGCCCACGGCCACGGCTTCGGCAATGTTCACACAGCTGTTGCCGATGCGGTCCAAGCCGTTGAGCACCTCGTCGAAGGGGCCCTTCGCCTCGGGCTCGCAGGCGCCCTTTGCCACGCGCTTCATGTGGGCCTTGCGCATCTTGATGTCCAGGTCGAGCGCGTCGGACTTTGCCGCGAAGACTTCGCGTGCGCGGGAACGGTCGCCCTGCTCAACTATCTCAAGGGTCGCACCGCACATCTTCTCGATGATGGCCGCGACCTCCTCCAGGTCTTTCGTCGCCGCCTTCGAGAAGCTGCCGTTCAGGCACTGGGCAATCTCCTTGCATTGCGTGGCAATGCGCCCCTGGTCGTTGAGCACGCGCAGCACTCCGGCAGCCCCCGTCGCCTGGTCTTCGGTAAGCACACCCGCGGCAAACATCTCGGTCAGGTAGTCGGTGGTCTTGGCGCACAAGGCGCACCCCGCCTCAGCCCGGCGCACGGCATCGTCGGCGGCGTCGACATTCAGAACGCCGCCCTCCACGCAGCGCCTCACCGCACCCAGCGCCCCTCGGATTGCCTCGCCGGCACGAAGCGTCTCCTGCACCGCCATCTGCATGGCAACGGCAGGCGTGCCGATGAGACGCTCGTCCAGGTACAGCGGGCTGGAGAGATTCTCGATGGCTGCAGCGGTCTGCTTGTCAACCTTCTTGTCGGGCAGGATGGTGGTCACAATCTTGGTCATGAGGCCGATGAGCGGCAGCCAAATGAGCGTCATGGTGCAGTTGAACAGCGTGTGCGCGTTGGCAATCTGGCGCGAGATGACCTCGACCTCGGGGCCGCTGGGCGAGATGAACTGCACGAACTGGGCAAACTGCGGGACAAACCAGATGAACAGCAGCGCGCCCGACACGTTGAACAGCGTGTGCGAGACTGCGGCGCGCTTGGCGTTGCGCGACTGGCCGATGCAGGCAAGCAGCGCCGTGATGGTGGTGCCGATGTTGTCGCCCAGAAGAATCGGGATGGCGCCCTGCAGACCGATGATGCTGCTCACGCCGTCAGGGCCCGCCTGCGAGGCAAAGTTCTGCAGTACGGCGATGGTTGCGCTCGAGCTCTGGACCACAAGCGTCATGAGTGTGCCCACCGCCACGCCAAGCACGGGGATGTCGGCCACGCGGCCGATGAGGTCGACGAAGACCTGGCTCGTCGCCAAAGGCTTCATCGCATCGCCCATGGTTTCGATACCCAGGAAGAGCAGGCCAAACGCAAGCACCGATAGGCCGATCTGCTTGGTGCGCTCCTTTTTGCCCACAAAGTACACCAGGAAGCCAAGGAACAGGAACACCGGGATGTAGTCGGTGATTTTGAACGCGATGATCTGCGCGGTCATGGTGGTGCCGATATTGGCGCCAAGGATGATGGAAATGGCCTGCGGCAGACCCATGAGGCCCGCGCTCACAAAGCCGATGGCCATGACCGTGGTGGCGCTCGAGCTCTGCAGCACCGCCGTGGCCACAGCTCCAGCAAGCACTCCCATCACCGGGTTCTTGGTAAGCAGCGACAGCACCCGGCGCATGCCGTCACCTGCCACCTTCTGGAGCGTCTCACTCATCAAGTTCATGCCATAGATAAACAGTGCCAGACCGCCGAGCAGGCCGAAGACGGTCGTGAGCGTCTCGTTCATGGTTTCCTTCCAGACGTCGTGTCATGCACCGCGGCAGAGTCCCGCAGCTTAGACACTAGAATGCGTGCGCCGCGTACGTCCCAGGTAAACCATATGTAAGAGACCTGTAAAGAAAAGGGCCGCTCCCTTGACGGAAGCGGCCCCCTGTAAGGCGACTCTATTTCGCCGGGCCTCGGCCCGTCTCCTTGAACTTCTCCTTGGCAACCGAAATCATGAGCTTGATGCGGTTGAGCTGGTTGACCTCGGAGGCGCCGGGGTCGTAGTCCACCGCGACGATGTTGGTGTCGGGGTGCTGGCGGCGCAGCTCCTTGATGACGGCCTTGCCCACCACGTGGTTGGGCAGGCACGCAAACGGCGAGCAGCACACGATGTTGGGCGTGCCGCTCTCGATGAGCTCGATCATCTCAGCCGTGAGCAGCCAGCCCTCGCCCATGTTGTTGGACACCGAAAGCACCTGCTCAGCCTTCTCGGCCAACTCATAAATGCTGGTAGACGGCGCAAAGCGCTTGGAGCGGGCGAACTCGGCGTCCACAGGCTTGCGCATCCAGTCGATGAGGGCGATGCCGGCCTTGGAGGTGATGACCTTCTTGGCGGGCGCGCCGATCTCGGGCTTGCAGAGGAACCGCGAGGCAAAGGCGAACTGGAAGAAGTCGACCAGGCCCGGCACCACGGCCTCGCAGCCCTCGCGCTCGATAACACGCACGACCTCGTTGTTTGCCGTGGGGTGGAACTTGACGAGAATCTCGCCGACAACGCCCACGCGCGGCTTGGAGCCGTCGTTGACAAGCGGCAAGTTGTCAAACTCCGCGATCATCTCGCGGGCGATCTTCTTCATCGTGGAGCGGCCCATGTTCGGCGCGGCCTGGCGCATGCGCTCCATCCACTTTTCGTAGAGGGCGTCGGCGCTGCCGGGCACGGCCTCGTAGGGACGCACGCGGTAGAGCATCTGCATGATGGCGTCGGCCAGCACCATGGCATAGAAGGCGGGCAGGAGCACCTTCGGGCCCACCTTGAAGCCGGGGTTGTGCTCGTCGAGCTTGGCAAAGGCCAGCGAGATGACCGGAATCTCCGGGTGACCGAAGTCACGCAGGGCCTTGCGGATGAGCGCGATGTAGTTGGTGGCACGGCAGCCGCCGCCGGTCTGCGTGATGATGACGGCCAGCCTGGACAGGTCATAGCGACCCGACGTCACCGCTTCCATGATCTGGCCCGTGACCAGGATGGAGGGATAGCAGATATCGTTGTTGACGTACTTAAGGCCCGCATCGACCGCGCCGTGGTCAACACTGGGCAGAAGCTCCAGGTTGTAGCCGTTGGCGTGGAAGATAGGCACAAGCAAATCGAAGTGGATGGGCGCCATCTGCGGGCACAGGATGGTGTAACCCTTGTCGCGCATCTCCTCGGTGAACTGGGCCTTGGGCCAGGCGGTGCTGGCATGGTCGCGCTCGATGGGCACCTCGGTGACCTGCTCGGGGTCCTCGCCGCGCTTGGCCGCCTCGGCCTTGGCACTCGCAAGTGCCTCGGCCTGCTTGTCCTTGAGCGCCGCCATGAGCGAGCGGATGCGGATGCGCGCTGCGCCCAGGTTGGAGACCTCGTCGATCTTGAGCACGGTGTAGATCTTGCCGGAGGCCTCGAGAATCTCCTGCACCTGGTCGGTCGTAAGGGCGTCAAGACCGCAACCGAAGGAGTTGAGCTGGATGAGGTCGAGGTCGTTGCGGGTGGTGACGAACTTGGCCGCCGCATAGAGGCGCGAGTGGTACATCCACTGATCCACGACGCGGATGGGGCGGTCGGGCTGCATGAGGTGGCTCACGGAGTCCTCGGTGAGCACCGCAAAACCGAACGAGTTCACGAGCTCGGGGATGGCGTGGTTGATCTCACGGTCGTTGTGGTAGGGACGGCCAGCAAGCACGATGCCGTGCGCGTGGTTGTCCTCAATCCACTTGAGGGCCTCCTCGCCGGCCTTGTGGATGGCGTCGTGGAAGCGGTCGGACTCGGCCCATGCGGCGTCAACGGCGCGGGAGACCTCGTCCTTCGTGATGCGCGAGCCCTTGAAGCGACCGATGCCAGCCTGGGCGTCGTCCCAGCGCTTGCCGTCAACCAGCTCAAAGATGCGGCGCTTGAGCTCGTTGACGTCGTGGTAGGGCACGAAGTCGTTCATGAACTCGACGTGGCGCTGCTCGAGCTCGTCGATGTTGAGCTTGAGCGCCGTGGGGTAGCTCATGACGATGGGGCAGTTATAGCAGTTGCCCGCACCCTCGTCTTCCTGGCGCTCCCAGCGCACGCTGGGCATCCAGATGAAGTCGACGTCGCGGTCGATGAGGTCCATGACATGGCCGTGGGAGAGCTTGGCCGGGTAGCACACGCTCTCAGAGGGCATGGACTCGATGCCCGCCTCGTAGGTCGCCTTGGAAGAGGGGCCGGAGAGCACCACGGAGAAACCCAGCTCGGTGAACATCTTGTGCCAGAAGGGATAGTCCTCGTACATGCCGAGCGCGCGCGGGATGCCGACGGTGCCGCGCGGGGCAGTCTCTACCGACAGGCTCTCGCGGTCGAAGAGCAGGGCGTTCTTCTGCTTGAAGAGGTTGGGGGCGTCCGAGCCGGCCTTCTTGTGACCGGCGCCGCGCTCGCAACGGTTGCCCGTGACGAAGCGCCTGCCGCCGCCGAAGTCGGAGATGGTGAGCAGGCAGCGGTTGGAGCACAGGCCGCAGCGGGCGGACTTGTGAGCCACCTGGAGGTTGTCGATTTCATCCTTGGAAAGCAGCGTGGAAGTGCCCTCGGCGCCGGCACGGTCGCGCGCGAGCAGCGCGGCGCCGTAGCAGCCCATGCAACCCGAGATGTCGGGGCGGAAGGCCTCCTTGCCCGTGAGCAGCTCGAACGCGCGCAGCACGGCGTCGTTCAAGAACGTGCCGCCCTGCACGATGACCTTGTCGCCGATTTCCTTGGGGTCGCGGATCTTGATGACCTTGAAGAGGGCGTTCTTCATGACCGAGTAGGAAAGGCCGGCGGAGATGTCGCCCACCGTGGCGCCTTCCTTCTGGGCCTGCTTCACGCGCGAGTTCATGAAGACCGTGCAGCGGCTGCCCAGGTCCACGGGGTGCTCGGCCGTAAGGGCAGCGGCGGCGAAGTCCTGCACCGTCATACCCATGGAGTCGGCAAAGGCGCTGATAAACGAGCCGCAACCCGAAGAGCAGGCTTCGTTGAGCATGATGTGCTCGATGACACCGTTCTTCACGCGCAGGCACTTCATGTCCTGGCCGCCCACGTCGAGGATGAACTCAACGCCGGGAAGCACCTCGTTGGCGCCGCGCAGGTGCGCGACGGTCTCGATCTCGCCGGAGTCGGCATGGAGCGCCTCGATGAGCAGGCCCTCGCCGTAGCCCGTGCAGGTGACGTGGCCCACGGTGCAACCCTGCGGCAGCGCGTCGTAGAAGTCGTCCATGAGGATACGGGCCGTGCCGAGGACGTCGCCCTTGTTGGGGCCGTACCAGGTGCGCAGCAGCTCACCGTCCTCGCCGATGACGGCTCCCTTCATGGTGGTGGAACCAGCATCGATGCCGATGAAGACACGGCCGCGGTAGCTGGCGAGGTCACCGTGCGCGACGACCTGGGCGCCATGACGTGCGTCAAACTCGGCCTTGTCGGCCGCGGTGGCGAAGAGCGGGTCGAGTCGCTGAACCTCGCTGCCCTGGATGTCGCCCAACGAGTCGAGCTCCTCGATGAGGGCAGGCAGGCTCGACAGCTTGCCCGAAACTGCCGCCAGGGCGGCACCGCACGCCACGAATAGGTGGGCGTTGGCAGGGCAAATCATATGCTCGTCGTCGAGGTCGAGCGTCACGCGGAAGCGCTTGCGCAGCTCGGAGAGGTACTGCAAGGGGCCGCCCAGGAAGGCGACATGGCCGCGGATGGGACGGCCGCATGCAAGACCGGAGATGGTCTGCGTCACGACCGACTGGAAGATGGAGGCAGCCACGTCCTCGGGCTTGGCGCCCTCGTTAAGCAAGGGCTGCACATCGGTCTTGGCGAAAACGCCGCAACGGCTGGCGATGGGGTAGATGATGGTGGAGCGCTTGGCCATCTCGTTGAGACCGGAAGCGTCGGTGTGCAGCAGGCTCGCCATCTGGTCGATGAAGGCGCCCGTACCGCCAGCGCACGTGCCGTTCATGCGCTGTTCGATGCCGTTGTCGAAGTAGATGATCTTGGCGTCCTCGCCGCCCAGCTCGATAACGACGTCGGTCTTAGGCTCGAAGGCCTGAACCGCCGTCTTGGAGGCGATGACCTCCTGCACGAACTCAAGGCCCAGCCACTGTGACAGGAGCAGACCGCCCGAACCAGTGATGGCAACCTCGAGGCGCGCGTCGCCAAAGACCTCGCTCGCGGCGCGGAAGAGCGCCTTCACGGTGGCGCGCACGTCGGTATGGTGGCGCTGGTAGCTGGCATAGACGAGCTTTGCGTCTTCGTCGAGCACGGCAAGCTTCACCGTGGTGGAACCCACGTCGATGCCCAGGCGCAGCTTGCGGCCCGACCAGTCAAGGCCCGGACCGGGCGTGACCTCGACGGAAGTCTCCGCCTCGGCAAGCGCCGCAGCCTCAGAGGCCTCGCGTGCGGCCTGGCGCGCCGCGGCCATCTCAGCGTCAACCTCGCCCCGGGCGGGGCCGTGGCCAGCACACCCCCCGGCAAGCGCCGCCTCGAAGTCACACTTAATGGCTTCGCGCTCGTTTTCGTCGGTCATGGTCGCCTCTCTCCTCACGCAGTGCAAAAACCACGCCGCACGGCAAGCAGCGTGTGTCAGTTGAATTTCGAACACTTCAGTATCTCACACACAGGCGATGATTTATACAGGCCCCAAACAAAAACAGGGGAAGCAGTAAAGAAGAACAGCTACCAGAGGAAAGAAGGTGCCCCTACACCTGCTGGTCCTCGTACCGAAGACTTCAGAGTATCGGGGCGGAAGTGCTTCGCACTGCGCCCCACCCCTCGCCTTCACTGCGGAGGCAGGCTACGGGGCACCTTCTTTCCCGCATGTCTTCTTTGCTGGCAAAGGACACAAAAGACCCCGCGCACCAGGTACGCGAGGTCTTTGAAAACCGAGGTTGCGCCCTCTCAAACGCGGGTTCTCGTCCGCAAGGCGCGCGGAGCCGCAACGTACACATGGTACACCAAAGGTGCGCACCGCGCGTAAGGCTTCGCGGAACGCAGCGGACGAGGTTCCGCAACCTCATAAAGGCGGGTTCTCGTCCGCAAGGCGTCGGGAGGCGCGGCGTACACCTGGTACGTAAGCCTCCCGAGAACGCAGCGGACGAGGTTGCGCCCCACTCAAACGCGGGTTCTCGTCCGCAAGGCGCGCGGAGCCGCAGCGTACGCCTGGTACGTAAGGCTTCGCGGAACGCAGCGGACGAGGTTCCGCATCATCCTAAGCGATTGCGGCGGCTGCCTTCTGGCCGGCGTTGATACCCATAACCGTAATGTCGCACACAGCGTTGCCACCGATACGGTTGGCACCGTGGATACCGCCCGTGACCTCGCCGGCAGCGAAGAGACCGGCGATCTTGTTGCCCTCGATGGTCAGGGCCTGGGAGTCGCCGTCAACATAGATGCCGCCCATGCAGTGGTGGATGCCGGGATAGACGGCGATGGCGTAGAAGGGAGCGGTCTCAAGCTTGGAGACGAAGCCCGTGGTACGGCCAAAGGGATCCTCGGCACCGTCAACGGACTGGTTATACGTATCGATGGTGGTCTGGAGCTCGTCGGCCGGAATGCCGAGCGTGTCGGCCAGGCCAGCCAGGTCGTCAGCCTTGACGCTCATTTCCTTGCTCTCGTACTTGGCGCAGGCCTTGTTGTTGTCATAGACGGTCTGATCGTACACAACCCAGACCTTGCCGTCAGGCTGAGCCATCTCGGCAGAAGACACGACGTCGCGGGTGCCCATCTCGTTGGTGAAACGGTCGCCGGCGTTGTTGACCAGGATACCGCCACCGCCGCGGACGCCCTCAGCAACAAGCGAGCCGTCGGCGAACACGGTGGGGTGAATCTGGATCTGGCTCATCTGGATGAGGTTGGCGCCAGCGTGCTGAGCCATGACCATGCCGTCGCCCGTGATGGAGGCGGCGTTGGTAGAAACGAAGGTCTCCAGGTCGGGACGGTACATCTTGACCATGTCCTTGTTGGAGCCGAAGCCACCGGAGGTCAGGATGACGGCCTTGGCGTTGTACTGCGTGCCATCCTCGCACACGACGCCCGTCACAGCGCCGGACTCGTCAACGACAAGCTCAGTGGCACGGCAGTTGTAGACAACCTCGATGCCGGCGTCACTGACGGCCTGGGCGAGGGCGGGAACATAGGCGGCGCCCACAGCGGAGCCGTCGGTGGGACGGTGGCAGCGGGGCACGCTCATGCCGCCGGTGGTCGTGATGTTGTCAAGCACGAGGCCGTGCTGAGCAAGCCAGTCGATGGCGGCAGCGGAGCCCTCGCACATCTGGGTCACAAGCTCGACGTTGTTCCAGTTGTGGCCACCGGCGATGGTCTCCTGGATGAACAGGTCGGTGGAGTCCTCGATGCCCTGATCCTTCTGGTAGCTGGTCTCGGAAGCGTTCATGCCCGAGGAAGCGAAGATGGTGTTGCCGCCCTCCATGGCGTTCTTCTCAAGGATGACAATCTTCTCGACGCCGGCCTCGCTGGCGGCCAAAGCGGCGCACATGCCGGCGCCGCCCATGCCTACGACGACGATGTCGTAGTCACCGCCGGCCGGGGCCTCCTCGGCGAAGGCAGCAGCGGTGGGGACAAGCGCAGTTGCGGCGGCAGCAGCTAGGAAGCTGCGGCGATTCATCGTGATCTGAGCCATAACCCATACCTCCATGTTCAGTAGACGCACGCCAACCCGACGGTTGGCGCCTGAGTAAAGCGTGAACTCCCTTTGCGCATGCAAGGCGCGGCGCCCGCACATCCGTGGGCAAAAGTCGCATCTCGCAAGGCAACAGGGGTTTCGCTTAACGGCATAAATGTGCCTCCAAACGGCTCACCTGTCATCACATACTTTGTGTGAAAGGGCGTGTACCAGCACAAATGCGAGTAGAATGTTTTTAGGCCCGCGCACACTGCGCCATCCGACTACCACCATGGGGGCAACGCCTTTGAAGCAACGTGCATTGATCGTCATCGGCATGGCGTTCTTCTGGCCCTTCATCAAGGGGCCCAATCTTGCGCACTTTTTTGGCAAGGCAACCCAGAGCCCCCTTGCCGCCTTCCTTGCCGTCGCGATGTGCGGCGCATTCCTGTGCCTGGCATGCGTGTGGATGCGCACGACGCTGCGCTTGATGTCGAACGAACGGCTGACCACTCAAACCTCGCAGCCAGTCTCATCCCTAGCCACGATCTTGTTGGGCTATCTCTTGAGCTTTGTGGTCGAGCTTCCGGTGGACCTGCTCCCTGACGAAATTGCGACTCCGCTCATCTTGCTCATGCCCATTGTGAGCGGAGTAGCGGCATGGGGCGCCGAGCGCATAAGCCCCCTACCCGACATCGCACCCACCTTAGTAGAAGAAGAGGGGCGTGCAGGCACTCCTTCCCTGCGGCCCATGTGGCTGCTCGCAGGCATTGCAGCCCTTACGTATGCCACCTCAGGTGTGCTGCTGGGCATGTACAGCACAACCCCCGTGCCAGGCAATCTCCTCTCGGCAGGCCTGGCCGTGCCGTTTGTGCTCTGCGCGCTGCTTCCCAAAGGCCGCTCGACGTTCTCCGCCTTGTTGTGGGGCCTATGCCTTGTGCCGCTCATCATGAGCGCCCTGTTTGTCATTGTGCCCACGGGCAACATCTTCACTGCCGGGCTCAACCTTCTCACCGCAAGCCGGCGCGGGGCGTTTATCCTGCTCTGGCCCCTGCTTGCCGAGTGCGCCCTGGCGAGCAGGTCTCCCATGCGCACCGCACTGTGGGGAGCCGGCGGATATGTCGGTGTGTATCTGGCGGTTCGCGCCCTCATTGCGGCCCTGCGCGCAATAGGCATCGAGGCCACCTTGAGTGCCGAAACCCTGCGCGTGGCAACCCTCGTGGTGGCACTCGTCATCGTGGCGTGCTCCCTTGCCATCATCGCCGTTGCGACAAGGACGAACGGTAGCCAGGGCACCACCAACCTGGCACAGGCCCCCGAGACAACCGAGGCCCCCACCGAGCACGACCTGCGCCATGCTGCCTGCCAGGCAATCGCCTCGCAGGCAGCCCTCACCGAGATGGAGGCCCTTGCGCTGGAGTTCGTCTCCATGGGCTACACCGTGGCCCGCATCGCCCAGGAGCGTGGTGTCACCGAAAACACCGTGCGCACCCACACCAAGGGTCTCTACCGCAAACTCGACGTCCACTCAAAGCAGGAGGTCATCGAGCTCGTAGCAGCGAGGATGGCCGAGGTCTAAAAAGTGCAGCAGGAAGTGGACTCCCCCGTATAAAGCTAATGTTTCATTAGAGATACCAGGCCGTCCATGCATTGAGCGGCACACTTAGCTTCTATTTCCCCATCCGCTGACATGGTTTTCAATCCCTCGCGAATGCGCTGCAACACATCGTCAACACGACGAAGGACACCTCTCGGGGCCATGCCAACCTGCCTTGCCAAGTCTTCGAATGATTGACGCGAAACGTCACCCAAGCGTTTCGCATGACCCACCCGCATACCAAGCGTTTGGGTCAAGTCTTCATAAACAGCAGTTGATACGAGGTCATATGCCGGGGCAAGCCGCAGATGTCTCCAGTCAGAAGAACGCAACAGCGAGTAATTCTTAAGATGCGCGTCGCAATTGCCGATGACAACGTCAAATGCAACGAGATCAATTAGAAGATTGCGATCTTCAAGAGGGTTCGATGACCACTGCTCAAGTATCTTGAACATTGTCGCAAGATGCTGCTCACCTCGCTCTTCGTACTTGTCGCGCCCCAAAAGTCCAAGCGCCTGGCAGAAGTCCTCTTGATGGAGCCGACGAGGAACAGGCAGGCCCTGTATCCGATTACTACCCTCATCCACAACACGGTCATAGCGCTTGACCGCTAGTAACCCAGGGTGCCCCACGATACAGCCGGCCTCAGCAACGGGAATACCCGACGCCTTTGCGAGGCTCATGCACCACAGCTCGTTTTGAACAAGCTCATCGAAGACAGGATTCGTAGGCTTCACAACATGAGTTGATGGAGCAAGCCCACGTGGCATATACCATCCACCGGAAGTCTCATCAAGATACAAACCGGTCTTCGCTTGTGCGCCCGCCAACGACAACCGTGAACGACTGGCAAATTTGCCCGCTTGCGCATATCCTCCCCGCTCAAGTGAGGCGAGCTCCTCATCACTGACAGGCAGGTACATCGACTCAGTTGGGTCGTTCTCATCTTCTTCACCAAGAGAAACTGCACCTATGCACTCTCCTGCCAAGGCGGCAAGCAACTTAAGATAGGAATTCGAGGAGACACCCAAACTACGGGCAATGCTCTTGCGCGCATCCTCCTCAGGCAGCAGGCCCTCAAAATAGGGACGCATTTCTGAGGCTATGTATACCTTGTCGCTTGATGGCAGTGACAACGAGATTCCAACACCACCCATAGCTTCAAGCCAATCACGTGAATAGGAGAATTGCTCTCCTGTTCCGGAAAGCGTTCTGATTTCCCCCACGCTTTGAAAAACACCGGAAACCTCTGCCCTGACCTCGATATTCATTGCCAACAACCCCTTTCGCTCACAAGCAAATCAAGGCCAAGCATGTTGACAATACGCAACGCAATTCCCAGCTCAGCCGTTTCCTTGCCGCGCTCGAGACTGGAGAGATACATAATCGAGCACCCACAGGCATCAGCAAGCTCCTGCTGCGTCAGACCCAATCGTTTGCGCTGCAGACGTATCACCGAGCCAAGGTCAGCGGCGTTCTTAACACGTTGTGGCTGTTGAAAACTAGACATAATTATCACGTCCGTTATAAAGTGAGTCATCTATAGCCATTTTATAACGGATGTGATAAAAACCCATCTCAAAACAAAAATTGTCACGCACATAAGAATTTGCTTACAAAAAAGGCCTGGTACCTCGCGAGGTACCAGGCCAACATACTTCTCTATACATCCCCAGCCTGGGGCCGGCCGGACGCGCGAAGAAGAGAATCCTCCGCCCTGTGCGCCTAGGCGAGCCCCAGCCACAGCGCCACCTTCGGGGCATACCCCATCACGAAGATGACGATGATGAGCGCGGGGATGCCCCACTTGAGCCAGGGCAGCGACCAAGCAGGGAACTTCAGACCCTGGCCGGCGTCGGCCTCGGCGAGGAACTTCTCCCAGCCCCAGCCCTTGCGCGAGATGCAGAACACGAGGTAGAGCAAGCTGCCCAGCGGCAGCATGTTGTTGGAGACGATGAAATCCTCAATGGACTGGATGTCACCGATGGCGGGGATGCTCACACCCGACAGCACGTTGTAGCCCAGCGCACAGGGAAGCGAGAGCACCACGACGGTCACAGCCATGCGGACCACGGCGGTCTTGCGATCGAGACCCCACTTGTCCATGACGAAGCTGATGAGGTTCTCAAAGACGGCGATGATGGTGGACAGCGCCGCAAAGCTCATGAACAGGAAGAAGAGAGCACCCCAGAGCTGGCCCAACGGCATCTGGTTGAAGACGATGGGCAGCGTCACGAAGACGAGCGAGGGGCCCTCGCCGGGGTTCACGCCAAAGGCGAAGCACGCCGGGAAGATGATAAGACCGGCCAGCAGGGCCACGCCAGTGTCGAGGCCACAAATGCGCACGGCCTCGCCGGTGAGCGAGCGATCGCGGCCGATGTAGCTGCCAAAGACCTCCATGGCTGAGATACCCAGCGAAAGCGTGAAGAACGCCTGTCCCATGGCGGCGTACACCGCGTTGCCAAACGTCGCCCACTGCTCGGCGGTCGTCTCACCGGCAAACAGTTTGCCAAAGTCGGGAATCAGGTAAAACTCGATACCGGCCTGCGCGCCCGGAAGTGTGAGCGCGCGCACCACGAGCACGACCATGACAAGCAGAAGGCAGGTCATCATGACCTTGGTGATGCGCTCCACGCCCTTCTGCAGGCCCATGCTGCACACAAGGAAGCCGATGACGCACACCGCGAGCATCCAGCCGATGAGCTCACCAGGGTTTGCCAGCATGGCGCCGAAAACCTCGGCCGAGCCCGCCGCATCGAGCCCGCTGAACGCGCCCGTGCCCATCTTCACCACGTACGACAGCATCCAGCCGCCCACCGTGGTGTAGAACATCATGAGAACCAGGCAGCCGATGAAGCCCCACCAGCTGAACCAGTGCCAGCGCCGCGATGGCTGCAGCGTGTCGAAGGCCAGGGCGGAGGACTTCTGGCTGGCACGGCCCACCGCAAACTCCATCACCATGACGGGCAGGCCCAGAATCACAAGGAACAGCAGGTAGAGCAGGACAAACGCAGCGCCGCCGTACTGGCCGGTGATGTAGGGGAAGCGCCAGACATTGCCCAGGCCGATGGCGCAACCTGCAGAAATGAGAATGAAGCCCAGGCGCGACGCAAACCTCTCGCGACCGGCCTTCGCCGCAGCCTGCTGCACGGCAGGCGAGGCGGTAGTTTCAGTGGCCGTCATATATATGTTGCCTTTCGTAGGGTGCGGGAACGCAGCGTGCCGCCGCCCCGCGCTTGCTTTTTTGACTGCGCGATTGTAGCGCAAGCACCTCCCGCAAAGTCCGACATTGCCGCTGGTATACACTGACAAAGTCAAACAAACGGCCCTGCGGGGCGAATCGGAAGGGTAAGCCGTGTCCAACAGGCCCCAGAACAGCAGGCCCCAGGGTCGAAACAAGAACAACCCGCAGGGCGGCCCCGGCCGTCGCAGCGAAGCCCAACCTCCTCAGGGCGACCAGCGCCGCAAGCGCCGTCCCAACGACGACACTGCACGCCCGCAGGCACACGAGCACGCCGACAAACCCAGGCCGCACAACGACGAGGCACCTTTGGGCAAGCGCCAAAGCCGCCCTCAGGGCAACGCGTCCCAGTCTTCAGACAGGCACGGCTCTGGTTCCCGCAACAACGAGGCGCCCCTAGGCAAGCGACGTCAGGATTCCGGCCAGGTGGGCCCCAACTCCGACGGCCCCAAGCCCTCCGAGCAGCCCGGGCGCAACCCCGGGCAGGCCAAGCGCGGTCCCAAGTCTGCCGGTGCCCCCAAACCCGCCAAGCCCGCAAAGCAGCCCGCCTCCCCTGTGCTGCCCGACCGCACCAAGTTCCTGCCCACGACCCCGCAGGACCTCAAGGACCGCGGCATCGAGCAGCTTGACTTCGTGTATGTGTCGGGCGACGCCTACGTGGACCACTCCTCCTTTGGCACCGCCATCATCTCGAGGGTGCTCGTGGCCTTCGGCTACACGGTGGGTATCATCGCCCAGCCCGACTGGCGCGACCCCGAGAGCATCGCGGTGCTCGGCGAGCCGCGCCTTGGCTTCCTGGTGTCTTCGGGCAACATGGACTCGATGGTGAACCACTACACCTCCAACAAGAAGCGCCGCTCCACCGACGCCTACTCGCCCGGCGGCGAGGCGGGTCTGCGCCCCAACCGCGCCGTGAGCGTCTACGGCAATCTCATCCGCAAGCGCTTCAAGCACGTGCCCATCATCATCGGCGGCATCGAGGCGAGTCTGCGCCGCCTTGCCCACTACGACTACTGGAGCGACTCCCTCAAGCGTTCGATTCTGCTTGACTCCAACGCTGACCTGCTCATTTACGGCATGGGTGAGCACGCCATACACGAGGTGGCAGACTCTTTGGCCGCCGGCATCGCCGTGCAGGACATCACCTACGTCGCCGGCACCGTGTACCGCGCCCGCGACCTCGACGCAGCGGTGGACCCTGTGATGCTCCCCTCCTACCAGGAGATGCTCGACGACAAAACCGCCTACGCCAAGAGCTTCTACACCCAGTACTGCAACATGGACTCCCACTACGCAAAGACCCTCGTGGAACAGTACGAGGAGCATCTCTTCGTGGCGCAGAACCCCCCAGCCGAGCCCCTCAGCGCCGACGAGCTCGACTTCGTGTACGAGCTGCCCTACGCCGGCACCTACCATCCCGACTACGAGGCGGCAGGCGGCGTGCCCGCCATCAAGGAGATCAAGTTCTCGCTCACCTCAAACCGCGGCTGCTTCGGCGGCTGCAGTTTCTGCGCCCTGGCCTTCCACCAAGGGCGACGCCTGCAGGCGCGCAGCCACGAGTCACTCGTGCGCGAGGCCAAGGCGCTCACCGCCCTGCCCGACTTCAAGGGCTACATCCACGACGTGGGCGGCCCCACGGCAAACTTCCAGTCACCGGCATGCACCCAGCAGCTCAAGCGCGGCGTGTGCCCCACCAAGCAGTGCCTCTTCCCCAAGCCCTGCCGCAACCTCAAGCCCGACCACACCGCCTACATCAAGCTGCTGCGCCAGCTGCGCGAGCTGCCGGGCGTGAAGAAGGTCTTCGTGCGCTCGGGCATACGTTTCGACTACATCATGGCCGACCCGCACGGCGAGGACTTCATCCGCGAGCTTTCCGCACACCATGTGTCAGGCCAGCTGCGCGTGGCGCCCGAGCATGTCTCCGACAACGTGCTTGCCCTTATGGGAAAACCTGGTCAAGACGTGTACCAGGCGTTTTGCGATGAGTTCAAGCGCATCAACAAGCAGCTGGGCTTGGAGCAATACGTGGTGCCCTACCTCATCTCGTCGCACCCCGGCTCCACCATGGACGACGCCATCGCCCTGGCCGAGGCCGTGCGCGACATGGGCTACATGCCCGAGCAGGTGAGCGACTTCTACCCCACGCCCTCCACCCTGTCCACCGTCATGTACTACACGGGCCTCGACCCGCGCACCATGCAGCCCATTTATGTGCCGCGCGACCCCCAGGAAAAGGCCATGCAGCGCGCGCTCATCCAGTACCGCGACCCCAAGAACTACGACCTGGTGCACAAGGCGCTCGTAAAGGCCGGCCGTCAGGACCTCATCGGCTACGACAAGCACTGCCTCATCAGGCCTACGCGCCCCAAACAGGCAGGTAACGACGGTGGTGCAGCTGGCAAGGGCAAGCGTCGCTAGACATCTGCCAATCATTGCGTTTTCGCCATAATTGTCCCAACGCCGCCCCGTGCGGGGTGGCGGGGGTCTCTTCGGGCTAAAGTAGGTTCACTCACCCAACGCGCCCACGAGGCGCGTACACCGAAAAGCACAGGAGAGACCATGAAGCGCTTCCTTGCCAAGGCGGGCCTTGCCGCCGCCCTTACCCTCAGCGTCATCGCCACCGGCGCCCTCACGGGCTGCGGTTCGCAGAATGCCAGCACGCAAGGCACCGAAGAGGAGACCACCGCTACGGTCGCCACCTCGTCGGGCCAGGCAGTGAGTTCGTCGAACAGTGGCCATACCGGTTCGGACCAGGCCTCCAGCGTCCCCACGCCGACGTTCGACTTCAGCCGCGACCTCGACGACAACGGCCACTGGAAGGGCATCACGGCCAGCGACTACGTCACGCTGTGCGATTACAGCTCCATTGAGATTCCCGCCTCGGCGATCGACGTCTCCGACAAGGTGCAGAAGCGCATGGACTCCATCGTCTCCAGCGCCGGCATCGACGAGCTCACCGACGACTGGGTGCAGCAGAACTACGCCGAGTCTCGCGGCTGGAAGACCGTCGAGGACATGCGCGCGGCCCTCACCGAGTCCTACCAGGAAGACGCCAAGCAGACCTACATCCAAAACTACGTGGTGGAGCACTCGGCCTTCACCGAGGTACCCCAGACCCTGCTCGATTACACCAAAGACTACCTGGTGTATCAGTACACCTACATGGCAAGCCAGTACAATTTCACGCTTGAGGACCTCATCAAGATGATGTACGGCTACACCACCACCGACGAGCTCGTAGAGAACAACCAGGACACCATCGAGAGCCAGGCCAAGATGTACCTGGCGTTCCAGGCCATCGTTGAGAAGGAAGGCAGGGTCGCCGACGACGCCGAGCTCGAGGAGCACTACGGCAGCGACCTAGACTCCCTCACGCAGACCTACGGCACGCCCTACCTCAAGCAGACCATCCTCATGAACGACACGCTGGCCGAGCTCGCCGCCAACGCGACCATAGTGGACGACTCTGCTGGCAAGGCAGACGATAAGGATGCCGCCCCCGAGGAGAAGGCGAACGTCGAGACGGGCGCCGCCGCTGATGAGAAAGCCGACAGCGGCACGAACAGCTCGACCGAGGAGAAGGCAAGCTCTGACGAGGACGCCGCCAACGAAGAGACGGCAGCCTCCGCCAAGGACGCCGACAAGGCCGACACAGACGTCGAGAAAACCGCCGAAAGCTCCTCCTCCGCCAAGTAAAACCGCCCTTGCGCGGCCCATATGCCCCTCTTGAAAGACGCTCCTTCGGGGGCGTCTTTTCTTTCTTTGAGGTGAAGAAAATTTGACCGTCTCCCTGTTGGGTTTAGGCCTCGATACCCCTACAATAAGCGGTTGCGCATTGTTCCCGATAAGCTCGGCCGAGAGGAGTGAGAGTTGGAAGTTCCACTGGTAGACCTTGTAGGCATCTGCAAGGAGTTCGACGGCAACACCATTCTCAACGACTACAACCTATCCATCAAGCAAAACGAGTTCGTCACCTTGCTGGGCCCATCAGGCTGCGGCAAGACAACGCTTTTGCGTTGCATCGCGGGTTTTGAGCAACCCGACGCGGGCAAGATTCTCTTCGAAGGCAAGGACATCACGTCGCTGCCCGCCCACAAGCGCCCGCTCAACACCGTCTTCCAGAAATACTCGCTCTTCAGCCACATGACCGTGGCCGAGAACATCGCCTTTGGCCTCAAGATCTCGAAGAAGAGTAAGAAATACATCGCCGACAAAGTGGATTACGCGCTCAAGCTCGTCGATCTCGACGGGTTTGGTTCCCGCATGCCCAACTCCCTGTCGGGCGGCCAGCAGCAGCGCGTCGCCATCGCCCGCGCCATCGTCAACGAGCCCAAGGCCCTGCTTCTCGACGAGCCGCTCTCCGCACTCGACCTCAAGCTGCGTCAAGACATGCAGTACGAGCTCATCCGCCTCAAAAACGAGCTGGGCATCTCCTTCATCTTCGTCACGCACGACCAGGAGGAGGCCCTCACCATGTCCGACACAGTCGTGGTCATGAACCAGGGCCGCATCCAGCAGATCGGCACCCCCGAGGACATCTACAACGAGCCCAGCAACGCGTTCGTGGCGGGCTTCGTGGGCGACTCCAACATCATCGATGCCGTCATGTTGCAGGACAAGCAGGTTGCCCTGTGCGGCGCGCGCTGGGAGTGCATCGACACCGGCTTCGGCACCAACCGCCCGGTCGACGTCGTCATTCGCCCCGAGGACGTGGAATACGTCGAGCCCGAGCGCGGCATCATCAAGGGCGTCGTGAGCCACATCATCTTCAAGGGCGTGCACTGGGAGATGGAGGTGGAAGCCGGCGGCTTCACCTGGCTCGTGCAGTCCACCAACATGACGCCCGTGGGCACCGAGGTCGGCATCTACGTGCGTCCTGAGAACATCCAGGTCATGCACAAGCCTCAGACCGAGGACGAGGAGGCCCTCATCAATGAGTAGCCTCGACAAAAAGGAGCCTCCAGCCGGCGAAGGGTCTACGGCGGCGCTCGCCTGCCCCGTGCGTCCCCGCGTCTCGAAGTCACGCCTTGTGCGTGAGCTTATGGCGGGCCCCTTCATGGCATGGATCATCATTTTCACCGTGGTGCCGCTCGCACTCATGTTCAGCCGCGGCTTCACCGACAAGGCCGGCAACTTCACGCTCGACAACGTGATGGCCATCACCAACCCCATCTACTTCAAGGCGCTCGTGCTTGCACTCGAGCTGTCGGTGGTGGCCACCGTGGTGTGCCTCCTGCTGGCCTACCCGCTAGCGCTCATCCTGCGCGGCATGAAGCACGGCTCGGCCGGCGCGATCGTGTTCATCTTCGTGCTCCCCATGTGGATGAACTCGCTTCTGCGCACCATCGCCTGGCAGTCGCTGCTTGAGAAGGAAGGCGTCATCAACGGCCTGCTCGGCGTGCTGGGGCTTCCCGGCATCGGCATCATCAACACGCCTGCAGCCGTGGTGCTCGGCATGGTGTACAACTACCTGCCCTTCATGGTGCTGCCCCTGTACAACGCCCTCGCCAAGATCGACGACGACATCATCGACGCCTCGCACGACCTGGGCGCGAACTTCTGGGCAACGCTGCGCCACGTGCTCATTCCCCAGAGCGTCGCGGGCATCGTGAGCGGCATCACCATGGTGTTCGTCCCCTCGCTCACGACCTTCGTGGTCAGCGACATCTTGGGCGGCGGCAAGGTAGCCCTCATCGGCAACCTCATCGAGCAACAGTTCACGGTCAGCTACGACTGGAACACCGGTGCAGGCCTGTCCATCGTGCTCATGGTGTTCGTGCTGGCAAGCATGGCCGTCATGAACGCCTTCGACAAGTCGGACATGGCGAGCAGGAAGGTGGCCTAGCATGAAGAAGTTCGGCTCCAAGCTTTACCTGGGCCTCATCCTGCTCTTCCTGTACGCCCCCATCGTCACGCTCATGGTGCTGAGCTTCAACTCCTCCAAGAGCCGCGCGGTATGGGGCGGCTTCACGCTCGACTGGTACGCGCAGATGTTCGACTCGCCCAAGATCATGGGCGCGCTCTACAACTCGCTCACCATCGCGCTCATCGCCTCGGTAGTCGCCACGATCATCGGTCTTCTTGCCTGCATCGGCATCCAGGCAATGCGCCGTTCCACCAGGACGTTCTGGCTCACGCTCAACAACATCCCGATGCTCAACGCCGACATCGTCACGGGCCTTTCGCTCATGATCTGCTTCGGTGCCTTTGGCATCTCGCTGGGCTACGGCTCGATTTTGGTGGCGCACATCGCCTTCTGCATCCCCTACGTCATCCTGTCCATCATGCCGCGCATCAAAACGGCCTCGGCAGGCACCTACGAGGCGGCACAGGACCTGGGTGCGAGCCCCTTCAAGGCGTTCATGAAAGTTGTTCTGCCCGAGCTCATGCCGGGCATCGTGGCGGGCTTCCTGCTGTCGTTCACGATGAGCCTTGACGACTTCGTCATCAGCTACTTCGTGCGCGGGCGCGGTGTCGACACGCTCTCCACCCTCATCTACACGCAGGTGCGTCGCGGCATCGTGCCGAGCATGTACGCTCTGTCCACTCTCATCTTCGTCGTGGTGCTCGTGGTACTGCTCGTGCAGAACTTCGCCCCCGGCTGGATTGAAAAGCAAGCTATCAAGCGCAAGGAGCGCAAGGCGCTCAAGGCCGACCCCACCAACGAAATCGCGTAAGGAGAACAACTGTGGCTATTTCTCGTAGGCAGTTCATGGCGGCAGGCGCCGCACTCGCTGGTACCGCTGCTATCGCCGGCCTTTCCGGCTGCGGTGCTGACAACAGCTCCACCGACGGCGACTCCACCAAGGCCGATTCCGGCGAGCTCTACGTGTACAACTGGGGCGAGTACATCGACGAGGACGTCGTCTCCCTGTTTGAGGAGGAGACCGGCATTAAGGTCGTCTACGACACCTTTGAGACCAACGAAATCATGTACCCCATCATCGAGCAGGGCCAGACCGTCTACGACGTGGTGTGCCCCAGCGACTACATGATCGACAAGATGCGCAAGAACGGCCTCCTTGCCGAGATCAACTTCGACAACATCCCCAACTACAAGAACATCGCCGCCGCCCAGATTGAGACGTCCAAGCAGTTCGACCCTGAGAACAAGTTCAGCGTGCCCTACACCTGGGGCACCATGGGCATCCTGTACGATACGAAGCGCGTGGTCGAGCCTCCCACCAGCTGGGATGTGCTGTGGGACGAGCAGTACAAGGGCGAGATCCTCATGCAGAAGTCGGTGCGCGACCTTCTCGCCGTGGGCCTCAAGAAGCTCGGCTACTCGCTCAACACCACCGATGCCGACCAGATCGCCGAGGCCCGCGACCTGCTCATCGAGCAGAAGCCCCTCGTGCAGGCCTACGTCATCGACCAGGTGCGTGACAAGATGATCGGCGGCGAGGCCATCCTGGGCTGCATCTACTCCGGCGAGTACCTCTACTGCAAGGAGGAGAACCCCGACCTTGCCTACGTGGTGCCCGACGAGGGCTCCAACGTGTGGGTCGACTCCTGGGTCATCCCGGCCAACGCCGAGAACAAGGCCAACGCCGAGAAGTGGATTGACTTCATGTGCCGCCCCGACATCGCCCTCAAGAACTTCGAGTACATCTGGTACGCCACGCCCAACACCGAGGCGCTCAAGGAGATCGAGCCCGAGATCGCCGAGGATCCCGGCGTGTTCCCCGACCAGGAGCTCATCAACCGCTGCGAGGTCTTCAACAGCCTCGACGCCGACGTTGAGAAGCTCTACACCGACGCCTACAACCAGATTCTCGCAGCTGACTAAGCCTCGATATAAGAGCACGCACACAGAAGCGCCCCCGAGTCCGCAGCTGGACTCGGGGGCGCTTTTCATGCCGAAAGGCGGGGATGGTCGGACAGTCACGGGGCACCCCATGGCTCGGCGGCCGCGCTTCCCGCCTTGCAGCAAGCCTTGAGGCCAAAGGTGCGGTTGCACTGGGTGCACAGCCAGCGTTGAGCGCCCGCACGGTCGCGGCCTTTGCGCACAACGAACGTGCACCCGCAGTGCGGGCACGCGGGACTGCGCGAGCCGTCGCCCTCAAAGGGGTCCGAGCCGGAGAGCATCGAGTCAAGCGCGTCGCGCACCTCAATCGCCTCGTCGCGCGAAAGCCCCTTTAGAAACTGCCAGTACACATCCCTCATATCGATGCCCCCTTTCGACCTCGACTTTGCGCAAGGGGGCACCCCGACGGCGAATCGAGGTGCCCCTTGCCTTACCTACGTGCTAGTTGTCGCGCCTGCGCGGGGTGACAATCAGGCACGCCAGACCTGCTGCCAGGGAAGCCAGGCCGAGGTTTGCCAGCATCGCCATCATGCCGCTGGGGGTCTCATCAGCGGTCTTGGGAATGGCAGGCTTGGGCTGCTCGGGCTTGGGAGCCGGCGGCTGGTCCGGGTTGGGCTCGGGGGACCTGGGAGCAACCGGGATGACCGGCGTCTCGCCGTCTTCAGTCGTGCCGTCCTCAGCCGTCGCGGTTACCACGTTCTTGAACTCCTTGCCCAAGTCGTCAGCCGTGATGGTGTAGCTGTAGTGCAGCGTCGCAGACGCGCCGGGTGCCAGGCTCTCGATCAGGTCGCTTTCACCCTGGGCCAGAACGGCACCGGCGAGCTTGTCGACGACCTTGACATTCTTGAGCGTCTGGTTGCCGGTGTTGGTAACCGCAACCTCGAATTTCACGGTCTCGCCCTCGGCGTAAGCCTTGCCGTCGGCAGGCGTGGACACGATGGTCTTCGCCACGTCGAGCGAGCTTGCGGCTTCCTCGGTCGTCACGGTCGTGGTGGCCTCGGTCTCCACGGGGTTGCCCTCGGGATCGGTGCCGGTGGCGGTGGCGACGTTGGTGACATTGCCGGCAACGAGGTCGGCCTCGGTCACGGTGTAGCTGTAGTGCAGCGTCGCGGACTCGCCGGGAGCCAGGGTGATGGCCTCATCGGTCTGGCCCTCATCCAGGGTCGCACCCTCGAGTTTGTCGCTGACCACAATGCCGGTGATGGTCACGTTACCGTTGTTGATGACCTCAACGGTGTAGGCAATCTTCTCACCGAGCTGGAAGGCCTTACCGTCAGCAGGATCGGAGGCCGTCTTGCTCGCGAAGAGACTCGGACGCGGGGTCTCGACGGGATCCTCGGTGGTGCCGGGATCGACGGGCACCTCGGGGTCGTCGGGGTTGGTGGACGTACCGGTGGCGGTGGCGACGTTCATGACCTTGCCAGCCAGCACATCGGTCTCGGTCACGGTGTAGCTGTAGTGCAGCGTCGCGGACTCGCCGGGAGCCAGAGTACCAACCTCGGCGCTCTCGCCTTCAGCCAGGATCGCGTCTGCGAGCTCATCGGTGACTGTGACGCCCTCGACGGTCAGGTTGCCGTCGTTGGTAACGGTGACCTCATACGTGATGGTTTCGTCGAGCGTGTACGCGTTGCCCTCGAAAGGCTGGCTCGTCGTGACCTTGGTCACGGTGAGGTGCGCCTCGGGGTCGTCGACGACAACGTCATCATTGCCCTCGAAGTCCTTGCCGCCCTCGAAGCTGACGGTAACGGTGTTGGTAAAGCCGCCGGCCAAGATGTCGCCCTCGGTGACGGTGTAGCGTGCAGTGGTGCTCACGGTCGCGCCGGGCTCGACGTTCTCAAAGGTGGCCTGACCGGTAATCTCGACGCCGTCTTGCTCGACGAACGTCATGGTGCGGGCGTCATCGTAGATGTTGGTGGCGGTGATGGCGAACTCCACCGTCTCGCCCAGCCCGTAGGTTCCTTCCTCGTGCGTCTTCACAACGACGAGGTCAGGGTCAACGGGGTCATCCTCAGTGCCGTCGGTTACGGTCAGGGTGCCGGGGACGGTGCTGACGGCGTAGTTGCCCGGGTCAGTCAGCGCGTTGAACTCGTAGCCGACGACGGCGTTGCCGGAGGTGCCCACCAGGGTCTGCGAACCCTCGACGAAGACGCTCTCGAAGCCCTCGGGCTCGCCGCCCTCAAGCTGGACGAACCCGTTCTCGGACGTCACGGACCACGTGCCGTCCGTCAGCGGCGTGCCGTCGTAGACCTTGGATGCGCTGCCCGCCGTGACCTCGATGGCCCTCGGGGCAATGGCGACGTCCTCGGTGCCGGTGAGCTCGTCGGCGAAGTTGCCGCCCACGGCAGTCACGCGCACCTGCACGGGGTTGCCGCCCGCGGCGCTCATGGTGTCGGCCACGTCCGTCGCGGTGATGTCGACGGGGTCGGCCGTCCACGTCGTACCGTCCGCGCTGTACTCGAGCGCAAACTGGTCGAGGAAGCCCTCGGGCAGCTGGCCGGCATCCATGCCCTCTGCCAGGCCGATCCACGCCTCACCGGCCGACAGCGGCATGCCGTCGTAGACCTTCTCGACGTCGGTCGTGGTCAGCTGGATGAAGTCGCCCATGCTGGCCGGGGTCACCGTCAGGGTGCCGAGGTGCTGCACGACGCTGTAGTTGCTGGAATCGGTGTTCTCAGTAAGCGTGTAGGTGAACTCGTTGTCAATCTTGCCTGCGTTGGTCAGCTGGCTGAACATGTCGTAGGTCGCGCCCTCGCCGTCAGCCCAGCCCTCGCCCGTGACAGCCACGGTGTCGTTCATGAGCGGGGTGCCGTCGTAGGCCTTGGAGGCGCTGCCGGAGGTCAGCTCAACCACGCGCGGGATGATAGTCAGGAGCTGCTCGGCGAAGACGTAGCCCTCGTAGACGCCCGGGACGCTGGCGCGCACCTTGACCGTCAGGGAGTCGGCCACGTCGGTGGCGGCGACGTCGGCGGGGTCGGCCGTCCACGTGCCGTCGGCCGCCTGGTACTCGACCAGGACGTCGTTGCCGTTGGCGTCGGAGGCGGAGGCGGTGCCGGCCGCGTGGGCCTCTCCGTCGTAGGTCTCCACGACGTCGGCGGGCTCGATGGTCACGTTGCCGGCGATGTCGGCGGCCGTGATGAAGAGCGTGCCGGGGGCGTACTCGACGGCGTAGTTGTCCGTGGCGTCGGAGCCGTCGGCCGCCAGGATGCGCGCCTGCCCCGCGAAGGAGCCGGGGTAGCCGGTCTCGGCGTTGGGCAGCGTGCCCTTCGCGGAGTATGCCAGCTCGAAGGTCTGGCCGTCGGCCAGGCCCAGGGCCTCGACGCCGCAGATCTCCTGCTCGGAGCCCGTGTAGGGCAGCGTGGCGGTCTCGCCCTTGAAGGTGACGTGGCGCAGGGTCACCTCGAGGGTGCCGTCGACGGTGCTGACGGCGTAGTTGCGCGGGTCGGTCAGCGCGTTGAACTCGTAGCCGACGACGGCGTTGCCGGAGGCGCCCACCAGGGTCTGCGAGCCCTCGATGAAGACGTTCTCGAAGCCCTCGTAGCCGACGAAGTCCTCGGCGCCCAGCGCGTAGTCGGCGCAGGTGAGCGGGGTGCCGTCGTAGGCCTTGGTGGAGCTGACCGCGGTGACCTCGACGGGCCTGGGGGTGACGCTCAGGAGCTGCTCGGCGAAGACGTAGCCCTCGTAGACGCCCGGGACGCTGGCGCGCACCTTGACCGTCAGGGAGTCGGCCACGTCGGTGGCGGCGACGTCGGCGGGGTCGGCCGTCCACGTGCCGTCGGCCGCCTGGTACTCGACCAGGACGTCGTTGCCGTTGGCGTCGGAGGCGGAGGCGGTGCCGGCCGCGTGGGCCTCTCCGTCGTAGGTCTCCACGACGTCGGCGGGCTCGATGGTCACGTTGCCGGCGATGTCGGCGGCCGTGATGAAGAGCGTGCCGGGGGCGTACTCGACGGCGTAGTTGTCCGTGGCGTCGGAGCCGTCGGCCGCCAGGATGCGCGCCTGCCCCGCGAAGGAGCCGGGGTAGCCGGTCTCGGCGTTGGGCAGCGTGCCCTTCGCGGAGTATGCCAGCTCGAAGGTCTGGCCGTCGGCCAGGCCCAGGGCCTCGACGCCGCAGATCTCCTGCTCGGAGCCGGTGTAGGGCAGCGTGGCGGTCTCGCCCTTGAAGGTGACGGCGCGGGGGGTCACCTCGAGGGTGCCGGGATGCGCAGCGGTGACAAAGTAGCGCTCGGTCATATCGGTGAGACCAACGGGATCCTTGTCAAACGTCGCGTCGTACTTGCCGACCTGGGTGCCCTGGACACCTGCAGCGATACGCTCAGGGTCAAACTTAGCGCCCTCGGTGTCGCAGGTAAAGCCAGTAACGCTCTGCTCGGTGCCGTCGTAGGTGAAGCTGGCCGATTTGGCAGTAAGCTCGACGTTCTTGTAGTAGTGGATAAAGACGTGCATCTCGTTCTGCGTGAGCTGGAACACAACAGGTTCCTCGAGCACCGGCGTGTATCCCTCGACCGGAATTGGGGACTCAGAGTATTCCTCGCCCCACGTGAGACCGGTGACGACCTTGGACCCGGCGACCTTTTCGTCGGTATCTGCCCACAGGTAGTCAACGATGTAGGAAAGGTCGGTACGAGGCGTCCACTGGGCGGTAAGGATGTTCTCGGTGCCCTCGTTGAGATTGTCGACGACAACCTGCTGGCCAGCTTTAAGGATACGGCCGTCAGAAGTGAGCCAACCGGCAAACGTATGAGTCGCAGAGCCATGAGACATAGGAGCCGTAAAGCCCAGGTCAGCGGCACTGGGCAGCACCACACCCTCGTTGTTGACGAGCGTGTTGACACGCGGCTCGCCGCTGCCGTCGCCCGCCACGAAGGTGATGGTCGTGGCAGCTTCAGCGATACCCCATGCGGCGGTCAGGACAACGACCCTGTCATCGCCTGCAAGCTGGCGCGTCATGTCAAACGATCCACCGGGCTGGACGAGCGTGCCGTTCTCCATGACCCAGCCGAGGAAGTAGGGCTTGCCCTCGGGAGCCACAAGGTCGGTGGCACTGGCGACCTGGACCTTGGCGCCGTCTGCATAGGTCTGGAGGTCGAGAGGCAGCTCGGTACCAGCGTTGTTGTAGCGCACATAGAGCTCGCCGTTGTAGAGCCACTTGCCCGTGACGTTGGTGTCGCGGGAAATGCGGGTCTCAGGGCTGAACAGCTTGCCGTCGTCGGTGTACCAGCCGTCGAACGTGTAATCGGTGCCCCACACCGCGCCTGCGGGTAGGAAGTCAGAAGCCGGACGCGTGCCGGGATCGAACGTGGCCGAGCCCTTGTCCTTGGGCTGCGGGTTCTCGGGAGCACACAGGTCCCAGCTCAGCGTGACCTGGTCCACGGCCCACTTGGCATACACCGCGACGTTGGCATGTGGCATGGTGGCGTTGGCGAAGTCGAACGGGACCGTGCAAGCCTGGTCGGCATACCAACCCACAAATGTGCGCTCGATGCCGTCGGAGTACGGGTCCTTGGGGACGTAGTTGGCATACGGCGCAAGGGGGGCAGTGTACTTGACACTGACAACCTTGTTGTTGTCGCCGGTCACGTTATGGTAGGTAAGGTTGTAGGACTTGAGCGTGTTAGCGATATAGATGGTCGTTGCGTCGATCTTCTGGTCCTCGAACGCATCGCCCTTGTTCGTCCAGAACGCAGCCTTGGTCGGGTCGCCCTTAATCCTACCGGTAGCGTACTTATACAGGTCGTAGCCGGTGTACTTCTGGTGCACCGTCAGCGTGCCGCCGCTCGTTGTCACCGTGTTGACAAGCGCAAACATGCCGTCGGCTTGCTCGTTGTAGTAGTAGATTGTGCCGCCGCTCTGCTTGCTCTTACCATAGAAGTTGCACGTCGTGACGACGCCCTGGGAGTCCTTCACGTTGTCCGCGTTGTCCGCGTATCCCGCTGTGGCGAAGTCATAGCTGGTCAGAAGGATGCAACCCGATCCCGCGGTTGTATAACCACCCCACCAAGACTCGGAATAGGACGCATACCAATAGTAGTCATTCGCCCATTCGCCGCTCTTGAGAGAAGCTCCGTACAGACCAGAGAAGCTCTTGATGAACTGGGGACCCTGCCGCTCGTCCACCTTGAAATACTTCACCGTGCACAGCACGCGATCGTAGTAAACGTTCACGATGGTGGAACCGTCGCCGGCAATGGTGACGCTGGACTGGGTGTTGTTGGCGTTGAATGTGAAGCCCGGGTAATCCTTGTCGTCGGTACCGGCCACGACGGAACCGGCAGGAGCCGTCTTCTCGGCAGACTCAACGAACTCATATGTCTTGGCGGCGTCGGCGGCGTCCTTGCCGTCGGTCACACGCTGTTGCCAATAGTTGACGGTGTAGGCAACCTCGACGGGCGTCCAATGAGCGGTAAGGGTCACAGGCGCGTCAAATGTAGCACCGTCGACGACCTTGGCGTCGCCCAGATACCAACCCTCGAGCGTATACCCAGTGCGGGTGCTCACGGGCAGCACGATTCCCTCACCCGCGTTCACGAACACATGGTCGACGGTGGTGCCGCTAGCGGCGTCGAAGGCAACCCATACACCCGACACGACGATGGCAAACACGTCGACATGGTCTGCACCCTCAGGCACTGCCACGGAAGTCAGCCGGTTGCCGTCTGCGTCGGTCCAGCCCACAACGCTGTGCTCGGCGTCGACATCGTACTTGATGCCAGAGATGTCGTAGGGCTCATGGTCCTCAACGACCATCGTGCGCATGAGCTGCATGCGGTCGGGATCGTAGAAGTTGATATGCAGGACGGAGGCATACTGCGCGTACACGTCGTACAATGCGGTCGTGCTCACACTCACGGCCTGCGAGAAGTCCATGGGGCTCTCGCCCAGGTACCATCCGGTGAACGTCTTGCCCGCAATCTCAGGAGCCCCGGGCTCGACAAGCACCTCGCCGTTCTTGACGACCTGCTCGCTGATAACGGTGTCGTCGGCGTCATGGAACCTGTAGGTGGCCAGGTAGATGGGGTTCTCATCGGTAACGACGTAGATTGAGAAGTGGTCGACGTCGAAGCTCTGGACGTTGGCGCTGGCCTGACTTGCGGAGATTGCCTCAACGCTGGAGGCGTCGTCGGCCACGCGGTACACGCCCACGGCCTCGCCCTCACCCATGCCGGCGTTGAAGAAGCTCACGCTCACGGAGCCGTTGGGCTGAATGGCGTTGCCGTCCTTGTCGACGAGCGTGACGTCGAGGGCCACGGCGCCTTCGAGCGTGCGACCCTGCTCCTCGACGGCACCGGCCACGGCGGCGGCGACGTCGGCGCGATGCACAGGCTCAGCCAGCACGCGCGTGCCTTCAGGCAGCGCGCCCTCGGGGGCCGTCACCTTCACGGTGATGTTGCCCGCATGGGCGTAACCGAGAAAAGCGGGATACGCAGGCTGCTCGGGTTCGGCAGCCGGGGCAGGCTCTGCTGCAGGCTGCTCGGCGGGAGCGGCTTCGGCAGCGGGCTGCTCGGCAGGGGCGGGAGCTGCGGGCTGCTCAGCCGGTGCAGGCGCGGCAGGCTCGACGGGAGCTGCGGGCTCTTCGGCAGGCGCGGGAGCTACAGGCTGCTCGACCGCGGGCTGCTCAGCAGGTGCGGGGGCCGCAGGCTGCTCGACCGCGGGCTGCTCAGCAGGCGCGGGGGCTACAGGCTGCTCAGCTGCAGGTTCGGCGGGAGCCGCAGGCTGCTCGGCAGGAGCGGGCTCAACTGCAGGCTCGACAACCGGGGCAGGCTCGGCTGCAGGCTGCTCGGCCGGCGCGGCCTCTACCGTGGGCTCAGCAACAACCTCAGGCGCACCTGCAACCTCTGCCTGGGGTGCAGGCTCGGGTACAGGTGCGCCGATGGCATCCTGCTCTTCGCCCTCCGGGGGACCCGCTGTGGCGCTGTCCGCAGCAGGCTCGCCCCAGTCGCCCTGCGCCAGGGCCGTGGGCACCATAGACATCTGGGTCCACACCATGACCAGCGACATGAGAACAGCGAGTATCTTACTTACGTTTTGGGACGGGTCGAATAATCTGCGTAGCGGTTTCATGCGGCCCCACCTTCCTCGGCTCGACGGCGCCGAGTCGGTCGGTCTGCAAGCCGCATTGGGAGCGCGCATTCCCCGCGGCGCACATTCGCAACATGCTCGGTACGCCCTTGTTTGGCTTTTACTCTATTCCGATGGTGTGCATGAAATAAACCCGCACTGCAAAGATGACCTGTTTTGTCGAAAAAATGACTACCCGACTTGACACTGCGCGTTTTGGCGTTGCGCGCCCGCGCCGCTAAGGCGCCCCGCCCGCGCCTTTGGCAGCCAGGCGGGCCACGCCCCTAGCGCAGCATGTACTTCTCAAGCTCGGATCGGCTCTGGATCCCCAGCTTGGCATACACGCTTGACAGGCGGTTCTTCACGGTGCCGCGCGACACCCCCATGTGGGCCGCAATCTGGTCGTTGCTCCAGCCGCGGCACGCAAGCATCGCAAAGGTGAACTCGGTAGTGGTGAGATTGTCGGCAACTTCCTCGCCAGTCGTTGGGTTGTGGATGCGTCGCCACCCAGCGCTGAATCGATATGTCACCTGGATAATGCGGGTAAAGTCATCGGGATAGTCGTCCTTGAGGCAGGTCTCGAGAACGCCCTGGAGCAGGCCGTGATGCTCGCCGATGAGTTCGATAAGACCGTCGGGCCGCGCGATGTCCCAACCCTGCATGAAATGGACGCGAGCGCGATCGGGTGACTTTCGTCCCATCCACCCCATGGCAGCCACAAGATGCAAGAACAGCTCAGAGATGGGATAAGTGCCCCGCTTCATGGCAAGCGCCGTCTCCGCAATGCCAACGCACCTGCCGTACTCCCCTGCAAGATAGGCGCGATGCGCATCCACATGAGCCGCAAACAATCGCAGGCCCTCGGGCAAATAGGGAGCGATTGCGCGAAGTTCATCCTCACCAAAAGCTGGATCCAGGTGCAAAAGAACGTTTGCCGCCGTAGCAAACACAACGTAAGTAGCACGGATAGTGGAATCCTCGCTGGCAAGGCAGTCCTGCCTCATAGATGCGAGATCGTCAAGGCAGGCCTTGGCAAAGGAAATCTGCCCGCGTGACAGATTGGCATAAGCGCAGATGAAACAAGCAGACGTCCTCAGTGCGAGGTTCGAGCTTGTCAAATACGGCTCAGACTCGCAGCACGCCCCATCGGGGTCGGCCGTGAAATACAGGGCTTCTGCTCGTGCGATGCGCCGGGCATCCTCATCGTCGATGGACTCGATCGCCCGCGAAAGACATCCCGGCTCAAAGGGCGTGCACATGAGCGGCATGGGGAATCTTACGGTGCAAGCCTGCACACGCAGCGGCTCTCCACTCGCGCGGTCATCGCCATATGCGGTGCACTCATCTGCTGCCATACCGCCCCCGTTTCTTTGCCTCAATGGTAGCAGCGTCAACGACATGCGGAATAGAAATTGGCCAAATTTTGCGCCAAATGGCACTACCCAAACGCCCCTCGCAACCTCACCATGGACCTGAAAGTGACATGAAGCTGACATTGGGGAGGCCCCATGAAACGCATCGTCAAGCGCGTCGCCCTCGGACTCGTCGCCGCAATCGCAGCGGTGCTCGTCGCCTTTGGTGTGCTGTACGCCAGCAGGATTCAGACCATCTCAAGCATCGACCAGGTCACCTCCTATGATGACGGTTACAACCTCTACACCATGGACGTGGCCTATGACTATGACCTCGACGCGTTGCTTGCCCGCGACATCCGCGACAACCAGGCGTTTCTCGACGCCGTGCTCGCCGAGTCGCTACCGCTGTTGCCCGTGCACATGACG
This sequence comes from Coriobacteriaceae bacterium, assembly GCA_019420325.1. Taxonomy (GTDB): domain Bacteria; phylum Actinomycetota; class Coriobacteriia; order Coriobacteriales; family UMGS124; genus UMGS124. The sequence goes on along the minus strand of JAHZHK010000003.1, from coordinate 3,732 downwards.
GCACCCAACTATGCCTGCACCGCCTTTACCGCCACGGCAGCCGATGGCGAAGTGCGCATGGGGCGCAACTATGACTTCAAGCTCGACACCTCAGCCTTGCTCGTGCGCTGCACGCCCAAGGACGGCTATGCGTCCATCGGTCTGGCCGCCCTCAACAACGTGAAGGCCGACGACCCCAACGCAAGCGTTTCCAAGAAGCTCGCCTGTCTCACGGCACCCTTCATCTGCCTCGACGGCATAAACGAGAAGGGCGTCTCCATCGCTGTGCTCACGCTCGACAGCGAACCCACCTACCAGGACACCGGCAAGCAGTCCATCGCCACAACGCTCGCCATCCGCCTCGTTCTCGATCGCGCAGCCACAACTGAGGAAGCCGTCGAGCTCCTGAGCAACTACGACATGTTTGCCACCTCAGGGCGCGACTACCACTTCTACATCACCGACGCCTCGGGCGACGGCCGCGTTGTGGAGTGGGACCCCGAGGCCGAAGGCCGTCCGCTCAAAGCCACGCCGATGCGCGCCATCACCAACTTCTACGCGCTCTACCCCGACCTGGTGCAGCCCAACCAGAAGAACGGCATCTATGGCCACGGCAAAGAGCGTTGGGAAGCCGTTGAGGAAGTGCTGGGTGCTCACGAGGGCGACCAGGGCAAAGACGTTGTTTGGGAAGCGCTGCGCGCCTCGGCACAGGACCCCAACCCTGAGGATGTGACGAGCAACACCCAGTGGTCGGCCATCTACGACAACACGGGGCTCACTTTGGAGGTATGCCTGCGCCGCAATTGGAACGACGTGAGCGAATTTTCGATAAATTAGGCCCATTTCCGCCCCAATTAGTTGGACGCAGGGGTCTAAAGTAGGCAGTTGGTGCCTGCGAAAATGTACCCATACAACGTTCGCGCCCGTAAGGGAGGTGTCCATGAAAACCCATGATATCGCGGCCCTGTCGGCCAAGATTCTCCTGAGCTATTACGTCGACAACGACTCCGCGCCTTTCCTCAACGCATGCCACGACGACGTGGTGCTCGTCGGACCTTCCTATGGACACCTCATCCGCTCGAAGGCAAAACTGCTCGCCATGGCACGCGAGGGACACGACGACCCGAAGTTCCAAGTGCACGACCTGATGGTTACCACACTGCCCACACCGGGTCCCGATGTGTGCGAAGTCGTCATGACGTTCCTCGTGGACAGCGTCTGGCCCAGCGGCAATACCAACCGCGTCAACCAGCACATTCACTTTACCTGGGTGGATTGTCAACATACGCCGCGCATCCTTTTGTGCAACGTGGCCAACGCCATTGCCTATACCGGACCGAACGACATCTATCCCCTGCGCTATGGCGCAATCTACAACGGCCAGTCGGAGGCGCAGGCATCGGGCAGCCCAGCGCGGCGCATCTGCCTGCGCGGCCTCAACCGCACGGCAATGTACTTCAACTGCTCCGACATCATATATATAGAGAGCAAAGGCACCCATTCTCTGATTCACACAGAAGACGGTGTACATGAGTCGGTTGAGACGCTCTCCTCAATCGCCCAGCGCCACTGCGCCCTCTTTGTTCGCTGTCATGCAAGTTACCTGGTCAACCCCGCTTTTGTGCGCGACGTGACCCGCTGCAAGGTGGCCCTACAGGATGGCAGCGAGCTCCCCATTCCCGAGAAGAAGTACACCGCCGTCAAGCGCGAGCTCGCAGAGCGGATGGAATAGCAGGGCACAAATGGCGCTATTCGACACGCGGATGGGGGCAACAGGACGCAGACAGCGCCGCTCAACGAGCGGATGGACGGGGTACCACGGGGTCCCAAGGGCGGTGCTCGACGACCAAACGAGCGGGTGGGGCATGGGCGGCACCGCACACCAGTACGTATGAGCAACTCAATCGCGCTGCATGAACGAATGAGCGCCGACACATAGCCGCGTTTCTCCGTTTGACTCTCCGGCGACTCACCCCAGATAAAAGAAAGCCGCCGACCCCGAAAGCGTATCCTTCGAGGTCGGCGGCCTTATCTTGCAGGATGGCAGTGAAGCTTGAAAGGAAGCTCCCT
>JAHZHK010000003.1:0-1673 GCA_019420325.1 Coriobacteriaceae bacterium | reverse complement strand
TCTCCTGGCACTTGGGGCAGGTGATGCGAATCTTGCCGGCGCCCTTGGGCACGCGAATCTCCTGCTTGCACTTGGGGCACTTGAGGTACTTGTGGTCCTTGTCGGCCGCCTTGGCAGCTGCCTTCTGGCTCTTGCGCGCAGCTTGCTCGGCAGCCCGCTGGCTGGCGGCACCAACACCCGCGAAGGGATTCTTCACACCCGTGAGGTGCAACTTCTGCGCAAGCTCGTGGCGCTTGGCGAGATAGGCAGTGTTCTCGCGGCTGCGTGCATCGCGGTTGGAAGAGAACATGCGGAAGTAGGCGTAGATGATGGCAGCCAGGCCCAGCGTCAGGAAGATGCTGCCAAAGGGAAGCGACAGCACGATGAGCACGATAGACAGGATGAACACATCGCGCGCGAGCTGATCGGGCCCGTTTCGCCTGCTCATGAACTGGCGGTACTTGTCGGAAAGGTTCTGCGTGTTAAAGGCCATGGGGCGATTCTCTCTTTGTTGGTTGGACACAAGGCGCATATTGAACGGATTGTTTATATCCCCTGACACGCCGCACATTCGCGTGACCAGCGGTTTTGTGTCCTCTCCACGCTGAAAGCATACGTTGCTGAACCAGGGCCAAGCTTTGGCAGAAGGATTTCATGCAGGTCGCGCTAAAGTACGGCGGCACCGAGGGGGCAAACTCCTCGGGCACCTAAGGCACACCGTCAGGACTTGAGAGTCCGTGGCCTCGCAGGTACGCAGCCTTCGCACATATATGCCACACGCCCGCCACGGTCGCGTCCATGGCCTCGCAGGTACGGGCCTTCCCCCACTGTATCCGCGCCGCCAAGATGCAAGGTTCCACGGCCTCGCAGACGCAAAATCCCAGTGTGCCGACTTACAACCACTCGACGCGGCCGCTACCGATGTGGTAGATAGCGCCCACAACCTCGCACTCCCCTGATGCCACCGCCGCGGCAATGATCTCGTTTTGCTTGAGAACATCCACCTGGTGCAAGACGTGGATCTTCTCGGCCTGGCGGGGGTCGGTCTCGCCGTTCAGGATTGCGGTGACCTCATCGGCAACCGCTTTTGCCACGCCGTCAGCCTCACCGGTCATGGCGGCGTGCACCAAGCCACAGTGCGTGTGGCCGAGCACCACCACGAGCGGCGCGCCCAGGTGCCCTACGCCGTACTCGACGCTGGCCTCCTCCACCCGGTCGATGAAGTTGCCGATGGAGCGCACCATGAAGAGATCGCCCAAGCACATAGAGAAGGACACCACAGGCTGCACGCGCGAGTCGGAACAGGTCACGATAACGGCAAAGGGGTGCTGACCGTCACGAATGAGACCCTCGCGCTTGTCTTCCGAATGCATCGCATGGTCGTGAATACCCTGCAGGAAGAGGCTGTTGCCAGCGGTAAGTCGAGCACGTGCTTCCTGCGGCGTACAACGATGCGCACGATGGGAGGCGAGATCCTCCTGATCGAGGTCGTCCTCAAAGCTGACAAAGTCGTTATCGCTCATGAAGTCCTCCTCAATAGTGGAAATTAACATACATTTCAGAAATTCGAAAAGTGCGCCAACTGGGCTTTTATTGGATTAACATACATTTGAACTGACGAAATGTATGTTAATCCAAGCCCGGATACAGACGATATGAGCAGGACATAGAGAGCCCCTGCTGCGCGCCGCGCC
>JAHZHK010000029.1:28815-29037 GCA_019420325.1 Coriobacteriaceae bacterium | reverse complement strand
CAGCCTGCTGAGGGCGTTGCCGCTCCCGCGCAAGAAACTTCGACTGGACAGCCTACCGAGGGCATTGCAGCACCCGCAGATGCAGCCACCTCGGAGCAACCCGCCGATGGCACATCCGCAACGACCGGTGAGCCGGCAGCCGCCACTGGCCTCCCTCAAAACGCTGTCGAGCTCAGCGGCACGAACGGTCTACTCTATACCGCCACGGACGCAGACGGCAGG
>JAHZHK010000029.1:0-28805 GCA_019420325.1 Coriobacteriaceae bacterium | reverse complement strand
TTTGACGCAAGCGGCCTCGACCTCTTCAACCTCGGCTTTGACCAGGTAATCTCCGCACATAACGGAGGCGCGGTCGTCCTCGTGGACAAGACCACCAACGTCGCCTGGGCCTTCCAGGTGAAGGTGCCCGCAACTCTGTAGTACGCACCATTACGTCCGGCGCACGAGCCAAAACACACCCGTGCGCCGGACGATTTTTTTGTCTGCCTGCATCAGAAAGATGTGGGGGTTCTCGACAGCACGCGGGCCAGCACGAAAGCGCTCGCCCGCCCGCATGTCAAACCAATGCTACTCAGCTGACGACACGCTGACCTCTCTACCTCAACTCGCCGTTGGTGTCGAGGAACCACTCGATATGGCCGCAGTTGCGGCAAATCAAAACTGTGGCGCTGCGGTTGGCCCAATCAAGATCAAGAAACGTGAGGCCAGCCGTGTTGAGTTGCGCTTCGGACTTCTCGAACTCGTTGCATCCGCAATGCGGGCACGTGACCTGCTTGCCCGCCACCTCGTACGTCCAGTTGTCTTCCATGCCGCGCCTAAACCCCTCAAAGAACCCCATTGACGTTCCTCTCTCGTAAGCCATGACTCACTTTTCTTATACCCCCAAATCCAACTCCATCAGGTTGAGGGTGCGGTGGTGGCCTTCGCTTAGGACGAGTTCGTGGGGCCCGATGTCGACGAAGCCGGCGGACGCATACAGGGTGATAGCAGGAATGTTGTTGGTGAACACGTCGAGCCGTATGACGCGAGCTCCACGGGCTCGAGCTACCCCAGCGGCATGGGCAAGCATCGACCTGGCGACCCCCTTGCCGCGAGCCTGAACTGCGCTCACAAGCAGATGTATGACTGCGACTTCCTCAGGGCCTGCATCCACCGGCCAGGCGGCATGCTCATATCCGCTGGTTTGCTCGTCATTGAGCACATAGGCGCCCAACAGCGACGACGTTGCGCCGTCCTCTGTCGCCGACCCGTCACTTTCACATGCCACAAACAGGTTCCCCGCCCGCACGGATGCAAGCAGGCCCTCTCGCGTGGGATGCACACCCATAACCCACTCGCAATCGTACGGCGTGCCCAGCATTGCATCACATGCGTCACTGTAGAGCGCCCACACAGCGGGCATATCAGCTTCGGTGGCAGGTCGAATCATGGGCGTCTCCCTCTATCGCTCTCATTTAACATACATCTCACTAGCTGAAATGTATGTTAAATCATCAAAACCCCAGTTGGCGCGATTTTAAAAATTCTGAAATGTATGCTAATTTCACAGCATGCACCCATCCCATTGCAAAACCAGCGCTCTCACACGTAATCGTATGGCATCCGGCGGGTCACGGCGTAGAAGATCGCCAACACGGGTAGCGCGACGGGCGCGAACATACCCGCGCACACGAGCACCGCCAGACGCACGGCATAGAACAGCACTCGGCGCAACGGTCTACGGGGGTATTCTTCGCACGTCATGCGCACAAAGGAGCCTCCGGGCGTGCTACCCTCATGGCACCACGGAATAACAACTTCTACCAGCAAGAATGTAATCGGGAATACCCAGAACATCCAGTTGACATCGCTAGCGGATGCGCCCGTCCACATCCCTACGGCAGCCGCGCTCACGCCTGTAAGCGAGTCGGCAAGAATCTGCTCCAGCACGAAGCACAGAAGAACGCCGGCGCACACGACACCGGTCACGGACACGACGATCGTCATGTCCAGGCACAACGCCACCGTGCGGCGCACAATACCGGGATGCGTCTCAACGGTCAGGCCGCACCCATCGTCGCGTCGCACGGGCATCAGCCGATTGATCACGGCTGCCAGGCACCACCCGATGACGCACCCGAGTGTGTTGCATGCCAGATCGTCCACATCGAAGGTGCGGTAGGCATAGGGATAGATCCAAAAAAGCCCCGTAAGCTGGGCAGTTTCCACAAAGAGAGACACGAGAAAGCCCAAGACAAGTGCCCAGCCGAAGCCCTTGCGCAGACCACGCCCAACAATGATGCCAAGCGGCACGAAGAACGCGACATTGGCAAGAAGCTGCAGCACCGCCACCTTGCCGTCGCGGCGGATGTCGTCGATAAACACCCAGAAATCAAGCTGCGGGGCAACGCCGTAGGTGATGCCCAGACCGGTATTGCCCGACGGCAGCGGATACAGCGTGAAGCACATGAGCGCCAACAAATACAGCACGCTTAGATACGCTCCCAACGCCGACCAAAAGCGCAGCCTGCCGTCGCGACGGTACAGGATAGCAAGTACCGGCAGCGTAAGCACCAGCGAGGCAATCGGCCACAAGCCAAGCGCCAGCATAAATTGACGGCTAAATCCTGCAAGAAAATGCAACTCACAACCTCCGATAACGCGCGATGCCATGCCGGCATGCAGCGCCGTCCCCAGGCACCGGCACACCAGCCGTTCAAACGCCCGACTCCAACCTTCTGCACGAACCGCTCGGCAATCCAATAGGAGATGGGCACACGACTGCCCAGCGGCACGCACCCCGACGGCACGCTCCTACACGTTCAAACCTTAGCGCAGCATGCTTCCCCACGGTGCCAAAGTGGCCCAATATAACGAAAGCGTTAGCGAAGTAGGACAAGAGCCACACGCGCAGCGGCTACTGGCGACCAAACACAAGCCCAATTCCTCGACACCACCAGCAGGCACAGCCGCCGTCGTACCGCATTCCCATGTAGGAGTGCGATGGCTCTCCGTTGCGCCCGGCAAGGCATAGTCGCCGCCGAACCGCACTCCCATCGCACTCCCATGCAAGAAAGTGAAAACAAACTACCCGCTACAGGGCTGGCTCCGAACCACTCCTCCATGTGGTCCTCGTTACCCAGCGCCACCCGCACGCAATTCCAACAGCCCAGCTCATCACGTATGTCAAAGCATTTTGACAGGCCCATCCCACCTATCGCGGACCCATGTCAAACGCATTCGGTGGTACCCTAAAGCCCCTTACGCCATCCTTTGAGGCGTCGACAGGCAAGACGACAGGGCAGATCAACACACTCGGGAAGGTAAGTCGGACGGATGGAATTGGCAAAGCACATCAAAGAGCAGCGAGCACGACTGGGCATATCGCAGGAGGCGCTCGCCGAAGCGGTATTCGTCTCGCGCCAGACCATCTCAAACTGGGAGACCGACCGCACCTACCCCGACGTGCAGAGCCTGCTTCTGCTGAGCGCACTGTTCGACACAACAGTAGACAAGCTTATCAAGGGAGACGTGAGCAAGATGGAAGAAACCTGCAAGCACGATTGGGCGCTCATGCAACGCCTGGCCATCGGGATGACGATTTTCGCAATACTAGGCATCGCAGCATTCTTTGCAGCGTTTCAGGAACTACGCGCCGACTGGGGCTGGCACAGCGCCCCGACATTCGTGCTGGCAGTGGTGCTTTACGGCATCGCCTTTGCCCTGGCCGTATGGTGTGACCGCATCAAGAAGTCCCACGACCTCGTGACCTACAGCGAGATCGTCGCCTTCTCCAATGGCGAGCCGGTCGACCGTACAGGCAAGCGCAGCCTCAGCGCCCGCAAGAACCGCGTGATTGAAGCCGTCGTCAAGGTCGCCTTCGGGGCCAGCGTCGGCGCAATCCTAGGATTCATCGTCTGCAGCGTGTTTGATGCGATGGGGTAACAACGGAGGACAGCTGTGACCGCAAGGGGAAACGCTAAGACCATCTCACAAGCTTTCCCGTGGGCCGATGCGACAACCCCATCGCACAGCACCGCACGCCTTCCCGTGTCCAAAAAGTGCGCCTTGTACCAGCATTTTTGCATCATAGCCATCTACCTGGCGATACAAGGGGTCATCGTAATCTCGTCCCATTCTTCACGTTCTTTTCAGGTGCAAGTCAGCGTGTAGGGGACTAGACTGTAGTCGCTACCCACAGCTCAAACGACAAGGCGACCGCAGCATGAATGACGTTCCCATACCCTCGTTGCCCCTCTTGGGCGACGAGCTTGATGACACAGCCCTCCGCGCGCTCTACGAACGCGAGATGGCAGGCCACGACTTCTCGTACTACAGCCGCGGCGCCTATGCGAGCGGCCTGCACGAGCGCGCGCCGCAAAGGGTCATCTCGGGTGCGTCGGATTCTTCGATGCAATTCGAGCCCGTCATGCCTGCTGTGTCTGTCGCCGACTCCCGGCCTTCCGCCCGCGGGCACAACAGGCGCAGGCTCACCTTGATCAAGTCGAGCGTCTCAGCAACCGCGGCGCCGAGCGCGGGCGCCAGCGCGGATGCTACCGCTGGCCCCGCCGACCACAAGACCCATCTTACTTTCTCCCGCTCCGGCACCCACAGTGGACAGGCGGCAGCATCCGGCTCCCCTGCGGCAGCCCCGGCCAAGCCTTACAGCAAGGCGCTCGACGGTCTACGCGCCATCTGCGCCATCGGCGTCATCTTCTACCACATGAACATGAGCTGGTGCCAGGGCGGCCTTCTGGGCGTCACGATCCTCTTCGTGCTCTCGGGCTACCTGGCCACCTCGGGCCTGCTCAAGGAATTCGCCAAGAGTGGCACCATCAACGTCATGCGCTACTGGGTGCGCCGCATTTGGCGCCTCATGCCCACGGTCATCGCCTTCGTGGTCATAACGTCCCTGCTCATGGCCATATTCAACCATGCCCTGCTGACCAAGATGCGACCAGACATAGTGCCAGGCATCTTCATGTACATCAACTGGGCAAAGATTTTCTCAAACGAGTCGTACTTCGCCGCCGCCGGCGCGCCTTCACCGCTCACGCACTTCTGGTCGCTGGCCATCGAGGCGCAGTTCTACGTGATTTGGCCCCTCGTTTTGCTGGCGGCCCTCAAGCTGAAGGCCCCGAAGCGCGGAATCCGCATCGGCCTCATCGTCGCCACGCTGGCATCCGCCGCACTCATGGCGTACCTGTACGTGCCCGGCGAGGACCCGTCGCGTCCCTACTACGGCACCGACACACGCGCCATGAGCCTGACCATCGGCTGCTGGCTGGCGTTTGTGCTACCGTTTGACAAAACGGTCCGCGTCGATGCACGCATGCTTTCCACTGGCAAGAAAGCCCTGGTCAACGTGGGCGGATGGGTCTGCACGCTCGCCCTTGTCGCCATGATGCTCTTCACCGAGGGGTACACGTCGTTCTCGTATTACGGCGGCATCCTCGCGTGCTCGGTCATCACCGTGGGCGCCATCGCCGCCACCGTGCCGCAGGGCACCGTGCTGGCGCGCATCCTTTCCGTCAAGCCGCTCGAGTGGATCGGCAAGCGCTCCTACGCCATCTACCTGTGGCATTTCCCCATCCTGGAGCTGCTCAATAAGCGCAACTCCACAACGCCCCTGGCCTGGTGGGTCGTCCTGCTCGAGCTTGCGCTCATCTTTGTGGTAGCCGAGCTCTCGTACCGCTTCATCGAGATGCCCTGGCGCAACGGCGTTCCCAAGCGCAAACGCCGCGGCAGCAAGGTCGAACGCGCCCAGCTCGAAGCCGCAGGCAAGGAGTACAAAGAAGAGAAGACCTCCCCGCTGCAGGATTTCGTCACCCTGGTGAAGCATGCCCCGTTCGTGACGGCGGCATGTGGCGGCCTGGTCATCGCAAGCGTCGCGTGTTGCGTCGCCATCCCGCCTGTCACCGTCAACGGCGACAACCCCGAGGACAAGGTGCTCACCCAGGCGTCGCTGCGCAGGCCCCTGGCTGAGGGAACATACGACGTGGTGCTTATCGGCGACTCGGTCTCGCTGGGAGCAAACGCCCAGCTCAATGAGATGTTCCCGCAGGGTCTCATCGACTCGGCGGGCGGACGCCAGTGGTTCGAGGCGCTCGACACCTACATCGGCTATCGCGACGCGGGCGTAGTGGGCGACACGGTCATCTTTGGCGTGGGCACCAACGGCCAGCTGCTTGATGACGACATTGACGCAATGATGGCGGAGATCTCGTCCGACAAGCATGTGTGGTTCATCACCGTGCGCGGACCCGCAGCCAACTACCTGCGTTACAACGAGGCAATTTGGCGCGCTGCCGAGCGATATTCCAACGTGGGCGTCATCGACTGGTACGGCGCAAGCGAGGGCCACGACGACTACGTCAGCGACGACGGCATTCACCTGAACGGCGATGGTCGCAACGTCTACGCCAACCTCATCTACACCACCATCGACTACAAGCCCCTGCGCCACGAGGACACCGTGTACCCGGTGACGCTCGTGGGCAGCACCGCCTGCATGGACGCAGCCGAAAGGCTTGCAGCGAACCTGCCGCAGTGGATGATCGACGTGGCCGACGTGCGCGACATTACCGCCACGGCCGAGCGCATCAAGCTGTACAGCGACCAGAAGGTACTTGGCCCCGACGTGGTGGTGAACGTCGGCAACCTCAAGCCTTTTACGGCAAACGACCTCGAGCCGCTCTACGACGCGCTTGTGGCAGACGGAGACACCACGCGCAGGCTGTGGGTCATCAACGACCGCTCGGCGGGGTCCTGGTGCCAGACGAACAACGCCCTGGTGGCGCAGTTCTGCAACAAGCACGAAAACGTCCAGCTCATCGACTGGTACAGCGCAAGCGAGGGCCACGACGAGTACCTCACCGAAGACGGCGACCACCTAACCCAGGAAGGCATCAACGCCTATATCACCTGCATAATGGAGTCGATGGAGGTCTAAGGCGGGGTCGGGCAAAAGGCGGGGTCGCACATATAGCGGAGTCGCACGGCGGCATATTGGGACTTCACGCGCGCCCCTGCCTTCTCGGCTAGCAAGTTTGAGGGGGCAGGGGCCCTGTCACGCGCAACGAACGGTTGCTTGGCATGTCGAGCCGTGCCGCGCATACTGAGCGCAGCGAACACACCAGGCCGAAAGGAGCCATCATGGCATTCGCCGAGAAGCTCGTTGCGCTGCGACGCGCACACAACCTTACCCAGGAAGAATTGGCCGCCAAGCTCTACGTCACCCGTCAGGCCGTGAGCCGCTGGGAGCGCGGCGAGGTCACGCCAGGTATCGACATGCTGAAGCTCATCGCCGCCGTGACCGGCGAGCCGCTCCCTCATCTACTCGAAATGCCCGAGCACTACTGCGAGAGCTGCGGGATGTACCTCACACCCGAGGACTGTGGAACCGACGCCGGGGGCCACAAGACCGACCATTACTGCAAATGGTGCTATGACCAGGGGCGTTACACTTACGAGACCACCATGGAGGCCATGATCGAGGACTGCGCACCCCGCTTGGCCGAAAACACGGGCATGACCCTCGACGAGGCGGTCTCCCTCATGGGTGCCGTGCTGCCCCAGCTCGAGCGTTGGCACGCGGTGCGCGAAAACGAGGAACGCTACGGTGCTGAGGCACGCAAACGCTACGGCGACGAGGCGGTCGACGCCATGAACGAGAGGCTCCTGGACATGGACCCTGCAACCTGGAACGACATGAAGAAGCTTGAGGGCGCAATTCTCGAGCAGCTCAAGCACGCGATGGCTACCGGCGACACAACCAGCCCCGAGGCCCGCGAGCTCGTGAGGATGCACCGACACTGGGTGGGCCTCAGCTGGGGCAACGAACCCGAACGCGACGCCTACCTGGGCCTTGTCCACGGCTACCTGGCCGACAAGCGCTTCGTTGCCTACTACGACGGGCCTTGCGGCGAGGGTGCGACGGAGTTCCTGGTCAAGGCAGTAGACGAGGCAAGGCTGGCGTAAGGGCCGCGGCAGCACTCGCACTCACTACACAACAAAGGAGGAGGACTCAGCCATTCAGCCGGGTCCTCCCCCATTTTCATGCTGTTATAACACGCAGGCCATTATCCGCCAGCTTGTCTTACTTGATCTCGGTCTTCTCAGCCGGGAACTCACCGGTAGCGGTAATCGTACCAGCCAGCCAGCCGAAGGTCATGGCCGTAGCGTGGCTCACGCCACCGATAGCGACGGGGTAGTCCTGCAGGATGCGGCCGCCCATGTTGTTGCCGGCGGCGTACAGACCCTCGATGGGCTGGTAGTCGTAATCAACGACGTTGAGCGTCTCGGGATCCATGGACAAGCCGCCCAGGCACACGAGCATGCCACCGGCGGAAATCTTGGTGGCATAGAACGGCGGCTGCACGATGGGGAACATGCGCTCGGCCGTCTTGCCAAAGTCGGAGTCGACGCCTGCCTCGCACAGCTCGTTGTAGCGCTCGACGCTGGCCACGAGGTTGGCCTTGGCAGTCTCGTCGAGACCCAGCTTGTCGGCCAGCTCCTCAATGGTGTCCGCGATGGCGTCACAGCTCTGCTCCACCATCTCACGCGTGGCAACAGCGTACTTGCCGATGGTCATGCCATAGCCGTCAAGCGTGGGATCATCCTCGACGATGTGGTTGACCGAGCCGTGGGCGCAGTTCATCTTGCCAACCTGGTCGGCATAGTTGTCGTCGAAAATCTGGATGCCGTACTCACCGGGCTGACGATAGAGCTGCGTGGAGAGCTGCTGGCCGGCAACGTCCTCGTTGACAAAACGCTGGCCGCGGGTGTTTGCCAGGAAGAAGGCATCGCAGCCGAGAGCTCCACCCAGCGTGTGGGTCATGGGGGCGTGGGGGCCGTCCTCCATCTTGGCGCCAATCCACATGCCCATCTGCTGGCCCTCACCAACATTGGTGGGGTTGCCGGCGGCGTCCATGTTCATCCACACAGCCGGATACGTGCGACCGCCGCAATAGTACTTCACCATGTTGGAGTTGCTGCCGTAATCGCCGGCGCACATGATGACACCCTTGGCAGCCGTGACCTTAAAGTACGTGCCGTCCACCGTCTGGGCGATGACGCCATCGGCGCGACCGGTCGTACCGTTGGCAACACCGTCACGCGTCAGCTGACGAGCCCAGCAGCTGAAGCGGAACTCGGCACCGGCAGCAAGAGCGGCCTGGTAGTTTTCCTCGAGGATGCCGCCCTGGTCGGGCACAAAGCTGCACGTGGCCTGCGGGTACGTGGGCGAGAACTCCTTCGAGGCGTCAAAGTCCTCGGGCACGGGGAAGTGCGTACCCTGGATAGTGATGTCGTCGGGGTTGTAGCTCGTCGCCGTGTTGTCGATAAAGTCGACCGGCTTAGTAGAAGCGGAGAGGAGCCAGTCAAACGCGGGGCCCGAATACTCAGCCCACTCGTTCCAAATGCGCTCGTCAGGACGGTAGCCCATCTCCTTCATCATGGCATTGATGGCACCACGCGGGTCGAAGTCCATGCCATTTTCCTGCTGAATCTTGCTGTTGTACACGCCATACTGACCGGAACGATACTGATAGGACTCAGCCTTCTCGATGACAACGACCTTTGCACCGGCCTCAGCGGCAGCGCGTGCGGCGCACAGACCGGCAACGCCGCAGCCGACAACCACGACGTCGGCATCAACGGTCTCGGAGATTTCGTCGTCGGAGATGGGCTCAGGAGCGGTCAGCCAGCTCGTATCGGTAGGAGCGGTACGCATGTCGTCGGTCGTAGACGAAGAGAAACCGCTCTTGCCAGGCTGCTCGGTTGCGCCGTGGCCTCCGTCCTCAGCGGGAGCCGCAGCCTGCTCGGCCAGAGCCGCGCCAGCAATGCCCGCCATGGCGGCAACGCCCGCAAGCCCAGCGGAACCCGCGATAAAGTTGCGACGAGAAACTGCGCTCATGCTAGCCCTCTTTTCTGTTTTGCCAGCAACCCCCCATTGGGCGCTGGCCCCCTTTGCCGCATTGCCTGCGGTTGATTTGCATCATGGTCCCGACTAGAGTGGCAATCAAATCGAATTCGCTTATCAGTTTATAAGTTTTGTCTTATACTTCCTGATAGACGGCTTTTGTAACAAGCTGCCATGGGCTTGCGGCAATGGGGTCCTGCACAGACGCCATGGGTCCGCTCAATGTCATAGGTCAGCTTGATGTGGTAGAGGGGCTGTGCCGGGATTGCACTACAATCCGCAATTGGCACGCGACAGAGATGGGGGGCACGTGGACAGGCGGGTGGAAACGTTCCTGCAAGTTGCAGAAAACGGCAGCTTCTCCGAGACGGCACGCAAGCTGTTCATCAGCCAGCCTGCCGTGACACAGCAAATCGCCTCTCTGGGCGATGAGCTCGGCGTGCGCCTCTTCGAGCGCGACGGCAACCGCATGATGCTCACCACCCCAGGACGCGTGGCCCAGGCGCACTACCAGCGCATGCTCAACGAAGAGCAGGCCCTCAAACGCGAGCTCGCACCGTGGTCGGCCCGCCGGAGCTTCACCATAGGCTGTCCAAGCGGCATGATTGAATATGACGAAGCACGTTACTCCCGGCTTCTGCACATCGCCATGAAGTGCTTTCCCGATGCCGACGTATGCTCCATCAAGCTGAGCAATCCCTCACAACACTTCCGCGTACTCGCAAACCACGAGGCAGACGTCATTGTCTCGGGAGTCGAGAGCATGCAGGAGGAGCACGGCGATGCCATCGAGTACCGAATCCTGCGTGCGATTCGGCATTACGTCGTCTGTCGTCGCGACGACCCCCTTGCAAAACAACCGCTTGTTGAGATTGGCCAGCTTGCAGGCCGTGTGGTGTACACCTTCGATAGCGAGGCGTTTCCCAACGAACTGCTGCAGGTATTGACTAAATCTGATGGCCCGCAGCCGGCACTGCGCCATCAGCAATCACTGGCGGGCGTGCTTCCGCTCATCCAGGCTGGCAGGGGCATCACTATCTATGCCCAAGATATTCCGCTGCCCCAGGACCTCATGCTCGTGCCGCTTAACTTTGCGCCGGACGCCCATGTGGGCCTTATATGGTTGAAGGGGTCGCAGCCACAGGGATGTACCTTTAACAGCCTTGTTGATCAAGTCGCCCAGATATTTCTGCCTGAGCGAGAAGAAGAGAAGACGCTGCAGCGCGAGCAGGCAAAACGGGCACGAGCGGCGATGGGCGAAGCGCGGCGGGCGCAGCAGAGCGAAGCCGTGTGCGCCAGGCTGCTCGAGCTGCCCGAAGTTGGAACCGCACGCGTCGTCGCTTGCTACCTGGCACATGGAGACGAGCTTGATTTGGGCTCGTTCATGCAGGCTTTCGTTGCGGATGAAAACAGGCCCGACGGAACGACCGATGCCACCACCGACACCGACAGTGCTGGCCAAACCTCAGGCAGGCTGGGGACACAACACGGTTCTGGCGAGTACGAATCACTTAATGGTCACAGGAAGATTCTGGCCACATCGGATGTGGGACTCCATGCCGGCCCCGAAGCAGTCGGCATCTCCCAAAGCCCCGCCCGCATTGTTGCCCTGCCCATCACCCTGCGTGGTCCCAGACTGGCATTCGTGCGGGTGGATGTCGCCGAGCTGGCCAATCTGGAGACGCTTCCTCATTGCCTGCGCGAGCCTTCGCGCCCTCTCGAGGCCGTGCCCGCCGAGCTTGCGCGCCGCGTAATCGACCCCGCTGACATCGACGTTGCCATTTTGCCGGGTCTCGCCTTCGACACGCACGGCACGCGCCTGGGCTACGGCGGTGGGTATTACGATGCCTGGCTGGGAGAGGCTTACAGCCCGAAAGACACAGGCAAATCCGGAAAGCGGAGCGGCAGCGCCCGTCGTTCCACCTCGAAAGCACCCTCTCCCCATCGGCCCTTCCTCATCGGTGCCTGCTTCGACTGCCAGCTCCTACCGCCCGCCGCCACCCTGCCCCACGAACCCTACGACATCGCGATGGACGCCGTGGTAACAGCGAGCGAGATGGTTATGGCCTGATCATCCGGCCCTTTGACCCCACTATCGCCCGGACTCACGTGCAAATGAGAGCCGTTTCGCGGTCGAAACAGCCTCCGTCCCTCCGCCGCGAGCAACGGGTTGAAAAATCCAACGTTTTTCAGGCCCTCACGCCCTTGAAACGTTGGAAATCTCAACCTATCGCTCGTAAATCGCTTCCCACCGGCAGACGACCCCGCGCAACCGCACCTGGAGGGGCGCGTACTAAACGCGCGCAAGACATCGGTTGACGGGCCCTCATCCCCCTGATGTCGCGAATCATCACATATGCGCACGTGCATAAGCACCATACAGCGGCCTGCCCACGCGGTTGACTTCGCGCGGGCAGGCCACCCTTGTTTAGAACATGTCCGGCAAGTCCGCCGCTCTGGCAGCCACCCGGCGCACTTAAGCCCCCAGCACCTCGGCGGCCATCTGCTGACCAGCGAGGCGACCCGAGCTCAGGGCGAGGCCGGAGCAGGAGCCTCCCACCTCATAGTATGGACGGCTGTAGAGGCTGCCGTTCTCAACGCCGGCGATATAAAGGCCCTCGACAACGCTGAAGTCGGCGCGCAGGGCGCGGCAGAACTTGTCGGTTCGGCACCCGCCGAACGTGTTGAATGCACCAGGGTTGTACGCAATGAGGTACAGGTCGCCATCGGTCTCAATGGGACGCAGCATCTCAGGCTTCTTGTAGAAGATGGTGTCCTCGCCAGCGGCTGCCATCTCGTTGTACTCGGTCAGAGTGCTGACCAGTTCGGGCAGGCCCGCCTTTTCGGCCAGTTCGTCTACGCTGGCAGCCTTGATGACCCAACCAAGCTCCTCTGCCTCAGCGAGCAGCTCGTCGATATTCTCGATCGGGTTGGTGTAGAGCAGGGCGCCGCAATGCCAGTATTCGGGCTCGCCGATGATGGAGTAGTAGGACTGCGTCTTGAGCTCGTCGACCAATGCCTGGCTGATGACAGTGTAGTAACGCTTGGCATGCAGCAGCGATTCGCCACCGCCGCCCATGGACTCCTGCGCGACCATATACTCATTGGTGAAGCGCTCGCCGTTTTCGTTCACCAGCAGACCGCCGTAGAAGGCAATGGCAAGCAGCTGGTTGGACATATTGAACCCGAGCGTTGCCGACGAGCCGAAGATGTCGTTCATGCCAAGACCATACACGCTCTCGCGGAATGCACCGGCTGCCTGCGCGACCTTAATGCCCATGCCGTCGTTATGGCCGGCCGAGCATGCGACGATATCCATGTCGCCGTACGTCTCAGCAAGCATCTCAGGGTTATCGATGTAGCCGCCACACGCAAGAAGCACGGCCTTCGCGTCAATTTCAACGAGCTTGCCCTCGGCGTCGACGCATTGCACGCCCACAACCTTGTCGCCATCCATAACAGGAGCCGCGAGTTCCATGCCATAGCGGAACTCAATCCCAAAATTGTCCTCGAGGTACTGCTGCATGACCGCACCCTTGTCGGGCGTCATAAAAAGGTGCACGTTGAGATAGCCAAAACCACCGCGGTCCGCGCCAAGCTGGAAGTCGATGCCCATCTCGTCGTACACATCAACGTTACCAGGCAGGTACTCGGTGCACGTCTTAAGCAGGCGAGCGTTCATCGTCCAATGGCCGAAACCGATCATTTGCTCGAACATCTGCTCAATGGTCTCAGTCTCGCCTGCATCCTTGGTGTAACTCGTCTCAACGGCAGAAGTACCGCTTACCATGGAGCCGTTCGTATCGAGCACACTCTGCGAGTTAGAGACAACAATAATCTTCTCAACGCCAGCCTTACCAGCCTCATAAGCCGCCATCATGCCGGCACAGCCAGCACCAACAATGACGATGTCAGTCTCGCTCGTCGCATCGGGCGTGCTGGCCTTAATCTCAGCCGGCTCCTGGGCATAGGCCCGCGTAGATACGGTTGCCACGGCGGCCGCAGCCACACTGGCAGCGGCTACAAAATTGCGACGGGTAATGCTGCCTGCGGAGTTGTTCATACTAAACCCCTTCCGAGCACAATTCGCACGGCCCCTTGCCGCGCGGTTTGTCTCAGCATAGGAGCAAGGCAACCGTTTCGCCACTAACCGTTTGTCACATAAGGATAAGCGATGCTTATTCCTGCTGGTTAAGATAGTCGACGAACGTATGCAACGCCGGGTTTTCATTCGTGGCAAGGTAAGCCCAGGCAAGTTCAATTTTTGGCCAGTCGCCGCGCGTGGGTATCACGACGATGTCATCGGAAAGAGAGGTAGCCACGCTATCGGGCGCAACGGCCACACCAAGATCCAACCGCAACATGAGCTGTACATTTTCCTGAGTGTCTGTGAAAATGCGACCGCCCACGCCTTCAGAGAACAGCGCCCGAGCCTCATTATTACCGTTTGGTTCAGCGAAAATGAGTGTCTGGGCCATCACTTCCTCTGTCGTAACAGATGCACGACAAGCAAGAGGATTCGAGCGGTTTGCCATAACGCACAGTCCGCGTGTTTCGCGGCGAGCAAAACAGACATCCTGCATGTCAGCGAGTTGGCTTGTGTCCGTGTAACAAACATCGAAAACACCCTGTGATAGCTGCTCGGCCTGTCGGGAGGTGGTCAGGCCCACAAACCGTAATTCAACCTCGGGACAAGCGGTATGGAATAGTTCGAGCAAGCGCATGTCCGATCCCTGCGTGGGACCACACGCGCCAACAGTAAGAATGCCAATTTTGCCGCTCGCAACCTTACTCCCCTGTTCCCGCGCCCATGCAAGGCGCCTCAGAGCCTCGGATGCCTCTCGATAGTAGAGTACGCCTGCATCCGTAAGCGCAAGCCCACCTCGCTCGCGCCGGAAAAGCTCGAAACCCAGCTCCTCCTCCAGCCTGCGTATTTGCTGGCTCACCGCCGGCTGTGCCACATGGCAGCGTTGCGCAGCATCGGTAAAGCTCAAGCTTTCGGCAGCAGCAATGAAGTACTCCAACTGTGAAGTGCGCATGAGGAGCTCCTGTTCAATCTGTCATGTTTAACGCCTTCACATTGTTCAACAGGACAAAAGCCAGTCAACCGGCGTACTGACAATACCACGCTTTAAATCAGCACCCGATTACAGGATGCCAAACCCAACAACGACTGGTCATCCCACTCGTCTTCCGTATCTCATCTTCTTCTCATTCATAAAACACTCGAATGCCTCAACAGCCGGCGAGATATGCAAATCGACCCGTCGACAAAGATAGTACGTAAGTGGAAACAAATCGAACGGAATGCCTACCACATCAGTTCCGCGCGTCGCCTCTACATGATTGCGGCATGTAAGCCCCACGGCGCGATTCTCGTGGGCCAACTCAAAAACACGCATGATCTCACCCACGAAACGAATGCCCACGTCAATCCCACTTGACCGTGCGGCCAAAACAAATGGCTCAGTTAAGTCGGGCTCAAGGTCGAAGACGGCAAGGGTTTGCCCGGCG
This sequence comes from Coriobacteriaceae bacterium, assembly GCA_019420325.1. Taxonomy (GTDB): domain Bacteria; phylum Actinomycetota; class Coriobacteriia; order Coriobacteriales; family UMGS124; genus UMGS124. The sequence continues at coordinate 13,669 of JAHZHK010000029.1, read as the reverse complement.
AGATCGTCCATGGAGAGTCTCTGCCTGCGCGAAAGAGCATTCTTCGTGCTTACCCATAAGAAATAATCGTCGTACACAAGCTCACTTGCCTTAATTCTTCCGCCAGGCCTCTCGGCAAGAATCGCGACATCGCACTCTCCATCCTGCAGGCATCGCAGGACCTCAGCATTTGTAGCTTCACATGCCACAAGCGCCTGGGCATTCGAGGTAATATCATTGAACTCGTCGATAAGGCCTTCGCCGAAGTATCCCAAGGATCCAGTGATAAAGCCAACTCGCACGAGGTTTCTATCATGGGCCAGCAATGTCTCCACCTCGCGTCGCATAACAAGCAGCGAGGCATTGATTTCCATTGCGTGATCAAGGACAACTCGACCGTAGGCCGACGGTTCCGCCACGCCGTCACCCATTGAAAGTAGCGGTGCGCCCACTTCTTGCGATAAACGTGCCATTGAGCCCGAAAGACCCTGGGCCGAGATGCCAAGTTCTGCGGCCGCTCGAGGAATACTGTGGTGCTTGCAAACAACCTCAAAGTATTGGAAAGCCTTGACGTCCACCAGTGGCCCCCTTGGTACGGAAACGGTGTGCAAACAGCGCAATTGTACTTCCAATAACAAGGCACGGGATAGCACAGCCACAATGGTGCAACCGCAGGCATACTCCTGCCGAGATGTGCATCACCCAATGGCGACCAACAAAATGTTTCCCAACACCAACATCGTGTTCGCGACGACGGTCCACAACCTACCCGTACTCTATGACTGGGTGTTGCCAAGGGGAGGCAACAAATCAAAACCGAAAGGGGTCACCATGGATATCACTCGCAGGAAATTCGTTGCATGCGGAGCCACCGCATTGGGCCTGGGCACCATCGCAAGCGCAGAAGCCGCGCTGGCCGATGCACAGGACACGCCAGATGACGACATCGCAGCCGACAATGACGAAACCGTCGACATCGTCGTTGTCGGCGCGGGTGCCTCTGGCGTATCCGCAGCTGTCCAAGCCGCTCAACTTGGTGCCAAGGTGGTACTCCTTGAAAAACAGGACATTGTCGGCGGCAACGGTATAGGCACTGAGGGCCTGTTCGCAGTGGGATCCAAGATGCAAGAAGAGGCCGGCATCTCGATTGCTTTCAAGGATGTCATCTCCAAAGAGCAAGAATTTTTTAACTATAGAGTCAACGCCCTGCTATGGAAGGATGTCACGCGCGCCTCGGGCGACAACATCGAGTGGCTCAAAGAAAACGGTGTCGAATTCGGCGAGGTCAACAACTATAACGGCCTGTGCGAGATTCCTTGTTTTCACTGGTTCAAAGACGGGGCAGGCAACAACTACATTGCCCCTATGGTAGCCAAGGCCGAAGAGCTAGGTGCTACCGTCCTCACCGGCACCCCCGCAATCAAGCTTGAGCAAGACGAGTCAGGTACAGTTGTGGGTTGCTATGCGCGGAATGCCGACGATTCCGTCACGCTCTACCACTGCAGCGCGGTCATCCTTGCAACTGGCGGCTATGTCGACGACATAGAAGCCATGAAAGCGCGCGGATATTCGATGGATCATTTCACCGTTGAAGGCTTTCCCGGCCACGACGGCGACGGGCTGCGTTTGGCGAAGTCGGTTGGTGGAGTGGACATCACCCACGAGTGCTGCATCATGCAGAATCCCAACATCACCGGCGTTCCCTTCTTCGGAACGATGAGCAGTGCAATCACCGGCGGCGGCCCGGTCCTGTGGGTCAACGAGAACGGCGAACGCTACGTCAACGAGAGCTGCGGCGCCATCACGCCCGGCAACAACTCCAACGCCATCTTCAATCAGAAGCAATCCTGGATTGTCATGGACCAGGCTATTCTCGACATGAAGGCCGAAACTGTCGAAAACCTGCAGGCCGATGTGGACGCGTCAGTAGAGGAATGCCCGGCCGACAACATCTACAGGGCCAACACCCTCGAGGAGCTCGCCCAGCTCGCCGGCATCGACGCCGACACATTCTGCTCCGAGGTCGCCCGTTACAACGACCTGTGTACCGCAGGCGAAGACGAGGACTTCAACAAGCCGGCCGAGAACATGATCGCCATCGAGACGGCACCGTTCTACATCTTCCGCAACGACTTCGACTTCTGGACCTCGGTGGGCGCCATCGACACAAGCCGCCAGATGGAAGTTTTCGATGCGGACCGGAAGCCGATTGTGGGCCTGTACGCCGTGGGAACTGACGGCTGCAAGATGTATCGGGAGACCTACACCATCAACATCGGCGGGTCATGCAACGCCAACAACGTGAACTCGGGACGCATCGCGGCACGTCAGGCCTGCAAGCTGGCCGGCATTTCCGAGGAGTAAAGGCAGACCGGCGAAAACCGGGCTCTACAAGAAAGGGCTTACCATGAGCATCACCATGAACCGCAGGTCGTTCTTCAAGGGCGCGGGCCTCGCCGCGGCCGGAAGCGCCGTCGCCGTCAGCGGGGTCACCGCTGCGCTTGCCGACGAGCCCGCCCAGGGTGAGATCCCCGACGGCTCGAGCGCCCTGGGCGTGCCGGCAGACGTGCAGCCCGTCGGCACCTACACGTGCGATGTCTGCGTCGTCGGCGCAGGCATCTCCGGCCTGGCTGCGGCCGTGACCGCCTCGCAGGCAGGGGCCTCGGTCGTCGCAATCGAGGCCATCTCCACCACCGGCGGCGGCGGCCGCGGCACCGAGGGCGTCTTCGGCGTGGGCTCCAAGATGCAGGAGGAGGCTGGCATCCACATCGACCCCGTGGAGGTCATCGCCCGCGAGCTCGAGTACTCCCACAACCGCGCCGACGGCCTCAAGTGGCTCGACATGGTGAACGCCTCGGGCCCCAACATCGACTGGCTCACCGAGGAGTGCGGCGTGCTCATGCCCACCGTCGACGCCTACCACGACTCCACCGAGTTCGCCACGTTCCACTGGTTCGAGGGCGGGCGCGGCATGAACAGCTACGCGCCCCAGATGACCGCCAAGGCCGAGGAGAACGGCGCGAAGTTCGTCTACAACACCCGCGCCAAAAAGCTGCTCACCGACGAGAGCGGTGCCGTGGTGGGCCTCATTGCCCAGCGCAAGAACCCCGACGGCAGCGACGGCGACTACATCCAGGTGAACTGCAAAGCAGTCATCATGTGCACGGGCGGCTTCGCGAACAACAACGACTACATCGCCGAGGGGCGCGAGTGCGACGTCGAGCAGGTCATCCGCCCCTTCGTGGGCTTCAACGGCGACGCGCTCACCATGGCGCTCGAGGTGGGCGGCTCCTCCAATGTAGCGCGCTTCTCGGCGTTGGAGATGCTCACGCTGTCGGGCCTGCCCGGCGGCGAGGTTGGCGCCTACGGCTCGGGCAACGGCATGGTGGTGGCCTCCCACTCCGGCGACAACATCTGGGTAGGCGCCACCGGCGAGCGCTACTGCGCGGAAAACTCCGGCGACGGCAACTTCCTGTCGCTGCAGATTCCGGCCCTCAACCAGCAGTACACGTACTCCATCTTCACCAAGAAGCAGGCTGAGGACAACATGCACGCCATGGCGTTCCCCGTGCGCGACTTCGACACCGACATGGCCGAGCTCGAGGACCGCTTCGCGCAGAATCCCTACGGCGACGCGTTCGTGGCCGACACCGTCGAGGAGCTCGCGGAGAAGGTGGGCGCGGCCATCCCCGCCATCGAGGCCGACACGCTCGTGGCCACGGTCGAGCACTACAACGAGATGTGCGCAGCGGGGGCGGACACCGACTTCGGCAAGCCCGCCCAGTACTTGCACCCCATGGACGAGGGGCCCTTCTACTTCATCCAGCAGCGCATCAGCGTCTGCGTCACGTTCGGCGGTGTGCGCACGAGTCGCAAGATGGAGTGCATCAAGCCCGATTGGAGCGTCATCCCGGGCTTGTACTGCGCCGGCGTGGACTCGGCCGACCTGTGGCCCAACGTGTACACGATGAACGTGCCGGGCGGCTGCAACGGCAACAACGTGAACTCGGGCCGCGTGGCGGCACGTAGCGCCGTCGAGTACATTGGCGAGCTCACGAGCACGATTGACACCGACGGCGATGTTGCCGACGCGGTGCTGCAGTGGACGCCCGGCGAGCTGCCTGCCAGCATGGCCGACGGCACTTACACCTCCCAGGCCGCGCGCGGCATGTTCGGCGACGTCGTGGCCACGGTGAGCATCGAAGGTGGCAAGATCGCCTCCATCGAGCAGTCCAACTACGCGGAGACCTCCTATGTGGGCGTGCCCGCCATGGAGACAATCATCGAGGAGGTCGTGGCCGCCCAGAGCCTCGACGTGGACACCGTCGCAGGCGCCACGGCGTCGTGCCACGCCATCCTGCTTGCTATCCTCGACGCCTGCGAGCAGGCTGCGAAGTAAGGTTGTTCGGCAACGTCCCCAGGTAGGAGCTGAGCCGGGGGGGTCGGCGATAAAGAACCGCCGGCTCCCCGTTTTTCGCAAAAGGGCTAACACCCCTAGCAGCTTCTCACGATAACGGCGGCGACCGCTTCCCACTCGGGCTTCCGTCTGCCTTGCAATTTACCCAAACGGAACGCAGGGCGCAAAACTGCCTTCGAGGACAGCGCCCAGCCCCACGGCGTCGAAGAGGGCACGAGACGATACGAAGTTCCCCAGCTGGTACAGATGGGGGCTTCTGTACGGTCAAGTATATGAACACGACAGGAATCGGGACTTCTGAACGGTCGAGGTACCCCTGTGCGCCACTGCAAAGGACTTCTGAACGATTTCCGGCCCCTTTGGGCGTTCAGAAGTCCCGTTCTCTGCCAGAACGGGACTCGCCGGGGCGGGTACCGCCCGCACGCCTCGCGCCCCGAGCTTGTCGAGCGGCCCAGATGCACCCCCGTTGGCGCGCATCTGGGCCACCGAGGCCGCCTTGTCGGGGTCGCCGTGCTCGCGCTCGGTGTCGTCGCACGGCACCAGGAGAGCCTCGCCCGAGTAGTCAGGCTTGTCGCAGGCGTACTTGGCCATGGCGAAGTCACCGCTGCCGTTGCCGATGCGCCCGGAACCGCACACGACCTCTTCTGCGACATCGACACGCCGGGGCATTCGCACGGTTCACCGCGCGGGCGGCGCTGGGTTGGCGCCTCCCACACCGCGCCCACATGCGGGCCGGCCCCATGCCCTATACTGGAGCCATCTTGACCGTCGTATTCACGTGCGGAGGTGGGCGGATGCTTTACCAGCTGATGAACAAGGACGAGGTCGTCGCGACGTATAAGGAACGGCAAGACCTCGACGAATATTTCTACGACGAGGTCGAACGCATGGGCACATACCTGCCCTACGGCTTCGTCGACATAAACGACTGGATCGACGGACGGCAGATCGCCAAGCACCGCAACTCCATTGAGCGGCTCATGCGCGAGCTGGGCCTCACGACGCGCCACGACTTCATCGGTATGGTGCGCTGCCTGTCGCTGACCGACACGTTTTGGATGAAGCGCGCCGACGAGCCGCTCAAGTGGGCCGACGTGTCGCTCTACCGCAACCCCTTCGACAACGTCATCGCCCGCATCGCCTTCGACGGCACGGGCATGTACGGCCGGGCCAACTCCCCCACCTCGCCCGAGTTCGCCACCTCCGGGTCGTTCGCCAAATGCTGGATTCGCGGCGATGACGGGATCTTCCTGCTCAAGCGCGGCTCCTCAGGCTACGCCAACGCCGGGTTCGAGCCATATTCGGAGGCGCTCGCCGCGCAGCTCCTCAGCGCCGCCAAGGTGAACCACGTGCCCTACTCCGTCGTGCGCTTTCACGGCCAGCTCGCCTGCAAGTGCCCCCTGTTCACCTCGGAAAAAGAGGGATTTGTTTCGGCACATCGCTTTTTCCCAGGGCCCTTCGGCGTTCGCGACATGCTCGACTTTTGCGCCCAGCACGGCACTGAGGAGAGCTTCCGCGAGATGATCGCCATGGACGCCGTCATGGCCAACGTCGACCGCCATGCCGGCAACTACGGCTTCATGGTGGACAACGACACGGGCGAGGTCCTGCGGATGGCGCCGCTGTTCGACCACAACATGGCCTGCCTGCCCATGATGATGGAGCACGATGACTTCGACCGGTACCTCTCCATGATCGGGCCCAAGATTGGCACGGGCTTCGTCCCCATCGCCCGCAAGCTCATGACGCCGCAGATTCGCGCTAAGCTTGTCGCCCTCAAGGGCTTCGAGTACACCGACCCCGGCGAGGGCTACCCCGCCTGGAAGCTCGACGCGGTCAACCGCCTCAAAGACGCGCAGGTGGAGGCCCTGCTGGCGTAAGCGGGGCCGGCGGGACGTCTGTCCACAAACCGCGCTCGACGAGCGGATGGGCCTAGCGCATAGACGCACTTCCATCGCAATACGGCAGGAAAGCGCGCAAACCACACTGGAAATCGCGCGCTCGGAGGTCTACTCGATATGGAGCACCATGCAAGGTGCCGACATCGACAAGATGTGCCCCCGACGGCCATGTTGAACGCCCCTGCTGGCCCAGGGGCACACCAGCTCGTTCATCGCCAACGAGACCGGCATCACCCCGGGCACGGCAAAGGCGCACGTGGCGCACATCTATAAAAAAATCGGCGTCCACAGCAAGGACGAGATACTCGAGCTCGTCGAAGAGCGGGCCGTCCGATGGGCGGAGGGCGCGAAGTAACGCGCAGGTGCCACGGCCGCGGGTCCCTCTAGCGGGAGGCCGTGCCGGACTGCCGCTGCGCCTCGTGGAACGCGTGGGCGGTCTCCGAAAGGTGCACCTCGTTGGTCAGGAACTCGTGGCGAACCGCCTCGTAACCGTACTCGCGGCCAAGTTTGACGATGTAGCCGTTGATGTAGTCCACCTCGGTGGGGCGACCCTTGAACATGTCCTGGCACATCGACGGGTAGTGCAGCGGCATGTCATGCATGCTCTGCATGATGGCGTCGCTCTCGGCCTGCTCGGAGATGCCCAGGTCGATACCGGCGCGCCGACACACCTCAAAGCCCTCGTGCACCAGCTGGTCGCACATCGGGCGGGTGTGCGCCGGAAGTGCGTGCGGTTGTTGAAAAGACTGGCGCGCCCCCGGACGCACCGGTAAGACGCGTGCGATTGTAGGGCCGTTCCCCATCCGTCGGCCCTGGCGTTCGCACCCCCCACAGGGCGTTTAGACGAAAATTGTAAAGCCATGTGTAGGGAGCGACTGTCCTTCTCCAATCGGCATCCTACCTCACGCTGCCTGCTTCTCCACCACACGACAGGTGCTCAGGAAGCTGGCGGCGACCTCCTCGGGAGTCAGGTCCGCGCCGCAGGAGTACCACCAGCTCACTGCCTGCAAAAACGCCGCCGACAGCATGGAGACGCACAGCTGCCCGTCCACCCCGGCCGGCAGCTCCGCGCGCCGGGCGAGCAGGGTCGACAGCTCCCGGGCGAAGAGCGCTCGGAAATGCGGCTCGCCCTCGGCCACGAGCTTGCCGCACACACCGGAATGCGAGTCGCGCAAGTGGTAGAGCAGGTGGGCGAGCACGCCGGCGAGGCTCTCGGTCTGCAGGTTTGCGTGGGTGACGCAGTGCTCGTTGACCCCCTCGAATATGTGGGCGAACATCTCGGCGCACATCTGGTTGAGCAGCTCGTCCTTCGTCTCGAAGTGTGCGTAGAACGTGCTGCGCCCGATGTCGGCCCGCTCGATAATCTGCGACACGGTGACCGAGCCGTAGTGCTCCTCCATCATGAGCGACTCAAACGCCTCGTAGATGCTCCGCCTGGTCTTGCGCTGGCGCCTGTCCATCGTTTGTCCTTCCTTTCCCGGGCCCACCGCCTCGCTTGACATGCGCAGGCCTGCGCGAGGCGGTTGCACAACAGTACACTTGCGCGAATCTGTCTGGTAGCGAATGGCTCGCCAGGGACTGTCCGTAACCGCGTGTCTGCCCTGCAACCGTCCGCTTTCTCTCAATTCGGCCGCCCCGTCCCGTACCGCGCGAAGCGGCCCGTCTGCGTCTTCAATAATTTTACTCGCTAGATTATACCGAACACTACATTCGATATCGGTCTACAAGTAGAGTTGGGGATGCAATGTTCGAAAAGATAGAGCAGGCGCTCGAGTGGGGCGGCTTCAAGAAAGACGTCGTCTTCCTCGTCGTGTCCGGGATCGCGATGTTGGCAAGCTTTTTCTGTGGTACGTCACTGCCCGTCAACCCGGCGTGGGTCGCCATCGTGCTGTGCGGCGCACCCATCCTGTGCGAGGCGGCAATCGGCCTCGTCACGCGCTTCGACATCAAGGCCGACGTGCTCGTGTCGCTCGCGCTCGTGGCGTCAGTGGCCATCGGCGAGCTGTTCGCGGCCGGCGAGGTAGCCCTTATCATGCAGCTCGGCGCATTGCTCGAGGATGCCACGGTGGCCCGCGCCCAGCGCGGCATCGAGCGGCTCGTAGCCCTGACCCCGCGCACCGCGCGCCTCTTGGGCGGCGACGGCTCAGAACGCGAGGTACCCGCAGACAGCGTTAGGGCAGGCCAGAGGGTGCGCGTGTTGCCCGGCGAGGCCATTCCTGTGGACGGGCGGGTTGTGCTGGGCCAGACGAGCGTGGACGAGTCGGCACTCACCGGCGAGCCCATGCCTAAGGACAAGCAGATGGGCAGCGAGGTCTGCTCGGGCACGATCAACCAGTTCGGCGCCATCGAGGTGCAGGCCACGCGCGACGGGCAGGACGGTTCGATGCAGCGCCTGGCGAGGCTTGTGCAGACCGCCGACGCCGGCAAGGCGAAGATCGTGCGCCTGGCCGATCGCTGGGCGACTTGGGTCGTGGTAGTCGCGCTGCTAGCGGCCGCAGGCGTGCTCGCGGTCACGGGAGAGCCCCTGCGCGCAGTGACCGTGCTCGTGGTGTTCTGCCCCTGTGCGCTCGTGCTTGCCACGCCCACCGCCATCATGGCAGCCATCGGCAACGCCACCAAGCACGGTTTCCTCGTGAAGGAGGGCGACGCGCTCGAGCGGCTGGCAGCGGTGGGGCACGTGGTGTTCGACAAGACGGGCACGCTCACGCGCGGCGAGCCTACCGTGCACGCCGTGGAGCCCGTGCCTGGCTCGGGCCTCACGCGTGAGGAACTTTACAGCCTCGTGGCGTCAGCCGAGCAGTTGAGCGAGCATCCTTTGGGACGCGCCGTGGTGGAATGTGCCCGCAAGGAAGGCGTGCAGCTCGCGTCGGCAGAGGCGTTCGAGATGGTGCCGGGCCAGGGCGTGCGGGCAAGCGTCGGCGGCCGCGCCGTCGCCGTGGGGAACGCCCAGCTCATGAGTGCCGTCGGGGTGGACGCGTGCCAATGGGACACCTCGAGCCTCGACGTCTACCTCGATCAAGGCTGCACGGTGACGCTCGTGACCCTCGACGGGCAGGCGGCCGGCGTAGTGGCACTCAGCGACGAGATGCGCCCCGAAGCGCGCACCACGGTCGCGGCGATGCAGGCGCTGGGCGTGAGGCCGGTGCTGCTCACGGGCGACAACGAGGCGGCCGCCTGCGCACTCGCCGCCCAGGCGGGAATAGCCGAGTATGTCTCCTCGTGCCGCCCGGAGACGAAGATGGCTTACATCGAGCAAGTCGAGCGCGGGGGCATCCGTTGCGCCATGGTGGGCGACGGCGTGAACGACGCGCCGGCACTGCGCCGCTCTTACGTGGGCATAGCCGTGGGAGGTGTGGGCAGCGACATCGCCGTGGAGGCCGCCGACATCGTCATCGTGGGCGAGGGCGTCACTGAGCTGCCGCACCTGCTGGCACTCTCCCGCCATATGATGCGCGTGATAAAGGCCAATCTCACGTTCTCGATGATGCTGAACTTCGTGGCCATCGTCCTGGCCATGACGGCCGTGCTCGACCCGGTGACGGGGGCCCTCGTGCACAACTGCAGCAGCGTCTTCGTCATCGTGAACTCGGCGTTTCTCCTGCGCTGGGCGAGGAAGGACAAAGAACGGGCGGCGTGAGGGACGCGCGGAGGGGCGGTACATGGGCGCAAGGAACGTGCGGGGCGAAAGAACATGCATTACGTTAACCGTGTTCGATAAAATACCAGTTGACAAATTTTTAGGCCAACGAAATGTATGTTAATCTGAGCGGAGTTGCCTCGAGGACAGGGTGCGTCGGCGTCCGTTACCCGGCCGTGCTCGGCCATGCACCCCCTCCGCCCATCTGCCCCGCCGCGAACTCCCGGGGCGTCGCACCCCAGTAGGCCTTGAACGCCTTGTAGAAGTTGCTGTGGTCGGAATACCCCAGAAGCGCCGCCACCTGCTCAAGGGGCAGCCCCGTGTTGCCCACGAGCAGGGCCGCGCGCTCCATGCGCCGCTCGAGCACAAGCTGGGAGAACGTGCGGCCGGTCTTCTCGCGCAATAGCGTGGAGACGTAGTTGGGATGGTAGCCGAAGCGCGCAGCGAGCCCGGCGAGCGTCACGGCGTCGCTGTGGTCGTCGATGTAGGCGAGCATGCGCTGTACGGGACCCGCCTGCGCCGCCGCCGACTCGCCCTCGAGCCTGTGCAGCCGCGCGATTTCCAACAGTAGCGTCTGCAACAGGGACTTGAGCACCTGCTGGGTATCGTGGCGCACGTCGGCGTATTCCAGCGCCATCAATTCCAACAACGAGCGAATCGCGTGGTGCCTGGGAACACTCAGATGGATGAACTCTTCGGAGAACTTATCGGTCTGCGGGTTGACAAAGAAGCGGAAGAGCCCCGCATCGGCGCACACGACGGGCAGGCACTCGCGGAAGAACGCGTCCTTCTTGATGAGGACGCCAAGGATGACGATCTGATCCTCGCCCGAGGCATGCAGGGCATACCCGCTGTAGGGCTGTCCCAGGTAGCACTGGCCCTCGCACACCGTGATGAGATTGTCATATTTTGCTGAGAGCGCGTCATAGTCGCCGCGCCAGGCGCAGTTGATGAAGAAGAAATCCTGCCGGTGGAACGGCTCGCATATCTCGCGCCCCTTGAACACGCAGACCATGACGTCCTCCCCCTCACCCCCGGGCCAGTACGAAGTGAGGTCGCCGGGTCTGCCACCCTCCATCTCATGGAAGGTGAGGTCGAGGCTAGGGAGATCTGCGGCGAGCTTATCGATCGCCCCTTCCACGCGCCTGTCCGCCATAACCCCGCCCTCCCTTTCCGACGTCTGCGCTTATATCTTCTCTTATATGAGAATTTACCACCAACCATCTTAAGGCAAGCCAGTGAAGGCGCGGGGCGGCGGGCGAATAATAGGTGCGCGTTCGCAGCGACGCGAAAACCAGAGAGAAGGGTTCCCATCATGAAGAAGCAGGCAGACAACAAGATGCTGTGCGTGCAGCCCCTACCGCAGACCATCGTGTCGTGCAGGGACAAAGAAGGCAGGAACAACGCGCTGGTGGTGGGCTTCGTCGCCAACGTGAGCCTTGAACCGGCGATGGTGATGATCGGCATCATGCCGTCGCGCCACTCGCACCACATCGTCAAGGAAAGCGGCTGTTTCGTGGTCAACTTCCCCCAAAAGAGCTTCCGGAAGAAGTACGCCTACCTGGGCAGCGTCTCGGGCCGCGACGCCGACAAGTTCGCCGAGCTGGGCCTCGCCTGGCAGGACGCCAAGCACGTCGACGCCCCCGTGCTCACCGACTGCCCCGTGAACATCGAGTGCCGCATGGTGGAGAGCAGCATGCCCGGCACGCACGAGCTGTTCGTCGGCAAGGTGGAGGCCGTCGACGTCGACGAGGAGTACCTCAACCCCGACGGCAGCATCGCCTGGGACAAGATGGACCTGATGTAGATGACCGAGGTGGAAAAGCTCGAGGCAGGCCTGGAATACTGCTACGACGACCCCGAGGTTGAGGCCCGCAAGGAGAACGCCGTCGTGCAGTGCCAGCGGTACAACGCAATAGACGACACCGACTACGCGGCACAGTACGCCCAGCTCAAAGAGATGCTCGGCAGCGTGGGCGAGAAGGTGTGGATCGCCAAGACGTTCATGTGCGACAACGGCAAGAACATCCATATCGGGAACAACTTTACGGGCAACTACAACCTCACCATCCTCGACATCCGCGAAGTGCACATCGGCGACAACGTGATGGTCGGCCCCGGCACGCTCATCACCACGGTGGGCCACCCGCTCTCCCCTGCGGCGAGGCGGCGGCACATGGCGCAGGCCGAGCCCGTGCGCATCGGCGACGACGTGTGGCTCGGCGGCAACGTCACCGTGCTGCCGGGAGTTACCATCGGCAACAACGTGGTGGTGGGCGCGGGGGCCGTGGTGACCAGGGACGTGCCCGACAACTGCGTGGTGTGCGGCGTGCCCGCCCGCGCGGTGAAGCAAATCCCCATCGATGTGGAGTAGCGACAGGCTGGGGACGACTGCCGAAAACGGCGCGTTCGCAAAGCTGTGCGGACAAAAGGAGGTGAGACTCAATGCGGGCCTCGTCTCCTTTGCTTACTCGTCCCGCCGCAGGTAATCGGCCAAATACGGCACCGCAAACGCAACCTCGCCGCGGCGGGGCCCGGCACCAGGCGGCCCGCCTCGCCAAGTCGCTCAAGGGCAACAGGGCCCACTCGCGCGCCAAGATGCCCCGCGAGCCCCACCGACGGGGAGGGGCGGGGCGGAAACGGGGCATCTCGTCGCTCAAGGTCTGCGTGGTGTGCGGGGCCAACGACCTGGGGTACTCGTTCTGCAGGCTCGCGGGGCGCGGCGGCCGTTCTGAGAGTACTGGGAGAGGCGGGCGTCCATGTCAACGGTGGTCTAACAGAGAGTTTGTTTTTTGAAGTGAACTCCCCATAAACGCTGCGCCATAATCTTCGAGGACAGCGCCCGGCCCCACGGCGGCAAAGAGGGCACGAGACGATACGAGATGCCCCGCTGGCACAGATGGGGATTTCTGTACGGTCAAGCATGTGGGCGCGGCAGGAATCGGGACTTCTGAACGGTCGAGGCGCTCCTGGGTACCACAACAGAGGACTTCTGAACGATTTCCGGCCCCTTTGAACGTTCAGAAGTCCCGTTCTCTGCCAGAACTGGAACCACCGGGGCAGGTACCGCCAGCGCACCTCACGCCCCGAGCTTGTCGAGCTGCACGGCCTCTCCCCTCGACATGCATAATTGAAATACCGCAAGCCACCCCACCGGGCCGTCTTGGAACTGCCGTCGTGCTTGCATTGTTGCAAATCTCGCTACAATGCAAGCACGACGGCCATAAACGACTCGGGGCTCGCCCGCAATACCAACCCCGGCAATACCGATGTACGATTTTCCAGGCACAGGACATGAGTGCCAGCCAGCAGCCCAGACTAAGACGACCAACCCGTATCACTGTTCGTTCCGCTTGGGAACAGCGTAAGTTGGGAGATTGTCTTCTTGTTCAACGCGGTGGCTCACCGAGGCCCATCGATGACTACATCACGGACGACCCAGAAGGCATTAACTGGATTAAAATTGGAGACGTCGCGCCCGGTTCCCGCTACATAACGAATACCGCAGAGAAAATCAAACCGGAGGGTGAAGCCAAGTCGCGGCGCGTATATGTCGGCGACCTAGTCCTCTCCAATTCGATGAGCTTTGGACGGTCTTACATTCTGCAGGTAGAAGGGTGTATCCATGATGGTTGGTTGGTGATACGCGATGAGGAAAAGCTATTCGCCACAGAGTTTCTTCAGCAGCTCCTTTCCACCTCCGGAATGTATGGGCAATATCGTGCCTTGGCTGCC
>JAHZHK010000028.1:25416-29203 GCA_019420325.1 Coriobacteriaceae bacterium | reverse complement strand
GATAGGTCGCGTTGTCCTCGTAGTAGAAGTCGCCGCCGCCCGCCGCGGAGAGCCCAGAGGCCCCGCCCACAAGCACGTAGTCGGCTTCCTCGATCATGCGGGCAAACGTTTTGATTTGCTGCTCGTAGGGGGCGGGCTCGCAATCGCTCAGTTCATAGGGTGTGCCGCCGTTTCGATAGACTGCCTGATGGAAAAACGATTGGTTGGTGAGCTCGATAACGAGCTGCTCGTACGAAGTCACTTGATACTCTCTTTCAGCTATAATGAACAGGTGCCTATAAACAGTATCAATGTCGATTTGCGTGAGAGCAATGAACAGCTTCGAGGCGCTGTCGATAAACGAGCGGCTGATGGGTATTGTTGAGCGGTGCAATTGGAGGAGCCATGGAAGCGGGGAAAATCGATCGTCGCCGACGCTATACGCTCTCGGTCATACGAGAGGCGTTCTTCGCGCTGCTGGCCGAGGTCGGCTTCGCGAAGATGACGGTGGCGGATATCTGCCGCCGCGCCGATATCAACCGAGGCACGTTCTATCTGCACTACGAGGACAAGTTCGTGCTGCTTGACGCGCTTATCGACGAGGCCCTGGCGGCGGCGCCCCCGCTCGAAGGAGCGCAGGCGGGGGCCCTCTGCCAGCGCCCACCGGCAAACGATGACTATTACCTGCTCTATTCGGATGACGACGCGTATGCCCGCGTGGCACAGCGCGTCGTCGAGCGCGGCGCTGAGCAGATGGTTCCCTCGATTATGGAGAAGACCGGGCTTTCGCGCGAGGACGCCCATCTGCTCTTTGTCCACAACGTCCAGGGAAATCTCGCAGTCAACCGCCTGCTCGGTTGGAGGCGAGGGCCCGAGTTCGCCCATGCGCAGGAGCTGCTCAACACCTATTCCGAAGGAGGCTTGCGAGCGGTGTCTGCTCTTTGTGATTCTCATGACCCGTCGTGCTCCTTGGGGCAAAATGAAAGCTCAACGCCCTGAGCTCGAAGTGATTTTTTTGTAACTGTCTCGGCTTTTGGTCCCGGAACCGACGAAGTGCGCCTCAGCCTCTTTTGCGCGACGTCGGCCGAGATGTGAGGTAGTTTTGTGCCAGCAGATTTGCGCAAGAGGTCAACGGGCGGGGCTTTGTTGGCCCCTTGCGCACTGATCGCGAATTAGCACATGATGGCGTCGTCGGCCGTGAAGGCGTCGAGGGATTCCTGCTTGACCTGGATGCAGACGTATGTGATGCCCGAGTCGGCCGCGGCGCGGATTTTCTGGTCGCCGCCGGAGCAAAATGCCTCGTCTTTGTGCTCGCCGCCGTGGTTGTCGCCGGTCAAGATGATGACGCCAAACGAATAGAGGGGGCGGACCACATGGTCCGCCCCCTCTTCGTCAGGGCATGTGAGCCTGCTTGGCTGCGCTGGAGCGCACCCTAAGGCCTGATTCCTAGATGACGTGGAAGGTCAGGCTGGCCTCGACGGGGGAGACGACGCCGTCGGCCGTGCGGGCACGGACGATCATCTTGTAGTCGCCGGCCTGGTCGAAGGAGGTCTCGAAGCGCCAGTTGACCCAGCGGTCGGCCGTGGCGCCCTCGGTGGAGCACTCGGTCCAGGTCTGTCCGCCGTCGAAGGAGAACTCGACTGCCTCGATGGGGCTGCCCAGGTCGTCGGCGACGCCCTCGAAGGTGATGGAGTTGCCGGCCAGGAACACGCAGCCGTCGGCGCTGTTCATGATCTCAACCTTGTTGCGCCACATGGGGTCAACGCTCTGCATGTCGGGCTCGGCCTTCTCGGCGGTGAGCTTAATGTCGACGATGTTGCGCGTGAAGTAGCGGGCCGCGGTCTCAGGCATCCAGAGCTGGGCGGAGGGGCCCTCCTCGCTCTGCAGCCTCTCGCCGTTCACCTCGTAGACGAGCATGGCGTCGTGCTCGAGGGCGTAGCGCAGGGGCATGGGCTCGCCGAAGCCGTCGGTGCCGTAGGCGGTGAGGGTGTTGACGCCCTCGTCGAGTTCGGCCATGTTCACGACGGCAGCCAGGGGCACGCCCACGACGGCGGCCTGGCCGAAGGGGGCGCCGGTGGCGCAGGAGCACGCCACGGTGTCCATGACCGACTGGTCCTCCATCTCGGCGAGGTTCACCGTGAAGCTCTTTTTGATGTTGCCGCCCACGTTGATGAAGTAAGTGGCTTCGGCGTTGTGGGCGCCGGGGGCGACGAGCTCGTTGGCGGGCTTGGAGCACATCGAGGTGATGGCCGTGCCGAAGACGTTGAACAGGTCGTCGTTGGGGGTCACGCCCTCCTGGTTGAAGGTGAAGGTGCCCTGAAGGTTGGCGACCTTGACGTAGTCGGCCTCCTCGAGGGTGAGGACGTGGTTGGAGTCCTGGGGCTCGGTGTTGTCGGCGACCTGATTGTCGGCGCCGGCGCCGTCGGCGAGGGCCATGCCGGCCACGCCGAGCAGCAGGGCGCTGCTGGCCGCACCGGCGGCGAGAATGTTCTTCTTCATCGGGGGCTCCTTCTACTCGTTGTTCTCAAGGCCGGTGGAGTACTGGATCGGCAGGTCGTAGTCGCCGAAGCGGACGACCTCGTCAGCGGAGGGCAGAACGGACTTGGCGTTGACCATGACCTCGTGCGTGCTGAAGCTGACCTCGCCCTCCTCGGTGGTGGCGCGCACCATCAGGCAGTAGGCGCCGTTCTCCTCGGGCGTCCACTCGAAGGTCCACCAGAGCCACTTGTTGACGTCGTACTCGCCGACCTCGTAAGCGGTCCAGGTGTTGCCGTGGTCCATCGAGAACTCGATCGTCGAGACGTGGTGGTCGAAGGCGTCGGCGTAGCCCTGGAAGGTGTAGGGCTTGCCGGTCTCGATGATGACGCCCTCAGGCGTGCCGCAGATTGTGGCGTTCGGGCGGTTGATGTGCTCGCCGTCCTTGTTCTTCTGACCGCAGTCGCGGCCCTTGCTCATGTCGTCGGTGGAGACGATGTAGCCGGAAGGCTGCTTGCTGAAGACCTGGGCATCGTAGCCCTCGACCCAGTTGGTGCAGGGGAAGCCGCGGCTGGCGTCGAGGTACTGGCCGTCCATCTTGTAGACCAGGTACTCCTCGGGGAGCTTGGAGACCATGACACCGTTCTTGGAGGAACCGTCGGCGCGGACGCAGCGGATGGAGTTGGTGCCCTCGAGCATGCCGCCGGCCTTCTCGATGAGCCAGCTCACGGGGATGCCGGTGATCTCGGTCTGGCCGATGCCGCCGCCACCGACGGGGTTGAGGTCGCAGACCATCTTGGAGGGCTTCGTCACCACGACGCCGGCCTCCTCGGCCTCGGCGATGAGGTCGACGAGCTTGGCGGTGTAGGGCTCGGGCACGTTGCCCTCGATGGTGATGGTCCACTCCTCCATCATGCTCATGGGGAGCTCGAGGTCGAGAGCGGCGGCGCTGCAGGCGTAGCGCATGTGGTCGTAGTAGCCGTGGACGAAGTCGTAGCTGTAGAGCTCGTCCATGCTCTGGACCTTGTCCTGCGTGACGCTGAAGTTGCCCTCGACGTTCTCGATGGTCGTGATGCTGTCGCCCAGGGCCTTGTACTTCACGTTGTCCCAGAGCTGCATGCCCTGGCCGTCGCCCGTGGCGCTGTGGCAGGAGCCGCAGTCGCCGCCCATGGCCTTGAACATGTCGGCGTTGCGGGAGTGCTCGTGGATGCCGTGAATCAGGCGGCCGAACTCGTCGCCGTTGTCGCGGTGGCAGGAGATGCACTGGTTGACGTCGCTGTAGGTCTCGAGGGCCTTGTTGGGCAGCGTGGCGTGACGGTAGGGCATGTCCATA
>JAHZHK010000028.1:7728-25406 GCA_019420325.1 Coriobacteriaceae bacterium | reverse complement strand
ATCAGCTGGTTCAGGTCATAGTGGCACGACAGGCAGCCCTTGTTGTCGGCGTCGAGGTAGTAGGTGTTGTACGAGATCGTCCAGCTCTGCTGCATCCAGTGGGGGCACTCGTACTCGGTGGGGGTCAGCTGGACGAGCTTGCCGTTGGGGAGCTGGCGGATCTCGGGGGCGTACTCCACCGCGATCTGGTCCCACTTGTTGTAGTTGTCGATGATGTATTCCTTGCCGGGATACTCGGCGTCGCCGTCGGGCACCTCGGTGTGGACGATCGCCGCGGCGGTGGCGGCCGAGTCGACGGCGAAAGCCGGCGCCATCATGACGCTCGTCGTCGCAAGAACGGCCACCATGCCGGCGACAGTGGCTGCGCGCCTCGTTGCCTTCCTCATGTTCCCCTCTTTTCCCTCTGCGCTCGAGCTACGGGCTGTTGCTCGGCGCTTTCTCATGTCTTCTTCTGCGTGCCCGTTTTAAAGAACTGTAGGGAGAACCAAGCCGGTCCCCATCAACGTAAGCGGGCGAACTTACAGGTTTCCTTCAGTTTTGGGCATCAACCTTTTTGGTTGGACCCTTGGTAACATTTGCAGGGGGTCAAGAAAAAGGGCTGGTAGGTGGCATATTCGCTTGACAATTACGCTAATGGCGGGATTGAAAAACGTGAATGGACAATTTTGGTGGTTTCGCGCACAATGTCACCAAGGGTTAAGTGTTAAGGGGGAGGGCCCGGGTACTGTCAGCGGGTATGTGGCGCGCCGGGGCGCCAGGGGAGAGGCCTCATGTCGATGTCCAAACGGGACATTAATCTTTGCGCGGTCTTTGCCGCCATCGGACTGACTGTCAATATCACGTGGTGCACGCTGGTGGGCCATACGTCGGGATTTGCAGAAGCCCTGTCGGGTTTTGGTGCCCCGGTCAATCCGCGAGCCTTTTTCCTTTTGGGCATATTGCTTACAAGTGCCGCCTTCGTTGCCGTGCCGCATCAATTGCGCGAGCGCGAGGCGTTCTTGTGGCCCATCATGGCGCTGCTGTCGTCGTTTGGCACCATGACGTTTGCCATGGCTGCAGACCAGACCACCTTTTCGCCCACGATACTTTCGATTGCGGGCCTTATTGTCTTTGGCATGGGGTATTTCTGGCTGACGGCCTGCTTTGTCTTGCTTGCCGCTCGCACACAGACGTTCGCATGCGTCGCCGTGTGCGTTGCTGTGTCGCTGATCGTCGAGCCCGTCTTAGTCTCTCAAGCCGAGGCGTTTCTGTCACCTGCCGCGCAGGTCACGTTGGTGACGGTCATGCCCATCGTTTCTGCTGCTTTGTTCCAGGGGGCTCGCCATGCCGCACTGGCGCAGCGCTCGGTTGATAGCGCACAGGACGGGGCGATGGCGTTCGGTGTGCCCCTGAAGCCCCGCACCTCGCTGGGGCGCGCGGGCAGGCGCAACGTGATGACGCTGGTTGTTGCCGCGTCGCTTCTTCTGGCCACCGTTCGCTCGTTGAGCTTCGTGGGCCTGTGGGGCGACGGCCACATCGCCTCGGCCCAGGAGTGGCCCACCATGGCCTCGTCTCCTGCGCTGTGGGCGGGGTATGCGATCGTGCTTGCGCTGTTTACCTACTTCGCAATCGTGAAAATGGAAAACCTACCTCCGCATCTGCGCTTTCAGCCTCCGCTTCTGATTGTCATCCTTACGTTGTTTGTCTCGCTGCTGCTTTCCGCCGAGCCCGACGCAAGCCCTGCGGTCATCGACACCCTCATGCGCCTCAACGACTCGTTCTCGCACCTGCTGTTCTGGGTGCTTGTCACCACGCTGCTCAACGTGACCCATATCCCCTCGTATCGTGCCATTGGCTCTGCTTCCGGCCTGTACGCGGTGGGCTCGATAATCTGGGTCCTGTTTTTGAGCAACACCAACGCCGTGGGCAACCTGATTGTCGTCGTGGTTATCTATGTCTTCTCGCTTATTGCCATGCTTCTTGGGCTTGGCCGTCGCGACAAGGGAACCATGCGTGAAAGTGCGCAGGCCGATGCTGAGTCGCGACCTGCGGTTGAGGGTTCTCCCGTGGCCCTCATGACGCGTGCGATCGAGGACCGCTGTGCAGAGGTGTCTGACTTCTATGGCTTGTCGCCGCGTGAGACCGAGGTGTTGAACCTGCTGGTGCAGGGGCGCACGCGTGCGTATATCCAGGAGGACCTCGTCTTGGCTGAGAACACGGTTAAGACCCACATCGCTCACATTTACGGCAAGCTCGGTGTCAAAGACCGCAAAGAGATGGTTGACCTTATCTTTGACGTTCAAGCTGAGGGTGAGATGTAAGGTTTTATTGCTCGGGCGCATCGGTGGTTGCCCTTGTTGCGAGCGTTGCGCGTGCTATACAATTAACCGTTAGGAAACAGAGTCGGGGCAGCATTCTCCGACTCCCAAAAGGCAATTTCGAGAGGAGCCGTGCATGGACCCCAACAAGCGCCCCGACGATATGGTGCGTATCACCACCCCCGAGCTCGCCCAGGCATTCATTGCCGAGAAGATCGAGGAAATTCGCGCCCAGGTTGGCGACAAGAACGTCCTGCTCGCCCTTTCGGGCGGCGTTGACTCCAGCGTCGTCGCGGCCCTTCTCATCAAGGCCGTCGGCAAGCAGCTCATCTGCGTGCATGTGAACCACGGTCTCATGCGCAAAGGTGAGAGCGAGCAGGTCGTCGACGTTTTCCGCAACCAGCTCGACGCCAACCTGGTGTACGTCGATGCCACCGATCGCTTCCTGAACCTGCTCGAGGGCGTCGAAGAGCCCGAGCGCAAGCGCAAGATCATCGGTGCCGAGTTCATTCGCGTCTTTGAGGAGGAGGCTCGCAAGGTGGGCGACCAGGTGAGCTTCCTGGCCCAGGGCACCATCTATCCCGACATCCTTGAGTCCGACGGCGTCAAGGCCCACCACAACGTGGGCGGCCTGCCCGATGACCTGCAGTTCGAACTCTGCGAGCCCGTCAAGCTGCTTTTTAAGGACGAGGTGCGCGTCATCGGCCGCGAGCTCGGCCTTCCCGAGAGCATGGTCGAGCGCCAGCCCTTCCCTGGTCCCGGCCTGGGCGTGCGCTGCCTTGGCGCCATCACGCGCGATCGTCTTGAGGCCCTGCGCGAGGCTGACGCCATCCTGCGCGCCGAGTTCGCCGAGGCCGGCCTTGAAGGCAAGGTCTGGCAATACTTCGTGAGCGTGCCCGACTTCCGCGCGACCGGCGTGCGCGACGGCAAGCGCGCCTACGAGTGGCCCGCAATCATCCGCGCGGTCAACACGGTTGACGCCATGACCGCCGAGGTTCCCGAGCTCGACTGGGCGCTGCTCAAGAAGATCACCGCCCGTATCCTCGCTGAGGTCCCCGGCATCTGCCGCGTCGTGTACGACCTGACCCCCAAGCCCACCGGTACCATCGAGTGGGAGTAACGAACAAGCGTTCGATTATATGTTAGAATGTCTGTCAACGGGCGCGGTTTCCTCCGAAGCCGCGCCCGTTGCTGTATTTGAACCGATATCGGCGGAAACCCAGGTTTAGGGAAGGCTGTTGCGATGGCATACGATTTCAAGAAGGAGTTCAGGGAGCTCTATGGGCCGTCCGGCAGGCCGAGCGTCGTAACCGTTCCGCCTATGAGCTACGTCGCCGTGCGGGGCAAGGGCGACCCCAACATCGAAGGCGGCGACTACCAGAACACCTTGCCACTGCTTTACGGCGTTGCCTATACCATCAAGATGTCGAAGAAGGGCCCGCGAGAAATCGAAGGCTATTTCGACTTCGTCGTGCCTCCGCTCGAGGGCTTCTGGTGGCAAGACCGCACCGATGGCGGGATCGATTATGCGCGGAAAGACGACTTCAACTTCATCTCATGCATCCGCCTGCCCGACTTCGTCACTCGCGAGGACTTCGACTGGGCCGTTTCGGAAGCTGCCGCCAAGAAGAAACTGGACTTCTCGGCGGCCGAGCTGCTGAGGGTCGACGAGGGCCTTTGCGTTCAGTGCATGCATGTCGGGCCTTACGACGGCGAGCCGGCGACCATAGACGCCATGCGTGCATTCGCGGCGGAACAGGGCTACGCCCCCGACTTCTCCGAATCCCGCCTCCATCACGAGATTTACCTCTCCGACCCGCGCAAGTGCGCGCCGGAAAAGCTCAAGACCGTGATCCGTCATCCTATCAAGTTGATTTAGCGAAATGAGCGGCGCCGCGTGCTTCAGGCTCCCGCAATTGCGGGCCGGCGACGATTGCGCAGGCTGTCCAGTCTTCCGGCGCGCACTTGCGCAGACCGATGGCTTATTGCCTTCTCGGTTTCGAAACTTTAAAATTATTCGAGTTTCGAAACCGAGAAGGAGCGAATGATGACTTGGGTAGACCGCAATGCGTACATGGAGCGGCTTTGGGCGCTCGAGGGCACCCGGGACATCAAGGTGATCACGGGGATGCGCCGCTCCGGCAAGTCCGAGCTCATGAAGGCGTTCTCCGCCTCTGTTGCTCAGAAGGATCCGTCCGCCAACAACGTCTACATCGACCTGCTGGACCTCGACAACGAACCGTTGCTCGAGTACCACGCACTGCATCGCGAAATTATAGAGCGGTACAAAGAGGGCGCCCGCAACCACCTCTTTATCGACGAGGTGCAGCTGTGCGAGGGTTTCGAGAAGGCAATAAACAGCATTCACGCACGTGGCGGATGGGATATCTACCTCACGGGGTCGAACGCGTTCCTTCTGAGTTCGGATTTGGCGACCCTGTTCACGGGGCGCCACAGGGAGGTTCACATCCTCCCTTTCAGCTTCGGCGAATACCGCTCCTACTTCGGCGAGCGGGAGGCCGTCGACGATGACTTCGACGGGTTTATCAGGCGCGGCGGGCTCGCCGGCTCCTACGACTACGATGACATCTCGGAGTCGTACGGCTACATCCGCGATGTCTATAAGACCATCCTCACGCGCGACCTCGTCCAGAAGTTCTCCCTGCCCGACCCCACCGTGCTGGAGAGGCTGGCCGAGTACATGATGGACAATTCCGGCAACCTCAACTCGCCCAACAACATCGCCAACGTCCTCGACGCCAACAGGGTTCCCACCAACCACGTCACCGTCGGGCGCTACATCTCCTACCTCCGCGACGCCTTTGTCTTCTATGAGGCGAAGCGCTACGACATCAAGGGGAAGAAGTACCTGAGCACACAGGCGAAGCATTACGTCTGCGATTCGGGAATGCGCTATGCGGTCCTGGGGACGCGCAACATGGACTGGGGCCGCATGTACGAAAACGCGGTCTTCCTTGAGCTGATGAGGCGAGGCTACGAGACCTACGTCGGAAAGCTGTACCAGAAGGAGGTCGACTTCGTCGCGAAGAGGGGGTCGGAGCTCGTCTACATACAGGTGAGCGACGACGTCAGCGCCGATTCGACGCTCGAGAGGGAGCTCGCTGCGCTTCTGTCCATCAGGGACGCGTTCCCGAAGGTCCTCATCGCCCGCACCAGGCATGAGCCCTATACCCGGGAGGGCGTGCTCGTGCTGGACCTCGCGAGGTGGATGCTCGGCGAGCAGGGGTTCTAAGCGTCACAAAGGAGTGTCGCGCAACAGGGCGCGCAGCGCCGTCACGCCCACATGGGAAACGCCGTCGCCATATAGGCGGCCGAAAGCGACCGATTGGCCCTTTGCTAAACAAGCTTGTCGAGCGCACGCGAAGCGATCGCGCCAATTGCGAAGCCCCAACCTGCTCGCCGACTCATGGGCAAACCACCCGAGACTACTCACCCAACCGGCCGATGGCGAAGACCTGCGACCTGGGGTTTGCGAACGGTGTGCAAGCCGTCCGCGTTGACTCATTTACGATTGCGGCCGGCGGCTCGTTCATGGGCGTCTATTCCAGCGAACGTGCCCTCTACAATCTTGACCTCTCCCGCGTCTTCGCCGAGAACTCCGCCGCCGGCGAGCAGTTCCTCAAGGACCTGGGCTTCGAGTTCCCGCAGCCCTACCAGACCTCCGGCTCCACCGTGCCGCGCACCTATGTCATTGACAACATGCACATGTGCGAGCTTCTCGCCCGGGCCTGCGAGGACGAGGGCGTCAAGGTCGAGTACGACACCGAGTTCGAACGCCTTGTCATCAGCGAGGCCGGCAAGGTGCTGGGCGCCCTGGCGACCGACGAGGACGGCAACGAGCAGGCCATCAAGGCCCGCAAGGCCACCGTGCTCGCCACCGGCTCCTTCGTGCGCAACGCCGAGCTCGTGGAGGAGTGCATGCCCGGCTTGTCCGGCATGGTCAACATGTGCGGCTTCGGCGACACCGGCAAGGGCCATATCGCGGCCATGAGCCTGGGTGCGCCCATGTGGGGCCGCCAGCTGCTCTACCCCACCGAGGGCTACGGCATCGAGGACCTCACCGCCACCTGCGAGCTCTGCCAGTTCGGCGCCATCGTGGTGAACGAGCACGGCTCGCGCTACATGGACGACGGCCAGTACTGGACCAACGACCGCACCCGCGCCCTCATCAGGCAGGGCAAGAGCGAGAAGTACGGCTGCTACATGAACTACACGGTCATCGACAACGCCATGTACGAGCAGGCCGTGGCCACCGGCGGCCCCTCGGGCCTCACCGACAAGGAGCTCCAGTACATCGTGAGCGCCGACACCGTCGAGGAGCTGGCCGAGAAGATCGACGCCTCCGAGCTGCCCGCCACGGTGGCCAAGTACAACGAGGACCTGGCCAACGGCGGCGACACGCTCTTCGGCCGCACCCAGAAGAACGGCGCCGGCACGGGCGACCCCATCCCGCTGACCGAGCCGCCGTTCTACGCCTGGGCCAACCAGCCCGGCCTGGAGTACGACCCGCTGACGAGCTTCATTCCCAACGCGAAGTTCCAGTTCTGCAACATGTACGACGAGCCCCTGGGTGGCGACACCCTCTACGGCATCGGCGAGCTCATCCTACGCGGCCACGTGGGCAACGAGCACATGGTGGGCTCCTCCATCAGCTCCAACATCGCCTTCGGCCTGGTGCTCGGCAAGCAGGTGGCCGCGCTGCCCAGCTGGGAGTAAGGCGGGAACGATTCGGGCCGGTGTGCATCGAGGCGCAAGGGCGGGCGCGACGGCCTTTGTCGCGGCGGGGCTAACCCCTTGCGTGCGTGCCCGCCGGCCCGGGCGCGCCGAGGGGCCAGTGGCACAGCCCCTCGCGGTGCTCTGCGATCCAGGCCCGTGCGTAGTCCCAGAACGTGCGGGCCTGGGGCGTGAGTCGGGTTCCCCGGCGCGTTACCAGGTAGACGTCCCAGGTAAAGTCTGGCTCGTCGAACGGGACGACCACGGTGTGGGGCCAGGGTTGCAGTGCCGCCGCGTAGTCGGCGGCCAGCATGAGCCCCAGATAGGTCTCCGCGAACCAGTGGGTTTCACTGGGGTGCACGTCGCTGCGCGCTAGGCGCGCCAGGATGCCTTTGCTTGGGGCATAGCCGCCGCATAGCGTGGCGATGCGGCGCCCGTTGAGGTCGGCGAGACGCACGCTGTCGCGTCCGGCGAGCTCGTGGTCCTCTCCCAGCACGAGCACGTGGCGGTGGGAGGAGAACGGCTCGGAGTCGAAGGCCTCGGCGTCCACGGGGCCGGCGGTGAACCCCACCTCGGCACGGCCCGAGCCCACCACGAACACGCGGCGGTTGCCGCCGTCGCGCCGGCAGGGCAAAGGGCCCTCGTCGGTGCAATATCGCACGGTGCGCTCTGTGGTGCCGAACAGGGCGGCGAACTGCTTGACCGTGTAGCTCATGGGAGCCTCTGGTGAATGCGAGACGGACACTGAGTTGCTCTCCCTGGCGCCGTGCTTCTCGCCGGGCGCGGCGGTATAAAGCTGCGTATACTGTGCGGTGCCAGAGTTGGTTGCACGAATGGGAGGCGACTCATGAGGATTGATTTCAACGAGATGGACGAGATGCAGGTGCCGGGCATGAACGGCGGGGAGGGGACGCTCGCGGCGCGCATGTACAACGATGCCGCCTACCGCATCATCCCCACCTCCATCCATCCCGGCGGCTCCATCGGGATGCACGTGCAGGAGAGCGGCGACGACCTCAACTACGTGCTCTCGGGTGCCGGCATGGCTGTGTGCGACGGCGTGGAGGAGCCCCTGGCACCGGGCGTCATGCACATCTGCCCGCAGGGCTCGAGCCACTCCATCGCGAATACCGGCGAGGACGACCTCGTGCTGCTCACCGTTGTCGTCAAGCGGTAGGCGACTGTGACGTGCGGGTGTGGGGACCGGGCAAGGAGAACCAACATGTATCTGAAATATGTAGGGAATGTGCAAATTGCAGTTTTGCTGAAATAGCTTGCAATACAATGCACGCAACGCATGCTATCGCGAGCTGCAATGGAGGCGCTTCGCTTTGGACACGGAGAAAGTTCGCGAGTTCGTCGCGTTTAGCAGGTTTATGAGCTTTCGGGCGGCGGCGCGCGAACTGAACATGAGCCAGCCGGCCCTCAGCCAGCACGTGCGTGACCTTGAGGGTGAAATCGGGGCTACGCTCGTCAACCGTTCACCGGGAGAGGGATGTTCGCTTACGCCCGCCGGTATCAAGTTCCTTGAGATGGGCAAGCGGCTTCTCCAGGTCCATCGCGAGCTCCTCGAGGCGTGCCGAGAGGCGAACGCAGACGTTCCTTCGCTGCGTGTGCAAGCGCTTAACTCTGGTTTCGGCATAAGTGCCCAGCTCAAACAGATGCTTGCGGCAAATGGTCATCTGAGCGTCAACGTTGAGTACATCAAGCTCGACTGCTCCGTGGTCGCCGCCTTGGATAGCGGCTTGATTGACCTGGGCGTATGGAATGCGCCGTCTCCCGACGGGGCGCCCTTGCCGCCGGGGGCGGACAAGTCGCGCTATGCAAGCGTGCGGCTCAATCCGGAGCCCTTGGTTGTTCTTGTTGGAAAGGGCAATCCTCTCGCAGAACTCAAAGAAGTTCCTTTGGCCGTGATTGACGAGGGCGATTTCTATTGGCCGGCATCCCCATCGTATGAGGGATGGGACGACGTCATCATGAAGCTGCTTGCGGCACGCGGGTGTACGCCGTCGCTGCATGCCCTGCCCGACCGGGTCGCCGGTGGGGGTGCGATTCCCCTGCGAGATGACCGTGCGGCAATCACGACCGCTCGCTATGCCAGGCATTACTGCCTGCTTGAGGTTGAGGACGTCGTGTCCATTCCAATCGAGGGCGACGCTATTGCGGTCTATCCCTATCTTATATACAAGGTAGACAACGAAGCGCCCATGCTCCAGAGGGTTCTGGCATGCATGGGCGCTTCGTGAAATTTGAGCTGCTTTGTGTCTTAAACCCAGGCAGACCCTATCTCGTCTACGATTTCCTGGCATGTCTTGATGGTTGTGATGCTGTCCACCGCGTCGTTCATGTTGACGAACGTATCCTCGGTCGTCCCGTCGCGCATGTCGCTCCAGACCGTGCCCGTGAGGTCGACGGTGCTGTCCGCCTGACCGGAGTAGGGCATCTCGATGCACTTCTCCGTGCATTCGGTCCTGGTACCGTGTAGCCAGATGACGCCCATGCGCCAGCTGACGAGGTCTGTTGCGCTTGTGTCGACGATGGCCTGCTTGGTGGAGTCGGCGGCGGGGCTCTCCGCGCTTGCGAGGAAGCGGGTTCCGACGTAGGCACCCTCTGCCCCCAGGGCGGCGATGGCCGTGGCACTGTCAGCGTCGACGATGCACCCCGCACCCATCAGCGGGATGGTGATTTGCGGCCTGCAGGCTTTGAGCATGGACCGCAGTGTAATCATGGTCTCGGTGTTGCACCCACCTGCCCCCCAGCCAGAAGCAATGACGATGTCGGCGCCGGCTTCTTGGGCCTCGACGAGCTCGCCGGGGGTCGTGTGCAGGGCACGGTAAACGACCGTTATCCCGGTGTCCTTGTACCTGCGAATCATATCGACCTCGGCGTGGTTGCCTTCTGCCTTGGTCTTCATGCCCATCATGACGACGATCTTGACATTTTCGGCAACCAGCATGTCGAGCAGCTCGTCGGTGCTGTATTCCCACACGTAGGCAGCAAACGGCTTGTCGGTGAGCGCCCTGACGGCCTCGATGTCCTCAGCCGTTTGCGCCCCGATGACGCCCAGACCGCCCGCGTTTGAGACTGCTGCGGCGAATTCGGGGCTTGTGAGCTGCAGCATCATGGCTTGAATGACCGGCTTCTCGATGCCCAGGATTTCACAGACGCGGTTTGGTTGCGTACCGTCTAGCTGGGGCTCCTCGGCGTTGGCGAATTTGGCACTCGCAAGGGCAGGCGCCCCGCAGGCCAAAGCCGCTGCTGCGGCATTTCGGACGAAGTCCCTGCGCGTGGTGGTGACTTGCTGCATGTAGACCATCCCCTCAAAACGTGAGTCAGTTCTTTGCGCCGTTTAGTCGCGGCGCGTGGTTGAATGGTACGGCTCGATGTCATCGAGACCCCTGAAGGGATGCCCTATAAGGTGCGAGCGATTGCCTATCAGACGACAGGCTTCCCGTTAAGCGATGCGCTTGTGACGCGGGCTGCTCGACGTTGTGAGGGTGCAGATGCAGGTGGGGTGGGCACTGCGGGGTCGCATGCTACGCAGTCGGGCGACTGTTGACCGAATCCGCTGCGCCCGCCGCGTCTGTACCGATCCCACGATGCCCGGGGGCCTCTTGGGCGAAGACCTTGCCGGCCGGGGTGAGCGTCGTCACCGTGCCGGAGCTTGCCGCCAGGGTTATGCCGATGTCACGTTCCAGGTCGTGGATGTGCTTGGTGAGCGCGGTGGGGGAGATGAACAGACGCTTTGCGGTCTGGGTGTAGTTGAGCGTTTTGGCGAACTCGACAAACTCGCAGACGTGGCGCGTGTTCATAGGCCTTCCTCTCCGACAGGTACGCCGGACGTCTGGTTCGACACACAGGCAAGAGAGGGGATTGCTCATGGAAAGCATTGTTTCTCGCAAAGCTTTTTTGGCAGGGTCGGCCGCTGCCGCCGTCGGCGCGGTCGCTCCTGCACTGGGCCGCGCCGAGGGGGCGTCGGCTGGGATTGGCATGCCCTACGGCGTGTCCCGCTGGGACGACGAGGCGGACGTCATCGTCGTGGGATCGGGTTCGGGCGGTGCCCCCGCCGCCGTTGAGGCCGCTTCGGTCGGGTGCGATGTGCTTGTGGTTGAGAAGAAGAACTGGCTGGGCGGTCAGCAGCGTCGCTGCGCCGGTATGATGATTGCTGCGGGTACTTCGGTGCAGGAGAAGCTTGGCGTCACCGACAGTGCCGACGCGCTGTACAACTACCTCGTGAAGGGCGCCGGCAAGTTTTTTGATGACGAGATGGCAGAGATGCTGCGCGGTGACCTAAGGTATCATGTATCGGCCGGAGGTGCCCAATCCCGCGGTGCGCTTCATCGACGCGATGACGCGCGGGCGATAGGTTTACGTTCCAGCAGGTAGAACGTCACGTGTGCGTCGTCGTCGGTCAAGGGGATTTCGACGCGACCCGGGTGATCGCCTCGCAGTGGGGCGTAGTCCGAGGTGAAGCATGGTAAAGACGACGCCGCGACGAGCTCGTCGAACGCGGCTTTGTCGGTTTGTACCAGAAACTTGGAGGAGGGCATCTTTCTGCGGCACAAGGCGTCCCAGAAGCCCAGCTCCGTGCGCAGCAGGAAATTGAAGCCGTTGATTGTCTCGAAGCTCAGATTTGTGTGGCGAGCCAGCTCGTGGTTTTCGGGCACGCAGACGAAGAGCTGCTCTTGCAGGAAGGTATGGGCGCCCTCAGTTTGGAACGGGACGATTGCGACGTCGCAGGAGCCGTCGCGCCAGGAGCCGAGCACCTCGTTGGTGGGGCACACCTGGGCGTTCACCGCCTTGCCGACCTGTCGCCTGCTTAGTTCGAGCTGGGCCTGCAGCAGCGGGGCCGGCGCGCACGACCTCACCACGACGGTGTGCTGCCGCTGGTCGAAGGCCCGGACCTGTCGCAAGGCGTCCTGTTCCTCGCGCAGAAGACCGCGCGCCCGCTCCACTGCCAGCCGACCCGTCTCGTTGAGCTCGATTCGGTTCTTGCTCCTGGTGAACAGGGGCACGCCAAAGGCCTGCTCGATGTGGCGCATGGAGCGGGTGAGCGAAGGCGTGGAGATGTGGAGCTCCTCGGCCGCACGGCTCAACGTGCCCAGCTCGGCAAAGGCGACAAGTTGTTCGAGTTCGGCCAGGTCAAGCATGGCGGCATTCCTCACGTTTCGCAAAATGAAAAGCAGATTGCAACATCGATAGTGTACATCGCAGGCAATACGGAGCACATTACGCAATGTGTCCCGTTGGCTTTTCATAATTTGGAGGTTGTCACATGGAGTATGTAACCCTTAACAACGGCATCAAGATGCCCCAGCTCGGCTACGGCGTGTACCAGACGCCGCCCGAGGACACGAAGCGATGCGTACTCGACGCCATCGAGGTGGGTTACCGCAGCATCGACACGGCTCAGGCCTACTGCAACGAAGAGGGCGTGGGCGCGGCGCTGGCCGAGTCGGGGCTGCCCCGCGAAGAGTTCTTCCTAACCACCAAGGTGTGGATCACCAACGCCGGCTACGAGGCGGCCAAGGCCTCCATCGCCGAGTCGCTGAAGAAGCTGCGCACCGACTACCTCGACCTTCTGCTCATCCACCAACCGTTTGGCGACTACTACGGCACCTACCGCGCCATGGAGGAGGCCTACGACGCGGGCAAGCTGCGCGCCATCGGCGTCTCCAACTTCGTGCCTGACCGCTACCTGGACATTCAGCACTTTGCCCGGGTGAAGCCCGCCGTAAACCAGGTGGAGACTCACGTGTTTCAGCAGCAGAGGCTGGCGCGGGAATATCTTACGAAGTATGGCTGCCAAATCGAGTCGTGGGGGTCGTTCGCCGAGGGGCGCAAGGACATGTTCACCAATCCGGTGCTCGCCGGCATCGGCGTCAAGTACGGTAAGAGCGCCGCGCAGGTGGCGTTGCGCTTCCTGCTCCAGAGCGGTGTGGTGATCATCCCCAAGTCCGTCCACAAGGAGCGCATGCGCGAGAACTTCGAGCTCTTCGACTTCAGGCTGACGGGCGAGGACATGGCTGCCGTTGAGGCGCTCGACGGGGGCGAGAGCCTGTTCTTTTCCCACTACGACCCCAAGACGGTCGAGTGGTTCATGTCCATTCTGTAAAGCCCGCGTGCCGGGGCGGGAGGCGCGAGTGGCGCGATGGGAGGAGAGGCTGCGAATACTACCAGGTGGCAAGTGCGGTTTCGATTGGAGCCGCGCTTGCTGCTATATAGGGGCTCTGTCGCGGTGCCCCGATTGTATATCGCCTGCATTTGCGCGTGTTCTTGCTATTTCCTTGCTTTAGGGGGCACGAAAACGTCTACACTGTCGCGCCTGGGCGGGGCAGGGTCTCCGCCGCAAGTTCCCGTATCTGCCGACGGCGCCCCGTCGCATCCAGTCAAAAGGCCACCACAGATGATGAGACCGACAATCCTGTTGCTTGCCCCCATGGAGGGGGTCACGGGGCACGTGTTCCGACGCGTGCACGCGCAGTGCTTCGGCGCGCTCGAGCGCTACTACACACCGTTCATCTCCCCGCCGCGGCTGGGTTCCACCTTTGGCCAGCGGGCGCGCGAGGAGCTTGACCCGCTCAACAGCCCGGGCCTCGACGTCGTGCCCCAGTTGCTGACGAAGAACGCCGACGAGTTCGTGCATGCCGCGCATCTGCTTGCGGACATGGGTTACAAGGAAGTCAACCTGAACCTGGGCTGCCCGTCGGGCACGGTCGTCGCCAAGGGCAAAGGCTCCGGTTTTCTGCGTAACCCCGACGACCTCGAGGTCTTCCTGCAAGACATATGTGCCAGGTCGCCTCTGCCGGTGTCGGTCAAGACGCGGCTCGGCATCACCGACGACGGCGAGTACGCAAGGCTCCTCGATCTGTATTGCCGCCTGCCGCTTGCCGAGCTCATCGTTCACCCGCGGGTGCAAAAGGACCGCTACCAGGGAAAACCTCGGTGGGAGCCGTATGGCGCCACGCTGGAGAAGGCGCCGTTTCCCGTTGCCTACAACGGCGACATCTTTGCTGTTGGCGATTTTGAGGCACTGCTTGCGGCCTATCCTGAGACCCGCCATGTGATGCTGGGCAGGGGAATCGTTGCCAACCCGGCCCTTGCGCGCATGATTCGGGGCGGCCAGGCTGCCACGTTGGGCGAGCTTGAGCATTTCCACGACAGGCTCTTTTGCGAATACGAGGAGCTCATGGGCGCCGACAACGCGGCCGCACGCATGAAGGAGTGGTGGTCCTATGCCAAGTGCTGCTTTGCCGATCCGGCATCGGTCCACCTTGCCGTGAGGGGCGTGCGCGGCCAGGCCGAGTATGCGGCCGCCGTCGAGCGTATCTTTTGCACACAGGCGTTTGCAGATGCGCCATGCCTGCGTTGACGCGGGCGCAGAATGGGAAGAAGGCGTTGCGATCGTCTCAACCATCCGCCGTGCGAACGCTGCCAATCGAAAAGGGGTATCTCCATGTCCAACGTCCTCATCGCCTATTTCAGCCGTGCCGGCCAGAACTACGTCGCCGGCGACATCGTCGACCTGCCGCAGGGCCACACGGCCACTGCCGCGCAGATGATCGCCGAGCGCACGGACAGCGAGCTGTTTGAGATCGCTACCGCCAAACCGTATTCCGCCGACTACCGGGGCTGCGTTGAGGAAGCGCGCAACGAGCTTGCCACGCACGCCCGCCCCGAGCTGCGCGAGATGCCCGAGAGCCTGGACGCTTACGACACAGTGATCCTGGGCTATCCCAACTGGTGCGGTGATATGCCCATGGCCGTGTACACCTTCTTGGAGTCGCTTGACTTTGCGGGAAAGAAGATTCTGCCGTTCTGCACCAACGGCGGTAGCGGCGCCTCGGGCACCGACCGCAAGATCGAAGCCGTCTGCCCCGGTGCGACGGTGGCGCCCGTGCTTTCCCTCATGGGCCATCTGGTGACGCAGTCCGGCGACGCCATCGACGCCTGGCTGAAGGAGAACCTGTAAGGGCCGCGGTCTCGCGGGGCTTACGACTCGCGGGTGCCATCGTCTGATATAAAGAAGTCGCTCATTGGGCGGGCCTTGTGCCCGCCCAATTTGTTGGCCATGCGTCAGTGCGCTGGCGGTTTTGTAGACTTGGGTTCAGACATATTTTGCGCGCTAAAATGGCTCCCTCGCCTTTCTCGACGAGAAATTATTACTTATACCCATTCGAGAAGAAACCAGGCCCATGCAGCGCGACAAGATTAAACCGATTCTGTTCAGCGTCATCAAGCATTCCAGCAAGGAGGAATTGCGCCGCCAGATCCCGAAGGACATCGTCTCGGGCATCGTCGTGGCGGTCGTGGCGCTGCCGCTCTCCATCGCGCTTGCCATCGCCTCGGGCGTGAGCCCTGAGCGCGGCATCTACACGGCCATCGTCGCTGGCTTCCTCATTGCCATGCTTGGTGGCTCGCGCGTCCAGATCTCAGGTCCCACCGCCGCGTTTGCAACCATCGTCGCAGGTATTGTCGCCACCGACGGCCTCGAGGGCCTTGTGGCCGCCACGCTTATTGCTGGCGTGATTCTCATCTTGATGGGCCTGCTCAAACTCGGTACGCTCATTCGCTTCGTGCCCTACACCATCACGACCGGCTTCACCGCCGGCATCGCCGTCACCATCGTCATCGGCCAGATCAAGGATTTCTTGGGCCTTACCTACCCCGCCGGCACGGTCACCATCGACGCCGCCGACAAGCTTGCCGCCGTGGCCGCCAACATCTTTACCTTTAACTGGCAGGCCCTGCTCGTGGGCCTTGTGTGCCTGGCCATTCTCATCCTGTGGCCTCGCGTCAACGACAAGATCCCCGGCTCGCTTGTCGCCGTCATCGTCGGAGCCGTCATGGTGCCGCTCTTCGGCATGAACGTGAACACCATCGGCGACCTCTACACCATCCAGGCCGGCCTCCCTCAGTTCCAGGCGCCCCAGCTCAGCTTCGAGCTTTTCCGCAACGAGCTGTCCAACGGCGTCACCATCGCCATCCTGGCAGCCATTGAGTCCCTGCTTTCGTGCGTCGTGGCCGACTCCATGATCTCGGCTCACCATCGCTGCAATATGGAGCTCGTGGCCCAGGGTGTGGGCAACATCGGCTCGGTCCTGTTCGGCGGTATCCCCGCCACGGGCGCCATCGCCCGCACGGCCGCCAATGTCAAGAGCGGCGGCCGCACGCCCATCGCCGGCATGGTGCACGCCGTCGTGCTGCTTTTGGTGCTCGTTTTCCTCATGCCCTATGCCGCGCTCATCCCCATGCCCACCATCGCCGCCATCCTGCTGCAGGTGGCCTACAACATGAGCGGCTGGCGCAACTTCGCGCACCTGTGCCGCACCGCATCGAAGGGCGCCGTGGCGGCGCTGCTCCTCACGTTCGTCCTCACCATTGTGTTCGACCTGGTCACGGCCATCGCTGCCGGCATGACCATCACGGTGGTCCTCTTCATGAAGATGGTGAGCGAGGAGACCGAGGTCAAGGGCTGGAAGTACTACTGCGACGAGAACTCCGAGGTCACGCATCTGCGCGAGCTTCCCAAGAGCGTGCGCGTCTACGAGATCAACGGTCCCATGTTCTTCGGCATGACCGACCGCATCACCGACATTTCGGTCAAGGAGTTCACCCGCTACCTCATCATCCGCATGCGCGGCGTGCCCTCGCTTGACTCCTCGGGCATGAACGCCCTGGAGAACCTCTACGAGTACTGCAAGGAGAACGGCGTGCAGCTCATCATCAGCCACGCCAACGAGCAGCCCATGGCTGCCATGCGTCATGCCGGCTTTGTCGAGCTGGTGGGCGAGGAGCACTTCCGCCCCAACATCGACGACGCCATCGCTCATGCCCGCGAGCTCGTCGCTGCCGACGAGCAGGCACAGAAGGCTGCCTAGCGCGCGCTCGCTTTTCCTCAAGGCCGCTTGCCTCCCACGTGGGCGAGCGGCCTTTTGCATATTCCGATGGTTTTGTCGCTTTGCGCGGCAACGGGTACAATCGTTGCGTTTGGTTATTGCGGCCCCAACCGAAAGGCCCCCATGTCGACACTTGTTCTCGGAGACCTCCACCTCAAGCAGCCTTTTATCCTGCCCCACCTGTTGGGATATGTGCGCGACCCCGAGCTGGCCGTGGGGCGCGTCGTGTTCTTGGGCGATGCGTGCGACGATTGGGGAGCCACTGAGCGCCGTGCCCTTGACGCCCTTTCCTACCAGGCAGATTGGGTGGAGGCTCGCCGTGCTGAGGGCGTGAGGGTCGACGTCCTCATGGGCAACCATGACCTGTGCTACATTCGTGGCCGCGTGGGCTCGGGCACGATGCCGGGCATTATGCGCGAGGTGCGCGATGTGCTCGAGGACCGCCTCCATGTGCAAATGGCCACGACGGTGGGCTCGTTTTTGTGCTGCCATGCGGGCATCACGCAGGAGTGGGCCGACGAATACCTGGCAGAGGTGGACAAGACGCCCGCCGACATCGCCGCCTGCCTCAACGCGATGCTCTGCGACTCAGGCCAATGGGCTGCTCTCGACAGCGCCGGCGCCTCCAGGGGAGGCTGGCAGGCTCCCGGCCCCGTGTGGGCTGACGTGTCCGACATGCTCTACGGGGCCCTTGCTGACCTCGATCAAATCGTGGGCCACACGCCGATTGCCCGTGCTGGCAAACTCG
>JAHZHK010000028.1:0-7718 GCA_019420325.1 Coriobacteriaceae bacterium | reverse complement strand
CCGAGATTTGGGCATGCGACACGTTTTCGCTGCGCCGCTCGGGCACGGCCATTGGCGACGGCTCGATGGTGCTGGTCGAAGACGATGGCCACCCCCGTCGCCTGGCGTTTCCCGGCGAGGGCGGCTACGACGCGGTCGCGCGTGCTGTGGCGGCCCAGCGCGAGCTCTAAGGGCCATTCAAAGCGAGGCATGCCCGCAAACCAGGCTCGTTTTATTTGGGAGCCCCGGTGATTCCGGGGGAGGAGATAGGGAGATTCATGCAATACCGCGAGTTGGGCAAGACTGGCGTGCAGGTGAGCGAGATCGGCTACGGCGCTGAGTGGATCCATGGTGACGACCCCGAGGGCACCCGCGAGATTGTGCGTCGCGCCGCCCAGGCCGGCGTCAACATCGTCGACTGCTGGATGGCGGACCCCGCAGTGCGCCGTGGGAGCTGCTGTATGCGAGCAGCGCGACCACTGGGTTGTCCAGGGCCACTTTGGAGCTACCTGGCAGGACGGTCAGTATGTGCGTACGCGCGACTTGGACAAGGTCGTGCCGGCGTGGGAGTTTCTGCTTGAGTGTTTCGGCGGCCACATAGAGCTCGGTCTTATTCACTACGTTGACGCGGTCGACGAGTTCAAGGCTATCATGGACAGCCCCTTCATCGATTACATCCGCGCAGAGAAGGCGGCGGGTCACATCGACCACATCGGCCTTTCGACCCACAACCCCGAGGTCGCGCTTGTTGCCTGCGATTATCCCGAGGTTGAGATGGTCATGTTCTCGATGAACCCGGCGTTCGACATGCTGCCGCCTTCCGAGAACATCGAGACGCTGTTTGTCGAGCATTACGACGACGCCCTGTCCAACGTCGACCCCAAGCGCCAGGAGCTGCTGCGCGCATGCAGCATGCACGGCGTGGGCATCACCGTCATGAAGCCCTTTGCCGGTGGCCGCCTGCTCGACGCCTCCAAATCCCCCTTCGGCGCGGCCATGACCACAACGCAGTGCATCGAGTACTGTCTCGCGCGTCCGGCCGTCGCCTCGGTCATGACGGGCTTCAGCACCGTCGAGGAGCTCGAGGGCTGCCTTGCCTATGAGGACGCGACGCCCGCCGAGAAGGACTTCGGCCGCGTGCTTGCCGCAGCCCCGGCGCATTCCTACTTCGGCCAGTGTATCTATTGCGGCCACTGCCAGCCCTGCGTCATGGGCATCAACATCGCTGAGG
Organism: Coriobacteriaceae bacterium; assembly: GCA_019420325.1. Taxonomy (GTDB): domain Bacteria; phylum Actinomycetota; class Coriobacteriia; order Coriobacteriales; family UMGS124; genus UMGS124. The sequence continues at coordinate 6,508 of JAHZHK010000028.1, read as the reverse complement.
TCAACAAGTTTGCCGACCTGGCCATGGCCCACGACGAGGTGCCGCCCTCGGTGCGCGAGCACTACAAGGCGCTGCCCGCCCATGCTGAAGACTGCATCGGGTGTCATCGCTGCGAGCGCAACTGCCCCTTCGGCGTGAAGATTGCCCAGCGCATGCGCCAGACCGCCAAGCTTTTCGGGCTGTAAGGCGACGTGTCCGGAGGCGTCGGGCCGCACCAGCGCCAAACAAGAGGGGCCCGCGGGAAACGTCGCGATGCGCGCGTCCTGCGGGCCCCTTGCTTGTGTGCGGGATGGCTCCCGTTGATGTGCGCCGGCCTTATTGGTTTGCCTGGTCTTGTCGGGCGAGCCATTCCACGGCCGACAGCGCCGCGACGTTGCCCTGACCTGCGGCTTTGATGTACTGGTAGGGTTTGCCTGCGATATCACCGGCAACGAAAAGACCGGGGATGTTGGTTGCCATCTGCAAGTCGCACACAACATGGGGCCCGTCGGTCGCAAGGCCGCCGACGAGCTGGTCGGCGGCGACGGCGTCACGCAGGACGAACACCGCGCTCACCTCGTAGCTCCCATCGTGGGTGAGGAGGGTGCAGGTCGTGCCGTTGCCCTCGATGTCAAGGGGCCGCTCCTCCACGACTTCGATGCGCTCATCGCCCGGTATGTCGTGGCGCTTTCCAAAGAAGTAGAGCACGTGGCCGCATACCTCGGCGAGGTAGAGCGCCTCGCGCCAGGACTCCTCGCTGTAGCCGATGACAGCCACGGTCTTTCCCTTGTAGAGATGGCCGTCGCAGGTGGCGCAGTAGCTCACGCCGCGTCCGAGCAGCTCTTTTTCGCCCGGCCAAGGTTTACCCATGACGACGCCGCTGGCAAGCACCACGCTGCGCGCCTCGTAAATGTCGCGCGCCCCCTGCAGTGCGAAGTAGTCGCCCATGGGGTAGACGGCCACGATCTGCTCAGGCGTCACCTCCACGCCCATCGCGTCGAGGTGGGCGCGCATGTGCGCTGCCAACTCCGCGCCGCCGACGTCGGGCAGACCCGTGTAATTGCGTATGTCGTGCGCCTTGCTCATCTTGGCGCTCAGCTCGGCGCTTCCAAAAAGCGCCACCTTCTTGTTGCGCAGCTTGGCCGTCACGGCAGCCGATACGCCCGCCGGTCCCGTGCCGACAATCGCGATGTCCATCCGGTCCATGCTTGCCTCCTTGTGGTGAGTGCCTGGTGCTTTCAGCCCAGTATATGCCCTGCGGCGCCTGTACTCGCACGGGTCTGCGACGGACCTCCTTGCAAGACGCGCAATCTCATGTTCCCTTCGTGATTCACTGGCATGAGGGCCCTCAAGTTTGGTATGCTTCCTCAGCTCACGGGGCGCCTGGTCGGAAACCAGCGTCCGTCATCTACCATAAGGAGTTTTATCATGAAGCAGGGTATCCACCCCGAGTACGTCGAGTGCACCGTCCGTTGCACCTGCGGCAACACCTTCAAGACCCACTCGACCGTTCCTGAGCTCACCGTCGAGCTTTGCAACGCTTGCCACCCCTTCTACACTGGCCAGCAGAAGTTCGTTGACAACGCCGGTCGCGTCCAGCGCTTCGCCAGCAAGTTCGGTGGCGCCGCTGCCGCTCTGGCCGAGAAGCAGGCCGCTGAGAAGGCTGCCCGCGCTGCCAAGGCCGCCGAGGCCGAGGCCGCTGCTAAGATTGAGCGCGAGAAGAAGGCCGCCGAAAAGGCCAAGCGCGCCGCTGAGTATGCTGCTGCTCACGCCAACGACCCCGTCGAGGCTCCTGCCGCTGAGGTCGAGGCTCCCGAGGCCGAGTAGCCTTTAGCCCTGCCACGCAAGGCACCAGCACGTTCTTTAAGCCGGCCCTTCGAGTCATACCGAGGGGCCGGCTTTTTTCGTACCGAAGGATTGGGAGGATTCCATGGACGTTACGCTTCTCTACCACACGCCTGAACCCGAGCGCGCCGTGGCGACTGCTGCCCGCCTTTGCTATGCCCCCGTGGGCGGCCGCGAGCTTATGGAAAGTCTGACCGACGAGAAGATCCGCAAGGTTCTCACCACCATCATGGCAAGCGGTCACTTCTCCACCCTCGAGCATGCCAGCTACACGTTTGCCGTCGAGGGTGTGAGCCGTGCGCTCACCCATCAGCTTGTGCGCCATCGTCTTGCGAGCTACAACCAGCAGTCGCAGCGCTACGTCAAGTTCAAGGAAGAGCCGCCTATCGTGCGTCCCGCCAGCGTCGACACCAATCCCGAGGCCGCCCAGGCCTTTGACGAGGCCATCGATGCGTGCTGGCAGGCCTATGACAAGCTCGTGCAGGCTGGTGTTCCTGCCGAGGATGCGCGCTATATCCTGCCCAATGCCTGCGAGACCAAGATCGTCGTGACCATGAACATCCGCGAGCTCATGCACTTCTTCTCCAACCGCTGCTGCAACCGCGCGCAGTGGGAGATTCGCGAGCTTGCCTGGAAGATGCTCGAGCTTGTAAGGCCCACGGCCCCCTTCATTTTCCGCACGGCGGGCCCGGGCTGCATGCGTGGGGCATGCCCGGAGGGCAAGATGTGCTGTGGCAACCCCTATCCGCGTCCGGCCGAACTGTAATCAAACTTCAGGAGAGCGTGTCATGTCCCAGTACCAGGACGGCAATCCGTACGGAAACCAGCAGAAACCCCAGGGTCAGTACCAGCAGGCGTCCCAGGGTCAATATCAGCAGGCCGACAACGTGCCCGTTTACTCTCGCGCCCAGGTCGTTGCCTGGCAGCAACAGCAGATGGCCATGCTGCAGAAGGGCATCGACGACGTACAACAGCAGGCTCGCGCGAAGTCGCGCCGCACGGCGGCCGTCACGGCGCTCATCGGCCTCGCGGTAGGCGTGCTCGCCGCAATCGTCCTGGCCAGGTTTGTCTTTGGCTGGGGCACGACGAAGCTCGATCCCGTTGCGCCCGCCTTGGCCGACACCGAGCTCTCCTGCGTGGTGGGCACCTACACCTACAACGGCGAGACGTTCGACATCACGGCACGCGAGGCCATCGAGGGCACGCAGTCTCTCTCGTACTCGCTCAACGCCGACGGCACGTACGACGCACCCTCCTCGGACATGGTCCTTGCGTATGCCCGCAACCAGGTGCTTGCCCAAATCGCCGCCGACGCGGGCATCACGGCGAGCGCCGACGAGGTGAATGCCTACATGCAGCAGCTCGTGGGCACAACCGACATCACCCAGGCGGCTGCCTACCTGCACATGGATGTCGACCAGGCTCAGGCGGCCCTGCAGCAGGCGTGCGCCATCTCCAAGCTCAAGGACAGCGTATGCCCCGCCTCTGCCCAGACGCTTCAGGAGCCTGTGTGGCCCTCCGACGGGAACACCGAGCTGGGCCATCCCGAGTACGCCGACTACATCATCGGCCTGCTCGGCGCCAACTGGGACGCAACCACCCAGTCGTGGGCCAACACCGACAACGCCTACTATGCCGTGCTCAAAGACCAGGTTTTCGCGCAGGGTTCTGCCAGCTACAATGCTGCAATGCTTGCGTATAACGTGGCATACCAGCAAGCCGGCGGCACAGCGGGCGATTCGTCGGCTGCCTGGACCGATTACGTCAACACCTACCTCGACAAGGCCGCTATCGTCATCTACACGCTGCGCGCCTAAGGGCTGCGGCGAAGGCGGCCTGGCATGCGCGGGGCCGACGGGAAGGATTCTCGAACCACAATGGCTGACACTAAGGACCAAAACACCGGGGAGCTCTTCCAGACCCACATCGGTGGTGCCGCCATGCTCGAGGGCGTCATGATGCGCGGCCGCTATTCCTGGGCCGTTGCCGTGCGTGAGCCCGAGGGCGGCATCTACGTGGAGGAGCACGACGTTCCCGGATACGGCAAGAAGCAGCCCTGGCGCAAGTGGCCGCTCGTGCGCGGCTGCGTCGCCATGGTTGAGTCGCTCGTGCTGCAGTACAAGGCCATGGGCATCACCGCTGCCCACGCCTATGACTTCGACGAGGACGAGGAGCAGGCCAAGAAGCTCGAGGGCAAAAGCGAGGCCGAGAAGCAGGCGGCACGTGCCGAGGCGGCCGAGCAGATTGCCGAGGAGCAGCGACAGGCCAGCGAGGAGGCCGAGGAGAAGGGCATGGCCGGCTGGATGGCCGTCTCCATGGCTCTGGGCGTGCTGCTGGGTGTGGCCCTCTTCATCTTCGTGCCTGCTTTTGTGACCAACCTCGTCGTGGGCGATTACTCCCATGACAACATGGTTGCCTGGAACCTGCTCGACGGCGTGCTGCGCGCCGCCATCTTCGTGCTGTACATGTGGCTCATTGCGCTCATGCCCGATATTAGGAAGATGTACCGCTACCACGGCGCGGAGCACAAGACCATCCACTGCCTGGAGCATGGTCTTCCGCTCACGCCCGAGAACTGCATGTCGTTTTCTCGCCAGCATGTGCGCTGTGGCACGGCGTTCATCATCATGGTGCTCATCGTGTCCATCATCGTGTTCACCGTGTTCCCCACCGACATGCTCGTGGAGGCCCTGGGCCTCGAGGGCGGCGTGGGGCGCTTCCTGGTGGTGCTTCTCACCCGCATTGTCCTACTGCCGCTCGTGGCGGGCCTCTCTTATGAGGTCACCGTGCGTTGGGCCGGCCAGCATCCCGACAACCCGCTGGTGAAGATCGTGCTTGCCCCGGGCATGGCCATGCAGCTCATCACCACCAACGAGCCCGATACCTGCCACCTTGAGTGCGCTATCGCCGCGATGAAGGCCGTTGTGGCACGCGAGGCGCGCGAGGAAGGTTGGGAGCTTGGTTCCGACGGTTTGCCCCGTGACATCACCTCGCTTTCTGGTTGCCCGATGGCCACCGACGTTCCCGACTCAGTTGCACAGGGAAAGGAGTAACGACCATGGAAGAGGCCGACTTCAAACCGTATGATGCTCAGAGCTCGATTCGCATCGCTCCCGACCGCCTTGCCGAGGCGCTCATGTGCGTGCATGCGGCGCTTGCGGCATATGCACCCGTCGACGAGCAGCTCATGAGCGACATCCACGGCGACTCGCTGGCGTTTGACCATCTTGTGCGTTCCGCCTCGGGCCAGGTGCGTCGCTTTGTTGAGCAGGCTTTAGGTGGGGGCTTCTCCCCTGAGGAGCTCGACTGCGTGTGTGCGCTGCTCTACTACCCTGAGTTTGCCTACGAGGACGAGTGGGAGCATGCGTGCGAGGGCCTCGACGTTGATGACCTCGTTGACCTGGCCGAAGACGTGCGCCAGCGTTGCACGGGGGCTTTCCACCTGATTGGTGATATCTGGGATCGCGGCCCGCGTGGCGACGAGGTCATGGCGACCCTCATCTCCATCCCGCGCGTCGATGTGCAGTGGGGCAACCACGACGTGTGCTGGATGGGCGCCGCCGCCGGCGACCCCGTGTGCATCGCGACGCTTCTGCGCAACAACATCAAGTACATGAACGTTGAGCAGTTCGAAGAGGGCTACGACATCGACCTGGAGCCCCTCTTCACGTTCGCCGAGGACACCTACACCGACGAGGGCTCGCTCACGCCGTGCCTCAAGGCCATGAACGCCATCCTGTTCAAGTGCGAGGGCCAGGCGGTACGCCGTCACCCCGAGTGGCATATGGACGAGAGGCTCCTGTGGGCCGCAATGGACCTGGAAGCCGGTCAGGTGCAAATCGGCGACGCCCTCTATCCGCTCAAGACGCGCGACTTCCCCACGTTCGACGCGGCCGACCCCTTTGCGCTCACGGCTCGCGAGCAGGAGGTTCTCGACGGTCTCGTCGAGGCGTTCCTGTCGAGCGAGAGGCTGCAGTCGCAGGTGCAGTGGCTCTACGACCACGGTTCGGTTTACAAGGTCGACGGCGACCTGTTGCTCTTCCACGGTTGTGTCCCCATGAACGAGGACGGTACGTTTGCCCAGGTGGACTGCGGCTCTGGTGTGGCGCGCTCCGGCAGGCTCCTGCTCGATTGGGTCGATGCCCTGTGCCGTCGCGCCTGGGAGGAGCGCCGTCAGACCGACCTCGACTGGATGGGGTACCTCTGGTGCGGTTGGCAGTCCACGTTTGCGGGCCGCGTTGTCAAGACGTTCGAGCGTACCTACCTCGAGGACAAGTCCACCTGGGCGGAGCCTGAGGACCCCTACTATGCCCTCACGCGCGAAGATGTGCATGCGGCCCAGTCGGTGCTTGCCGAGTTCGGAGTCGATCCCGTGCACGGCCGCATCGTGAACGGCCACACGCCGGTGAAGCTGCCCAAGGGCGAGAGCCCCGTGCGTGCCGATGGTCGCCGCCTTGTGATTGATGGAGGCCTCTGCCAGGCCTATCGCAAGACCACGGGTATCGCCGGCTACACGCTCGTGCGCAAGGGCGACGAGCTTACACTGGTGAGTCATACCGATTTCCCCGGCTTGGACGCCGTGCGCACTTCTTGCGCCGACATGGGTCATACCGCCCAGGTGCTCTAGGCTCTAGGAAAGCAATGAACAAGTAGCCCCCGGCCGCAATCCCTCCCGCGCCAGCGT
>JAHZHK010000027.1 GCA_019420325.1 Coriobacteriaceae bacterium | reverse complement strand
TAGCTGCATCCACCCAAGACAGCCAACAAGAAGGGCGGCCCAACCATGTGCCTGGTTGGGCCGCCCCATCAATGCTGCGTGTCGAAGACTGGGAGAACGAATCTACTTTGCGGCCTTCGTGTTGGCGTCCGAGCCGGAATCCTTGCTCGTCGTGTCGGCATTCTTTTCGGTGCCGGAATCCTTGCCTACAGTATCGGACTTTTTGTCCGACGAGGTATCGGAGTCCTTGGCCGTGGAATCGCCGCTCTTGTCGGCGGCGGCGTCCTTGCCTGAGGCGTCTTCTGTCGTATCTGTATCGGCCTTCTTGTCGGATACGGCGTCAGAGTCAGCCTTCGTGTCCGTATCGGCGTTCGCGTTCTCTGCCTTCTCGGCATTGGCGGCACTGGCGTCGTCCGTGACAACTGCTTGGCTTACCAGGTATTCGCCGGTCTTCTGCACGAGGGCCTGAAGTGCGAGGTAGCCCTTGCCGTATTTCGCCTCAAGGCTGGCGGTGTCAGAGTTGCCGCTGACCGAGGTGAGGTAGTTCGTGAGCTCGTCAGATGTCACCTCAATGCCGGCGTCTTCGGCAACCGCCTGGAACACGAGGTACACCTTTGCGGCGTCTGCCAGGCTCTCCTTGTTTTTCTCTACGAGCTCGTCGGTGGTCTCAACGCCAGCGGACATTTTGAGGAAGCTCGCGAGATCGGTTCCATACATGTTGGCGTAATACTCGTACTGATACACAAGCTGCGCGGCCTGCTGGTCCACAATCGAAGCCGGAATCTCGCTGACCTCGGAGTTCTCCAGAACGTAGCTGCGCACGTAGTCGGCGGAGTGCTTGTACTGCAGGCCGTCCCTGATTTCCTTGTCCATCTCGGCGACGGTCGTCCAGCCGTACTTGTCCTTGAGGGTCTTTTCGACCCACTCATCGGTGACGTCGGGCTGCTTCGTCTCCTGGATGTAGTTGATGGTGACAGAGAACACAGCATCCTTGCCGTTGAGCTCTTCGACGCCGTATTCCTCGGGGAACTTGACGTTGACGTCGAAGGTCTCGCCGGGCTTGTGGCCCACGAGCTGGTCGAGGAAGTCGTCGATGTACTGGGTGACGCCAATGGTGACCACGGTGCCGTTGCCCTGGGTCGAACCGCCCTCAAACTCCGTGCCGTCGACGCTGCCAACGTAGTCGATGTTGACGGTGTCGCCATCGGCCACAGCGCGGTCGGTCACCTGCTCAAGAGTCGCATATCCCGAGGTGATCGAGGAAATCATCGACTGGACTTCTTCGTCGGTGGGCGTCACCTCAGAGGCGGGGATGGAAATCGACTTGTAATCGCTGGGCAGCTTCACGTAGTCAAGTGCCTTGACGCCCGTCCAGTGGCCGTTCTCGTCGATGCCTGCGCTGAAGTCAAACGTCGGGGCTTCCTGCGTGTCGGTCGTTGCGCTCGTGTCGGACTTGGTGACCTGCGTTGCCGTGGTCTCGGCCTGCTCGCCAGAGTTGTCGGCCGTGGAGGCGTCGGCGCCGCAGCCGGAAATCATGGGCGTCACGAGGGCGCCGGCGAGGAGCAGCGCGACGAGTCGTGCGTGGTGGCGCGAAAGGGTGAGAAATCCGTTCTTGTGCATGGGAGTCCTTTCTTGGCGGTCTCGACGTGATCGCGAGACTCGTTTTGGTCAGGCGCCATGATGGTGCCAAGCTGAAAACGCAAACCTATTCAGCATACGCCTGCAAGTCGCATCCGGGCGTAAAGAAGCAGGAAAAACGCAGGCTGCGTTAGGCGGGTCGCGCGGGCACTGGGCCAGCTTGACCGGGCGAGGGTCCAATAGCATACAGTTTGAAGTTAGCTGATGGTTATCCGCCCACCCCGAGGTATCCGGTTGACGAGCAAGTATGCCTACAAGGGCATGGACATCACCATGGATGTCTACGACAAGATTCATTTTGTTGTGGAGCTGCCTGCCAAGGAAGACGGCTCGACGTTCGACGATGCCTATCGGGCGTTTGTCAAGTCTTGGACCTTGACCTCGGTGCAGGCCCCGGCGACGCTCATGTGGTCGGAAAGCCACGCGTTCATCGTTGACGAGTACCGCCGGGAGAATTTGGCTGAGACGCGTTAGCTTGCGCCTCCCCTTACACCCCGTACCTCCTGCCCAGTGCGCCCTTCATGTCGAAGCGGCTGGTGAAGACCTGAGCTTTGCCCTCATAGCGCATCTCGAGGAGGCCACGCTCCATGAGGGCGGTCAGGTCCTGGCGGGCCGTGGAATAGGCCAGGTCGTAGGTGCGGCGGTGCTCTTCGATGCGAAACGTGCTCTCGGGCACGAGGATGGCACGGCGCAGCACGTCGCGCTGGCGGTGGTTGAACGAGCGGTCCTCGGCCAGGCGGGCGAGCAGCCGGTCGTCGAGCTCCTTAAGCCGCAGCACCTGCGCCTCGAGCCGGTCCACCTCGTCGAGCAGGATGTGCAGGCACGACTCCCAGTAGAGCGTCCACTCGCGGCTCGTCCCCTCGACAATGCCCGAGCTTGCGTAGGGAACCACGCCCTCGCCCGAGCGGTTGCCGCACTTCCAGGCGAGAGTGGCGCTCGAGGAGGGCACGTAGACGAACACGGGGTAGCCGCTCAGCTTCATGTGCAGGCGATGCAGCAGGCTGCCCATCACGTAGTTGCAGGTGGGGAAGGGTGTCGTCTTCCAAAGCTTGCACACGAGGCGCTGGGAGACGCTTATTGGGTGCTCGACGGGGTCGGCGAGCGCACCGCTGGCCATGCCGCACAGCTGGGCTATCGCCTTCTCGCGTGGCATCGGGTCGTCGGGCCACTCGTCGCCCCAGGGCGTGCGCGAGGCGAACGATGTGTCGTCGACATCTTCCATGAGCTGGGCATACATGCTCTCGACAAGCTCGGGCGTGATGGGCTTCGCTTCGCCGTCGAGCATCCCCACGAGCAGGCCGTGCATGTTGAGGGCCAGGCGCTCCACCGTGCCGCTCGCCTCGCGCGCGCCCGAGATAACGTCGCGTGCGGCCTCCTCGTCGATGTCGAGCCCGTCGCAGCGAAGCGTCGCCACCGTCTCCTGTACGAGGGAGCGCGCCACGAGGCGCCGGCCGTGCCGCTCGCTGAGAGCCGCGTCGAGTCGCGAGCCCGAGCAGGTACGCATGCCCAGCTCGCGCAGCAGACGGTTGATGCGGTGCGTGGGGTAGAACCAGTCGTCGGCGCGTACACCGCCCACGTACAGCGGGTCGCGGTAATGGACGGCTTGACAGCGGCGAATCTGCGCGAGAGCCCGCCAGGCCTCGTTGCGGGTCATGCCCTGCGGCATCTCGCGCGCGTCCAGCCGGTCGAACTCCTCGCGCGACATGCCGCGCTCGGCCAGCCTCGCGAGCAGGCACTCGAACCGCTCGTCGTTCACGGGAGCGAGCAAGGGGGCCGTCGATGGTAGGTCGGTTGCAGCGGTCGCTCTCGTCACGGCGGCGCCGTCCGCCATGGGGCCGCCAACCGGGCCCTTGTCGACCGTCTTGCCCTGTGCCCAGGCCTGCTCGTCATTTCCAGCCATAGTGCCCCCGTTCTCGCCCAAGTGCTTTGGCACCCGCCCAACTCGATGCCGTCGCGTGCTGCCATGCGTGCCTGTCAGCTGCGCCAGGCGGCCGCCCGTCCATTGTCGGCGTCTGTGCCCCCAAGTGCACCTATCGATTTTCGACACGTCGTGCCTCAAGTGTCGGCCAGGCGGGTCCCAACCACCCCAGAGCTCAAACCATTCATTACATCTTAGCAGCTCAAAGCCCATTTTTCCACACCTGCTCACGCTGCTCCCACGTGCCTCCAACTATCGAAACCCGCGATTTTCATGCCGCTTGTGCGCATCAATAATGAGGTCGTGTTCTTCCAAGGGAGCGCCGCCTGCAGGGGAGTGCGGCGCCGTGAGAGAAAGGGTATGAAGATGTCCGGTCTCAACTCCGCATCCGCAGTCTCGAGGCATGCCTTTGTGGGTGCCGCTGGCGCCGCTGCGCTTGACGCGGCCTTCCTTGCGCCCGTCGCGGCCCACGCCGCCGAGGGTGACGCCGCCCAGCAGGTTTTTTCCGCCACCGAGGCGAGCATGAAGGGCGATATCGAGGTGTTTGTCACACTTGAGGGCGGCGCTATCGTCCGTGTCGACGTGCTCGATGTCGTCGACTCGCCTGTTATCCGCGACGCCGCCATCGACAGCATCTGCGCCCGCGTCGTCGAGCAGCAGAACATCGAGGTCGACACCGTCGCCGGCGCCACGGTCACGAGCTCGGCCGTGCTGCGCGGCATCTCCGACGCCCTTGAGGCCGCCGGCGTCGACACGACCCCCTTCCAGAAGGGAAGCGGCGCCGCCCAGTCCAAGGACAAGGCCGACGACGAGGAGTTCGACCTGGTTGTCGTGGGTAGCGGCATGTCGGGCATGGCGGCGGCCATCGCCGCAGGCCGTGAGGGCGCAAGCGTGCTGGTGCTCGAGAAGCTCGCCTATGTGGGCGGCAGCACCCGCGTGTGCGGCGGCGGTCTGTGGGCCATGGGCTCGCAGGCCAACGAGCGTGTGGGAGCCGACTGCTCCGCTGAGGACTACATCTCCTTTATGAGCGACTGGAGCGCCCCCTCCGAACTCAACACCGACCTCATGAACAACATCCACGACGTGAGCGGCGAGACGTTCGACTACCTCTACGACTGGGGCCTGCCCGTTACGGCGTCGGGTTACACACTGGGCAACCCGCAGGCCAAGCTCACGTGCTTCTGGAGCACCGCGGGCGTGGGCAGTGCCTGGGAGACTGGCGCGAGCGGCGTGGCCGACTTCATGGCGACGCGCGCCGAGCAGGACGGCGCCGAGATCCGCACGAACAGCAAGGTCACGGGCCTGGTCGTTGAGGACGGCGCCGTGAAGGGCGTCGAGGTCGAGGACCTCACGAGCACCTACACTGTGCATGCCGAGCAGGTTGTGCTGGCCTGCGGCGGCTTCACGCGTAACTCCGACCTCATCGAGCAGTACGCGCCCGACTACACCGACGCCTTCGCTTTCACAGGCGCAGGCAGCACCGGCGACGGCCTGGTCATGGCGCAGGAGCTCGGCGCGCAGATCGTGGGTGAGGGCATGATGGGCCTCTTCGGCCTGAACCCGGGCCTGGGCTACTACGGCGAGTTCGGCAACCTCGTGTGGCACACGCCCATCACCGTGAACGCTCAGGGCGAGCTCTTCGGCATGGAGGACGCCTTCTACGGCAAGACGCTGCGCCTGCTGCTCGACCAGGACGGTGCCTGCGGCTATGGCATCGCCGACGCCACGAGCGACGTGGCTGAGCGCTTTGAGAAGGCTACCGACGCCGGTCTGGCCTCCAAGTACGACACCCTCGCCGAGCTGGCCGACGACCAGGGCATCGACGCCGACGCCCTCGCGAAGACCGCCGAGGAGGCTGGCGTATCGCAGGCCCCGTTCTACTGCGTCGTCAAGCGACCGCTCTTCATCGGCTCCATCCCTGGTCTCAAGGTTGACGCCGACTGCGCCGTGCTCGACGCTGACGGCCAGCCCATCGAGGGCCTGCACGCCGCCGGCGAGCTCATCTTCGGCAACGTGTTCGACAACGCCTACCCCTGCTCGGGCACAGGCGTGGGCACGAGCTGCTACACCGGCACCATCGCCGGCCGCGCCGCCCTCGCCGCGATGTAAGGCGCTTCGAGTAACCCCTGCCAACCCCTCTCTATAAGGAGACAACCATGCTTGACGCGAAGATGAATCGTGCGAACTTCCTGCGTATCGCCGGCGTTGGCGGTGCGGCCCTCGCTGCCGCTGCCGCGCCCGCCCTGGCCGACACGGCCGTGGCCGACATCGACTGGGACGATGAGGCCGACGTCGTCGTGTGCGGCTGCGGCACCGCTGGCGCCCCCGCCGCGATCGAGGCCGCCCAGGCCGGCTGCAGCGTGTACCTGTTCGAGAAGCGCGACTGGGCCGGTGGCTGCATGCGCCGCTGTGGTGGCGGCTTCATGGCCGCGGGCACGAGCGTGCAGGCCAAGCTCGGCATCGACGACGACCCCTCGATGATGTGCGAGTACCTCACGGCCCTGGCCGGCGACTACGGCGACCCCGAGCTCATTGAGACGTTCTGCGACAACGCCGCGCCCACCTTCGAGTGGATCATCGCCCCCAGGGACGAGGGCGGCCTGGGCGGCGAGCCGCTCGAGGAGTGGGAGTTCGCCAGCGAGGACGAGGGCTCCAAGATGTGGATCGGGCCCGGCCTCAACATCGGCGGCACCCCCGTCTATTACGACGACCTGGGCCTGTCCGACGACTACCGCCCGCGCTGTCACTGGTTCAAGCCGAACCTCGACGACGTCGACCCCGGCGATCGCCTCTACGCCTTCTACGGCGAGGGCGACGACAAGTGGGGCGAGGCTCAGGGAGGCACGGGGCTTTGGAAGCCCTTCTCCGATATGCTCGACGAGCTGGGCATTGAGGTCCACACGCAGGTCGAGCTCACGGGCCTCATTCAGGATCGCGACACCAAGGAGATTCTCGGCGTGACCGTGCTCGACGGCGGCCAGGAGAAGAAGATCCGCGCGAACAAGGGTGTCGTTCTCGCCACCGGCGGCTTCTCCAACGGCGCCGACATCGCACCGCAGTTCACGGGGCAGCCCTACACGGCCCCGACGAAGGAGCAGAGCCAGACGGGCGGCTACATCGAGGGCCAGGCCGACGGTGCGGCGATGAAGGCGGGCCTCGCGGTGGGCGCGGCGGTTGCCTACCCGGTGCTGGGCAACAACGGCGGCCTTCGCATCTCCACCAAGGCCGAGGTGCTCGGCTGGGACGGCCAGCCGGTCGGCCGCCTCTACGCCGGCGGGCGCGTCGCCGGCGGCTATGCGGGCGAGAGCTACCCCTCGTGCGGGTTCTATATCGCCACGGGTATCGTCTTCGGCCGCATGGCCGGCCAGCAGGCGGCCGCGCTGGAGAACTGGGAGTAAGCACCTGAGAAGGACGGCGGGGCGAAGCTTGGGGCCAATGAGCGCAAGGTCACGCGGTGGGACCGGGAGCTTTGCACTTGCGCGGTGGCGGGAGTCACCCATAAAACCGCGCGTTTGAGCCCGGTCGGGGAGCGAGCAAGCCGCTTCTCCGGCCGGGCTTTCGCGTTTCGGGGTCGCTGTCGAAGCTCTGGGTAAAACGTGGGCGTGGAAAGGGCGGGCCCAGGTTGGGTATCCTTAAGGCAAGCATGCAAGCCGCATGCTCCACCCCCGACGTTTTGGAGTTGATGTTCCACATGCCCGACCCCGTGCAACCCGTTCCTGCCGCCGACAGCGCTGCACCCGTCCCCGACGCGCCTGCCACTCAGGCGACCAGGCCGCCCGAGAAGCATTCGAGCAAGGCATCGGTGCTTGCGGCCATTGCCTCGAACATCGCGGTGGGCATCGTCAAGTTCATTGCCGCAGCCATTTCTGGCTCGGCGGCCATGGTGTCGGAGGGCATCCACTCTATCGTCGACTCGGGCAATGGCTTTCTTGTGCTGTATGGTATGCGTCAGGCGAAGAAGCCTGCGACTATTGAGCACCCGTTCGGCTTTGGTAAAGAGCTGTACTTCTGGACGCTCGTCGTTGCTGTGTCGGTGTTCGCGTTGGGCGGCGGCGTCTCGCTCATGCAGGGCATCCATGCGGTGCAGGCTTCTCTTGCTGGTCCGGTTGAGCACGGCGACCTGCTCATGAGCTACATCGTGCTTATCGCGGCCATGCTTATCGAGGGTGCCTCGCTGCGCGTGGCAATCAAGGCGGTGAACGCCGCTCGTGGCACCAAGGGCGTCTTCGAGTACATCAAGGAGTGCAAGGACCCCAGCAACTATACCGTTTTGCTTGAGGACTCCGCTGCTGAGCTGGGTCTTTGCTTTGCACTCATCGGTCTTATCCTCACGCAGATTACCGGCAACTCCGTGTTTGACGGCATAGCCTCCATCATCATCGGCCTTCTGCTCATGTGTGTCTCCGTCGTGATGCTGCGCGAGTCGAAGGGCCTGCTTGTGGGTGAGGGCATGAGCCGCGCCGAGCTTATCGACGCGCGCGCCATCATCGAGTCCGACCCTGTCATCGAAAAGGCCGGCGGCGTGCTCACTATGTACTTTGGCCCTTCCAACATGCTCATGGCAGTGGATGCGACCTTCCGCAAGGATGCCGCGGGCGACGAGGTTATGGCTGCCATCGACCGTGTGGAACGTGCGCTTAAGGCGCGATTCCCCCAGGCGGCGCGTATCTATATCGAGTCCGAGAACCTCTCCAGCGTGGAGCGCCAGCGCCAAATCCAGCGCGCAATGCCCGAAGAGTAACCGTACGAGCCTGAGACAAGCAGGAGCGTGTCTCAGCCTCAAGTTTTCTAGCATGAAAAAGGCCGGCAACCCATCCTCAACGACGGGTTGCCGGCCTTCGTGCTTTTTACAAGCAGCAACGTGTCCTTACAGCACGCCTGCGTCCTCGATGAACCTTTCAAGCTGGGCTTTCGGCATGGCGCCCATGGTGCGGGCAACGGGCTGGCCACCCTTCATGATGACAAGCGTCGGGATGGACTGGATGCCGAACTGGCCGGCGAGCAGGGGCTCGGCGTCGGTGTCGCACTTGCACACCTTGAGCTTGCCGGCGTACTCGTCGGCAATTTGGGCAACGATGGGGGCGATGATGCGGCACGGGCCGCACCAGGTGGCCCAGAAGTCGATGAGCACGGGCGCGTCGGAATCGAGGACTTCCTGTTTGAAGTTGGCTGCAGTCAGGGTAATCTCGGCCATGGGGAACTCCTTTGCTTGAGAGAACGATACTGGGCGCTATATGCCCGCTTGCCTTACATTTAAAACAGCTTCACACGGGAGCCACCTTTTCCCTCGCCATTTGGTCGATATGACGTGGGCATAGGGGCCAAGCCACATGGACATCGTGTATACTTTACTCGCCGCATTCAGCGGTTTTGGGGTGTTTTTTGATGCGCCGTACGGATTGGAGACCATTATGAGTGTCACCGCTTCCCTTACCCGCCGTAACTTCGTTCTCGCCGCCGCAGCGAGTCTTGCAGCACTTCCCGCGCTCGCCTTGGCAGAGGAGAAGAAGGACGAGAAGACCGCCGCAGAGCCCAAGGGCGCCGATGTAGAGGGCACGTGGGTTATGATCGCCGTCGACTGCGATGACGAGGAAACCCTCGAAGTTCTCGCGCTCCTCACCATCCTTGCCACCACGACCTACGAGCTCAAGGCTGATGGCACGGGCACCTTTAAGGTTGCCATGATTGACGGCTCTGATGCAGAGGCTGAGGCCGCCGCCGAGGGCGTCGCAGGCGAGTCTGTTGAGCAGGCCGAGGGCGAGGTCGACGACCAGCTCCAGAACACCGAGGCTAAGGTCACGTGGGAGCAGGTCTCCGACACTGAGCTCGTCGTCACGACCGAGGACGGCGAGGCCAGCAACTTCACGATTGACGGCCTGAGCCTGGTCAATGTTGAGAACGCCGAGGGCATGGAGATCACTTCCATTTTCGCTCGCGCCAAGGACGTCCTGTCTGGCGCATGGGCCTTCGCGACCTATCCCGACCAGTATGACGCCAAGCACGAGGGCATTGTTGGCTCTTGGACGCTCGTTGCCATGGAGGGCATGGGTGAAAACGAGCTCGACGACGCCAAGTGGTCGGCACTTCTTTCCTCGCTGGGCATTTCTGTCACGATCGACGTGGCCGAGGATGGCACCTTCGCTCTGACCGAGATTGATGACCCCGAGTCCGACCCCAGCGTCGTCGAAGGCACCTGGACTGAGAAGTCTGAGGATACGTACACCTTTGACGCCGATTCTGAGGCAATTGATGTCAAGATTATCGAAGGTGCATTGCACATCGAGGTTGAGGGCATGAAGATGGTCCTCGTTCCCCTCGCCAAGACTACGAAGTAGGAGACTCACTGGGATGGAATACGCTTTCGACAGCTTTGAGCACACGCCCGCAAATTTCCGAGCACTGCGCGATATGGTCGGGTTCAAGCAGGACGAGTTTGCCGACATTGTAGGTGCCGACCGCTCGGAGGTGCGTCGTTGGGATTCGGGTAAGGCCCCTATCCCCGAGGTTGCGTGGCGCGCGCTTCAAGGTCTTGTCGACGATCACTTTGCCGCTGTGCGCGACGTCGTGACGCTTGCGGGCAAGGTCTCAAATCCCGAGAGCGAGCCGGTTCGCATTGCCTACTACCGCTCGTTTAACGATTTCACGGGCGAAGGCGACTGGGTGAGTGCCGACAACGCGGCCCGCGCCGCGGCCGAGCGTCTCATTGAGCTCGGCTATAGGGTCGAGTTCTTCTACCCGGGTCACTAGGCCATATATGCGATGGGCGGGTCCCCAAAAAGGATTCCGCTACAAATGCAACACCTGCCCCCGTCTCAGCGTTGTTGAGGCGGGGGCTTTGTATTTATGTATCTACCAGCAAGGTAAGAATAAGTGCAGAAATGCCCAATCAAATGTGCATACCAAATCATGGTTATTCTTCTCGAGGCGCTTTAGACTCGTTGGCAAGATGCGGCCGAGTAGGTCGCATGGGGGGTGCGTCGCGTACGCCATTGCAGAGAAGCGCGGGGATGCGGTCGAAGGGCGGGGGAATGCCTGAGGGACACGCATATTTTGCCCGTGTTCGTATCTCCGCGCTGCGGGCGCGTTGCGCACACTGGAGACGAGAGGGAAGGATAGCTATGCAGAAGAGCATGTCGCCGAACGTCGGCATCAGCCGCAGGTCGTTCCTCGCCATGTCGGGCCTCGTGGGAGCGGGCGTCGCTTTGTCGTCTGCCCCTGTTGCCCAGGCGCAGGAAGAGGCGGTAGAGGGCGCAGTCATGGCGTGCAGCGCCGCCGATGAGACCTCGAAGCTTGATTTTGACACTGTGACCTGGGGTGCCTGCCACGTGAACTGCGGCAGCCGTTGCCCGCTGAAGGCCTACGTCAAGGACGGCACGGTCGTTCGCATCAGCACTGACTGCGAAGGCTCCGACGAGTTCGGTCCTGGCAAGATTGCCCAGCTGCGTTCCTGCGTGCGCGGTCGTACCTCGCGCCAGCGCATCTACAACGAGACCCGCGTGCAGCGCCCGCTCAAGCGCGTTGAGGGCACGAAGCGCGGCGAGGGCATCTACGAGGAGATTTCCTGGGAAGAGGCCATCAAGACGATTGCCGACTCCATGAAGGAGATCAAGGAGCAGTACGGCAACGACGCCTTCTACATCCAGTACGGCACCGGCGTCATCGGTGGCGCCGTTTCGAAGTCCTGGGGTCCCGACAAGACCGCGTTTGCCCGTCTCATGAACTGCTGGGGCGGCTACCTGCGTCATTACTGCGACTACTCCACAGGCCAGATTTCCTGGGAGCTGCCGCTGTTCAACGGTGACGCTTGGTCCAATAACGAGGTCACCGACCTCGTCAACTCCAAGAACATCGTGCTGTTCGGCAACAACCCCGCCAACACGCGTATGTCCGGTTCGGGCATGTGGTTCCTCCTCACGCAGGTAAAGCTTCAGAACCCCGACGCCAACATCGTCGTCGTCGACCCGCACCTGTCCGACACGGCCGTTGGCCTTGCCACGCAGTGGATTGCCATTCGCCCCGGCACCGATGACGCCCTGGTCGCAGGCATGATCCACTACCTCTTCACCGAGGGCAAGCTTGACGAGGGCTTCATTCGCGAGAAGTTCCTTGGCTTCTACTCCGATACCTTCGCCGAGGACGTCAAGGCCTGCGAGCCTACGAGCGACGACTACTTCGGCTACGACAAGTCCGGCTCCATCACGGTGGATGAGGACATGTCCTACGAGGCCTACCTCATGGGCACCGGTGCCTACGAGGGCACGGGCGAGAAGACCCCCGAGTGGGCTGCTGAGATTACCGGCGTGCCCGCCGACACCATTCGCGCTCTGGCCGATATGTACCTCGATGGCCCCACGGCTACCATCCAGGGCTGGGGTCCGCAGCGCAACAGCAACGGTGGCAACCTTGCTCGCGCCATCGCCATGATTGCTGCCATCACCCACAACGTCGGCATTTCCGGCGGCGGCACGGGTGCCCGCGAGAGCACGGGCGGCGCTTCGTTCAAGGTGAAGACCTCCATCCCCACTCTGGGCGACCAGAACACCGTCGAGCCCTGTATCTCCTTCTTCGACTGGTATCAGGCCATCGAGGATTACAAGTCGATGGATGACACCACGTGGGGCGTGCGCCACTATGTTGACGGCAACCTCAAGTACGCCGAGGAGCCCGGCACGCTGAAGCTGAACGCTCCTATTAAGTTTATCTGGAACTACGGCTCCAACGTCATGGTTGGCCAGCATGGCGACATCAACGACATGCTGCGCATCTACAACCTCCCCGACGAGGAGGATTCGGGTCTGCGCATGGTGGTCACGGTCGACCCGTACCTCACGCCCACCGCGCTTGCCTCCGACATCATCCTGCCTGGTACCACACCCTTCGAGGAGGACGACATCACCTCGGGCGGCGGCGGCTGGACCGGCTTCGTGCTGTGCGAGACCGCAGCCATCGAGCCTCTCTTCGAGTCCAAGCCCGTGTACGAGATTTGCACGCTGCTCTCTGAGCAGCTCGGCGTGAAGGACGAGTTCACCGAGGGTCGCACGCAGATCGACTGGCTCGAGTGGTGCTACGACCAGGGTATCGAGGCCGGCGAAGACATGCTGCCCGACACATTCGAGGAGTTCAAGCGCGGCGGCCTGTACAAGCAGTGCAACGAGCATGAGCCCTATATTCCCACCGACGACGAGATGTGGACGCCTTCGGGCAAGTACGAGGTCTTCTCCAAGCAGGCCTACAACATTTCGAAGCAGTGGGACCTCACGGGTGCCGGCTACATTCCCGATGACGGCCGTGACCAGATCACTGCTCTGCCCATCCACTACGATCACTTCGAGGGCTACACCGACCCGCTGCGCGCCGAGTACCCCTTCCAGCTCATCGGTCACCATGGCAAGACCCGTACGCACTCTTCGTACGGCAACGTGCCGTGGATGAACTCTGTCGCTCCCCAGCAGTGCTGGATCAACGACCTCGACGCCGCCAACTTGGGCATCGCTCAGGATGACGAGGTCATCGTGTCCACGGAGCGCGGCCGCTCCAAGCTCACCGCCAAGGTGACCAACCGCATCATGCCCGGCGTGGTTTCGATTCCGCAGGGTGGCTGGTACGAGCCTGAGACGCGCGACCCCGAGTCCATCGGCAGCCCCGACACGCTCGACCTGGGCGGCTGCATCTCGGTGCTCACCAGCGTGCGCCCCACGCCCATCTCCAAGGGCAACGGCGTGCACTCTAATCTCTGCAAGATCGAGAAGGCCTAAGGGAGGACGACCATGGCTCAGTACGGCTTCTATGTAAACACTGACATCTGCACTGGCTGCAAGGCCTGCATGACGGCATGCTTCGATCGCAACGACCTCGAGGTCCCCGAGAAGTTCCGCAAGGTCTATGAGTTCGGCGGTGGCGAGTGGACTCAGGACGGCAATGGCGCGTTCTCTTCCACGGCTTTTACCTACTACGTCTCCATGACCTGCGGTCAGTGCGACGATCCCGCATGCGTCAAGAACTGCCCCACCGGCGCCATGCAGAAGGACCCCGAGACTGGCATTGTCGACAACGACAAGGAAGTCTGCATCGGCTGCATGACCTGCGAGAAGGTGTGCCCCTTCGGTCACCCCGTGCAGCTTGCTTCCGACGGCAAGGCTCACAAGTGCACCATGTGCACGAGCGAGACCGAGAACGGCACGCCCGACCCTGTGTGCGTCAAGGCATGCCCCGTGCGCGCTATCGAGTTTGGTCCCATCGACGAGCTGCGTGCCGCTCACGGTGACACCTGCGTCCTGGGCGACCTTTCCGATGCCACCGGTCCTAACGTGGTGTTCAACCCGCACCGCGATGCGGCCAAGGGCGGCACGCTGCGCAACCCGCTCGAGGTGAGCCACACGGCATAAGGCTGCGGCCTCTGCCAGCATCTTTTTGCTTGACGTATCGCTCATAAGCGGTGCAATTATGCGCGCGGGTTCGCTTTTCGCGGGCTCGCGCGCTATTCTTTTCTTGTAACCAAACGAGGGGGTCCCTATGTCCGGTGCTCTGACCAACGACTCGATCACGACGGAGACGCTTCAGGCGTATCAGGCTCTTTGCGCGTTTTGCTCATGGGCGCTCTATGCCGACCCCGCCGAGCAGACCATGCGCGGCATGGTGCAGGACCGTGCCATGTTCAGCGAGGCCCCGTTTACCCAGGTTGCGCCGGATGCGTCGCGTGCCTTGGTTGAGCTGTTCGACGGCGCGGCCCAAAGCCCGGAGGCCTTTGCGGATTTCATGCGTCAGGTGCACCTCGATCGCACGTACCTTTTCTTCATGACGGGCTCTTCTAAGGCGAGTCCTTACGAGAGCGTGTGGCGCAGTGAGGACGAGACCCTCTTTGGCCCGCGGACGCTGGAAGTGCGCGCAATGTACAAGCGCGGCGGCCTTGTGTTTGAGCGTGCGGCCAATGAGCCTGACGATCACATCGGCCTTGAGTTCTCGTTTGTCGCTCATCTGCTGCATGCTGCGGCAGAAGGCGACGAGGCGGCGTTGCCGCTGCTGCGCGAGTTTTTGGCAGGACATCTCCTCGCCTTCGGGCCTGACTGCCTGGCTCGCATCGCCGAGCGCGACCATGGAGCCTACTTCCGTGCCGTCTGCGGCATTGCGACGGGTACGCTTGAGGCCCTTGCCACCGAGTTGGAAGTGACTGCGAGCAAGTGATGAGAGGCGGAGGTCCCAGAGTCATCGGGAAGCATGCACGCAGGGAGTCTCGAGGTGGCGGGTCAACGCGCGTTGGCCTGCGCACGAAGATAATCGGCCTGCTCAGCGGCGTGCTGCTTCTATTCTCCATCGCGTTCATCGCTTTCACCTACGCAGACCAGCGTTCGCGCGTCGAGGCAGAGATGCTCGAGCAGTCGCGCATGCTTGTGAGCGAGATGGATGCGGTCTGGGACTTTATCTCTATCAACCAATACACCATCAACCATACCTCGCAGGGTGAATACGACTTCAAAAGGTTGCACTGCGCCATTGCCGGCAAGGCGGTTGCGGCGCTCTTCAGCCGAGGGTCCGATTACTCTATGAGGTTTACGAACCTTAACCCGCGAAACTTCTATAACGCGCCCGATGATTATGAGCGAGCTGCCCTCGAGGGCTTCTATGCCAATGCGGCTTCTCGGCCAACCGAAATGGCCCAGGAGGAGGTCTATGGCTTTGGCGGCGATGCGGGTGGCTCCGTGTTTCGCTATGTGCGCTCCATGGTGTACGACTCCGAATGCATGGAGTGCCATGGCACGCCCAAAGGTGAGATTGACGTCACCGGCTACCCCAAGGAGGGCGCGCACATCGGCGACATCGCAGGCGCGGTGAGCGTCGTTGTACCTACCGAGCTCTATTTCTCCAATATGCGCGCGGCAGTGGCGGCGAACGCGGCCCTATTTGTCCTGCTCATGGTGGGCGTGGCCTTTGTCATTTTTCACGTGCTGAGCCGATTGATAACGACGCCTTTGACCGAGCTCAATGCGTCGCTTGCTTGGCTGGGCGAGCAGGCTGAGGGCAGGCGCGATGGGGCAGCCGGCGTATCATCGGCCAGTGCGTGGTCGTCAGGTCTTCTATCCAGCGAGTCTTCGGATGCACAGGTTGCTGTAGATGGCACGCCTGGTGTGGATGGGCTGTGCGAATCCTTCCCCCGTGCAGAATTCGTTCGCAGTGCCCCGATTATTTCCCCACAGCGCCCCTCAAATCCCTATGCTTCACGTGAGGTCGATGCGCTCTTTACGCAGTTCGACGAGATGTCGCGTCGTCTCAGCAGCTTGTACGGCAGCCTTGAGTCGCAGGTTGTTGATCGTACCGAGCAGCTGCGTGCGACCAACGCCGAGCTCGAGCGGCAGCGTGCGCATGTGGAAGAAGTCAACGAGCGGCTCAAGCGGGAGAACCAGTACAAGTCTGACTTCCTTGCCATCGTGAGCCACGAGTTGCGCACGCCGCTCACGTCCATTCTCGCCTTCACCGAGCTGCTTGCGCAGAGCATCGATTCCAGTGAAACCGCTGCATTGCGGCAGGTGGAAGAGGTCGAAAAGAATGGCAGTATTCTTCTCGAAATGGTAAATAACGTGCTCGAGACGGCTCGTATCCAGGCGGGCTCGGAGCGCCTCAACCTGGAGCTTGTCGACCTCAACGACATTGTGGGCATGGTTGAGACCTCCAACGAGTCGGTTGCGCTCAAGCGCGGCGTCGCGTTTGCCACGAGTGTTGCACCCGACGTACCGCTCATCGAGAGTGATTGGGAAAAGGTGCGCCGCATTCTCGTGAACCTGGTGAGCAACGCAATCAAGTTCACACCTGAGGGCGGTCGGGTCGAGGTGAACGTGGCATATGAGCCTGGGGAGTCGGTCAATGCCGTAGAGAGGTCTGTTGCGGCGGTTGATGAGCCGGGCGCCTCTGGCGGCACCGTGCGTATCGACGTGACCGACACGGGCATTGGCATCCCTGCGGACAAGCAGCGCCTTGTCTTCGAGCGTTTCACGCAGGAGAATATGTCCACCGTGCGCCGCTATGGAGGCAGCGGATTGGGGCTGTCGCTTGTCAAGGACCTCGTTGCGATGCTTGGGGGCACGGTCGAACTCGAAAGCGCGCCAGGGCAGGGCAGCACGTTTACCGTTCGCTTGCCTGAGGGCGGCCCTGTGGCGAATTCGCTATGATGGAGCGTACGGGTGTGAGGTACGGCGAAAGGCGGCTTGTATGGCCAAAGTGATGCTGATTGACGACGACGAGAGCATGCGCCTGCTCATCGGCCAGCTGGTGGCGAGGCAGGGCTATGAGTTTTGTTGCGCCGACAACGGCGTCGATGGCCTTGATATGCTGCGCCGCGAGCGTCCTGACCTGCTTATTCTCGATGTGATGCTTCCCGATATCAACGGGTTCGAGCTTTGTCAGATGATTCGCGGCGAGGGCCGCCGCGTCCCCATCATGTTCCTCACGGCGAAGGGCGACATTGTCGACAAGTCAATCGGCTTCAAGGCCGGTGCCGACGATTACCTGGTGAAGCCGTTCCACAACGAGGAGTTCGTCCTGCGCATGAACGCGCGTTTGCGCAAGCGCGGCCGGGCCAGCTCGCAGGAGCCGCGCAGCGCGGCTTCGTATCGCGTGGGAGACCTTGAGATATTCTTCGGCAAGTACGACGTTCGCCTGCGGGACAAGCAGGTCGCTCTTTCCTCGCGCGAGGTTGAACTGCTCGAGCTCCTGGCAAGCGAGCCGGGAAGCGTTTTCACGCGCGATCAGATCATGGAGCACGTCTGGGGCGACAAAGATGCCGCTGACCCTAGCAGCATCACGGTATTTGCACGAAAAATCCGCGAAAAAATTGAGGACAACCCGTCCAAACCTCGGTATCTTATTACTGTCTGGCGCGTTGGATACAAACTGGCCGACAGGCTGTAAGAGGATAGTGAGTGGTCGGGGGGAAATTGAAGAGCTTTACGCAGCGGCTGTCATGTGACACCCGTATCGTTACGGGCCTTGCAGCCATGTATCTGTGGACCTGGCTCATCTACTGGGGAGGTCCGTTCTCGCTTCGCGGCTATTCCATTGAGTTGACCAATGCCCGCTGGGGTGTCAACGTCATTATGGGTGCGCTTGCTGTGGGCGTAGTCCTTGTGCTGGCATGCCGTGCCCGTACAAACCAGGCACGCCTCATGATGGGCGTGCGCCTGGCGGCGATGCTGTGCGGTCTGGCGGGAATAGGCACGGGTTTGCTGTTGATTGCGCATTTCCCCCTGCCTGCCGGGCTTGTCGAGCCTGTTGCGCTGGTGTCGGGTCTCTTCACGGGTTTGACGGAGGGACTGCTCCTGTGCCAGTGGTGTTCGCAGACGGCTGCCCTGGGTGTTCGCACGGCTTTGTTCCACAATGCAATCGCCCTTTTGTTCGGCGGCGTGGCGTTTCTCGTGTGCAACGTCGTGCCTGCTGTGTTTGCCCTGGTGGTGGGCTTCGTGTGCCCAGGTGTTGGTTTCTGGGCGGGTCAGCGCGCTGCGACGCACCCCATGGGTCTGCCTTATGAGGACGAAGAGAAGAATGCCGTCTCTGCAGCTGCGCCTGGTCCCGCGACACCCTCCGAAGCCCCTCGCACGCCGCTTGCCACTCTCTTGCATGACCGGGCGTTCCTCATGCTCGCCGGCCTTGCCTTCGTTTTCGGTCTTTCTAACGGTTTCATCAACGCAGGCTTTGAGGTTGTGCCTGAGGAGCTGTACCGCATCTCTTGCTTTGGCGTTGTTATCGGCACGATTCTTGCCTCGGGACTCACGTTCCTGGCAGCCTTTGCCCTCAAGCTCGATGCATGGCAGCTTGTGCTTTGCGTCTCGTTGCCGCTGATGGCCATGGCATACGTGCTCTTCCCCTATGAAATCTTCTGGTACATGGGATGGGGTGTGCATTCGCTGGGCTACCAGTTCTTCTTCATGACGCTGTGGTCCCTGCTTGGATCTCGCCAGCTTCGTCACGACGTGGCGGTGACCGTTTCGGTTCCGACTGGCCTTTTGGCCGTTCAGCTGGGTTCCGTGGTGGGCCTCATCGCGTGGGACGTTTTCTGCATCGGCATCGATTCGGCAGGGGAGCACCTCGTGTCGGGTATCGCTCTCATGTTACTCGTGCTTGTCGCCGTCTTGTTTGAGCGCCCCCAGTTCGGCTGGGGCGACGTGCATCCTGGCGTTGCGACGCCTATGAATGCGCTAGAGGTCGATGACTATCGTCAGGTCATGCAGCGAATCCGCGATGACTATGCCCTCTCGCCCCGCGAATTCGATGTCTGCACTCTGCTTGGCCGCGGCCGTAATCGCCAGTTTGTAGCCAGCGAGCTCAGCATCTCGCTTGAGACGGCAAAGACTCACACCACCAATGTGTATCGCAAGCTTGGCGTGCACTCCCAGCAAGAGCTGCTCGACGTCATCGAGATGGTGCGCAACACCCTGGCAGCGGAGCGCGAGCACGGGCACGGGCCAAAGGCTTCCTCTAGAGCTGCAATCTAAGAAACCCCCAGCTACCAGCTAGACCCGTCCATCCCTCGGCCGTGGTGAGCCTCACCACCCCGGGGCCAAAGTCGTCCCCCCGCGCGGTTTCACCATCGGCGGGGCATGTGCGCACGGCTGGATCGGCGCATTCTTCGAGTCGTCACGAGGGGCGGCGGGCGCCGATGCGCCCAGGCGCCGCGCAGCCAAGCGCGGCCGGGGCGCCGGGGGCACGGGTGCCCCGAGCGGGCGCCTCCGGCAACGACGTGACCACCGGCGACCCCCCTACGTTAAGGCCCGCCGCGGCGTGGTCCTGGGCTTCTGCGCCATGGCCGACTGCCTGGTCAACGGCCGCATCGCCGGCCAGAAGGCCGCAGCCGCCGAGCCCGTCGCGTAAATAGGGCTCTAAAGGCTTAACGCACCCTCCCCCCGGCGGGGCGCTGGTCAGTGTGCCGGCGCCCCGCTTTTTCGTTTGGGTTTAGCGTGCTTCGACGTCATATTGGTTCACATATCGTGCATGCGGGTATTCTGGTCCATGCGTGTCGGCGTGCAGAGAGCCTATCTTTGTGCGGAAAACATGCGAATGGCCTTTTTTAGGGTGGCCTGTGCATCTGGATGAGGGCACGGTGGGTCATTTATGGCGTCGCAAGGGGGGCTTGGCTATGGCGGCTACGACTTCGCGTGAAGAGCTGCTGGAGGGTGCGTACCGCATCGCCGAGACGCATGGCATCGCGGCTCTCTCGGTTCGCGGGCTTGCACATGAGTGCGCAGTCTCTGTTGGCACCGTGTACAACTATTTTGGATCGAAGAGCGACCTTGTGGTCGATACGGTCGAGCTGTTTTTCCGTAGGGCCTTTTTCGAAGAGTTCTGCCGCCTTGAGCCCGAGGTCGACTTCGGTGCATATTGCCGCAGCCTGTTTTCGAGCATGGAGGCCGTTCTCGCTCGATTCCGGACCAACTGGCTCAAGGGGGTCGGATCGCTTCCTGAAGCCGAGCTGGTTGCCGCCCGCGCTCGCGAGGCGGCTCAGTTTGAACATGCCCTGCATGGGTTGCAGAGGGTGTTTGAGCATGACCCGCGTCTTCAGAATGCGACGCTCCCTGCGGGCGTTGACTCCACTGCGGTGTGCACCCTCGTGCTCAATAACCTTCTCAGTTGTCTGCGTTCGTCGAACGCAACGAGCATGCCGACATTCTTTTGGATGCTTGAGCAGGCATTATATCCCAAGGGCTAAAGTGGGCGTGCGGGTGTTCCTCGCTTGAGACGCGAGGGTGTGTGAGGGTTTTGTCGTGCAAATGTGTTCGGAATTTGCCTGAACATGGCGGCGTTGATGTTCACCGCGCCGGGCGCGAACATGAGGGTCGTTCAAGGGGCGGCCCGCGCCGATCGGCCCCCTTGGCCCCACACCCCACCCCACACTTGGATAGGAGACCCTTCCTATGAGCCCGCTTCTCATCGCCGCCACGCTCACCATCACCCTCGCATTCCTCGCCTACACCGTCGGCGCCTTCTCCGAGCGCCGCGCCGGCACCCTCAAGAGGGGCCACCTCGCCGCAGCAGCGTGAAGGGTGCCTAATTACGTGGCGTAATAGCGCAGGCCCCGAGTGCACATGTGCTTGGGGTCTTCCTCATTTCTACCTGCTGGTATACTCAGGTTTTTACGGCGCTTTTCAGCATCGTTGATTTTTAGTCTGTTCAGTGTGACAAGGCTGCGGTGGATGCAGCGGGGGCTCTTCGTGGGCGCCTTCGACTTGCCACCGGAGAAAACGGAAGCGGTGAGTCATCGTGAAACAAACCCAAAGAGCTCCTGCTGGAGCCGCTGTCAAGAAGTCGCCTAATCTCGGAGCCATCCTGGCCATCTACTTGTTTGGCCTGCTTGTGGGCGGCCTGTATGTGGGCATGGTTTCGCCTGTGCGCACGGTGGTGCAGACAACGTTTGGCCTCAATGACGAGGTCGGCATTTGGATAATCAACATCTACACGCTTTTTTATGCGGCGCTCATTCCCGTAATCGGCAAGTTGGCGGACCGTCGCGGCCGCAGCCAGATATTCACCCTGTGCCTGGGAGTGTTTGCAGTCGGCTCGATTCTGTGCGGCCTTTCGAAGATTGCCATCGGTTTTCCGTTGCTCCTGGTGGGCCGCGTCATTCAGGCGGCCGGCGCAGGCGGCATGATCCCTGTGGCCAATGCCGCAATCGGCACCACGTTCCCTCCCGAGAAGCGCGGCATGGCGCTGGGCCTGGCAGCTGCGGTTGCGGGCCTTTCCAACGTGCTCGGCGCCGCCATGGGCAGCGCCGTTATCGGCCTGGTGGGAGTCGAGAGCTGGGACATGCTGTTCTACATCGCCGTTCCTATTTGCGCGGCGCTTATCGTGGCTTCGTTCGTGTTCCTGCGCGCTGTGTGCGAGGAAGGTTCCTGCGAACAGAAGGACGAGCGTCGCTTTGACACGGCGGGTTCCGTGCTCCTCGTTGTTGCAATCATGCTGCTCCTGCTCGGCATCAAGGAGATTGACTTCACGAACCTGGCTGCCTCTGTGACCTCGCCTCTGCTGTGGACGACATTTGCCGCAGCCGCTGTGTGCACTGTTGCGTTCGGTAAGGTCGAGCGCAAGGCGGAAGACCCGGTCTTCCATATGGAGTACCTGCACAGCAAGCCCATCGTCATCACGATGATCGCTTCGTTCTTCGTTGGGTGCACCATCATCTCGATGATGCTCGTGCCGCAGTATGCCGAGTTCGTCATGGGTGAGCCTCTCGGCTCGGGCGGTTACTACGTGCTTGCCATCGGCGCCGCCTCGCTTGTGGGACCGCCCCTCGGCGGCAAGTTTATCGACCGCTTTGGTGCCAAGCCCGTGCTTGCGTTCGGCCTGGCTGTCATGGCTGCGGGATTCGTGTTCCTGGCGCTTGTCGCCTCTGCCACCCCCAGCAGGGCCCTGCTCATCGCCGGCCTGGCTATGGTCGGCTTTGGCATGGGCTTTGCCATGGGCGCTCCCACCAACTACATGGTGCTTGAGAATACCGACGAGAAGGACGGCGCCAGCGCTGTGGGCACCATTGCTCTCGTACGCCAGATCGGCACGACCCTGGCCCCCGCCATCCTCGTGAGCTTCATCGCGAACAATGCGGGTATGGGAGGCTACCAGCAGATGCTGCTGTGCGTTGCGGTGTTCTGCGCCGCTGCCCTCGTGGCCATTGTGCCTTACCGCAGCCCGAAGAAGGCGGCGAAGTAGCGCCTCGTCGATCGCATGGCGGCTCGCACGGCACCCAGTGGTGGGGAACGTGCGATCAGGCTGCAATCTACAAGTAAAGTGCCCGCGCGGACAACTCCGTGCGGGCACTTTTTGTGGGGCGAGAAACGTTGGTTGGTGGATGGCCCCGCGCGTTTGCGTGACCGTGCTGCGGAGGCCTGTCGCTAGTCGGTGGGGGCAGGAGCGTACGTGTTGCACCTGGTAGCTGCCTGCATCGGGGCAAACATGACACGGCCGGTGCCGCGGTAGACGTTGACGAGACCCTCGCCGCTCACGGCCGATCCCATGAGGGTCTTGCCGGAGCGCTCCACGGTGAACTCCAGGCCTGACGTCCACGCAAGGGCGTAGTTGCCGTCCACGCGAAGCTCGTCGCGATCGAGGTCGATGTAGACGACCTCCTGCTCGGGGCAGGGTGCCTCGAGCGCGATGGTGCCACAGCCGTCGATGCGCAGGTTGAACAGGCCCTCGTTGCCCGCCGCTGCCGACGACAGATTCGACCTGCGCTGCAGCTCGTGGCGCAAAGTGCTGTCACAGGCGAGGAACAGGCCGTCGTTGAGCACGATGGAGTTGCCCCACTGAGACGTGTCGATCAGCAGGATATGGTTCCATGTGGGCTCGCAGACAAGCTTGCCGACGCCTGTGTACTCGGGCTTGATTGCGGAGTCCTGGCTGACGGCGCCCCTGAACATCTTGCCCACCAGGTCGCCCACACCTTTGACGCCCGTGGTGGCGCGCACACTGCCCACCGTCCACTGCATGGCGCCCGCCTGCAACGTAACGCCGATGGATCCGTCGAGGTCGGCCACCAGCTGGCGGCGCCTGACGTCCATCTCTGCACAGAAATATGCGGTCTGGGCGCTGTCGGGGGAAACTGACAGGTCGCGCATCCACTGGATTACCTTGAACTGGCCTGCTTGGGCGACAATTTTGACGTCGTCGTTGTTTTCGAAGTTGTACACGCGAAACGCCACGGTGACCTCCTTGTTTGAGGTGTACAAAATGCTGCGAAGCATAGAGTAATACACGCGCGAGCTGCCGATGGGGCGAACTACGAACGGCGTGTGGGCGCGGCGGGTGAGCGGGGTCCTATCCCTTCGACTCCTCCCAGCCCTCGTCATAGCGCTCGAGGAAGTTGTGGTGCTTGCTGGCGGCACGCCAGCCCACGATGGCATCGAGGTGAACGTTTTCCACGCTGTGGAAGATCGACTTGGCGATGTCGGGATCCTGGGCGGAAAGGCTTGCGATGAGGGCCTTGACGCATGCGCGCTTGGAGCCCTCGCCCGCGTCGCACGATGACACCCCGCCGCTCAAGGGGCAGGCGCAGTGGATGAACTCGAGGCTGTTTTCTTCGCGCCAGGTGATGATGTCGGCCTCATGCACCAGGTAGAGAGGGCGAATGAGTTCCATGCCCTCGAAGTTCGTGCTGTGGAGCTTGGGCATCATCGTTTTGACCTGTCCGCCATAGAGCACGCTCATGAGGATGGTTTCCACCACGTCGTCGAAGTGGTGGCCCAGGGCGATTTTGTTGCAGCCCAGCTCGCGGGCGGCGTTGTAGAGCGCGCCGCGCCGCATGCGCGCACAGGGGTAGCACGGCTTGCCATCCAGGCGCTTCACAATCTCGAAGATGTTCGTGGGCACAATCTCGAGCGGGATGCCGAGAAGCTCGGCGTTGCTGGCGATGGATTGGCGCGCGTAGTCGGGGTAGCCTGGGTCCATGGAGAGGAACGTGACCTCGAAGTTGCGCCGGCCGTGGCGGTAGAGCTCCTGGAAGAGCTTGGCGAGCAAAAAGGAGTCTTTGCCGCCCGAGACGCACACGGCAATGTGGTCGCCGTCGCGAATGAGCTGGTAGTCGGTGAGTGCCTTAATGAACGGCACCCACAGCTTCTTACGATAGCGCGTGATGATGTCGCGCTCGATTTGAGCACAGTGAGGATGTGCGGCGGGGTTTGCCGGGGCGATATCGTGCGCGTTGCTTGCCTGCTGAGGTGCTGGGGCTTGTTCGCTCGTCTGATTCATCTTGCGCACGTCTTTCGAGAATCCGGGGCCTGAAGGCCCGACGATGGAAAGTCCCCGCGAAGCGTGACAACACATCGCGGGGCGGGTACAATGCTGTTAGCCAGCAAGGCTCGCAATTGTGGTGCGGGCGGCGCGGTTATTTGGTTAAGGCCGGAGCTGCAACTCCGGCCTAAGTTCTTTTCGGGGGCAGTCCTGCGCGCCTCCTTCCGTGCCATCCGCTGCGCATTCACCCATCTGCAGAGCCGGCGTAAAAGCCTGGTGACCTCGAGAATAAAGGCCCCTACCGTTGCATACGCCGCAAGGACGTAGATGGTTTCTGGATCCATGGCGACACCCTTCTCTCGTGCTCGAAAAGCGCCGCCCGCATACGGACCGATGCTGGCCTCGCGGCACAGTATCCGAAGCGGGAGTATAGCAAACACCCGGGACGGCTCTGAGTACAGCCCGCAGGAGCTGGGAAGATGCACGAAGCGAAAGGGGCTGCGCGAGTGCCTTGCCCCTCGGTAAAGGCAAGCGGCCCCGCCAGGCGCGTCGAGGCGCTGGCGGGGCCGCTGAGGCCGGGCTATACGATTTTGCCACCTAGGGGCGCGCGAGCTCTACTCGGCGTCGCACTCCAGCTTGGAGGGCTCGGTTGCGCCCTCAAAAGTGCCCAGGGCACGCTTGGCGGCATTCTGGCCGGCGACGCGGCCGAAAATCATGGTCTCGCCGAGGTTGCCGCCGCCGTTGTACATGTCGGGGAAGATAGAGCCGAACTCGCCACCGCTGAACAGGCCTTCGATGGGCATGTCCTTGGTGTCGAGGATCTGAGCCTTGGCGTTGTGGCGCGCGCCGCCCTGGGTGTTGAGCAGGGTGGGGCACAGCTCGACGGCGTAGAACGGGCCCGTCTTTACGGCCTCGGTGCACTCGCGGCCGAAGTCATCGGTCTCGCCGGCCTCGACGTGCGCGTTGTACTTGGCCAGAGCGTCGTTGAGCTCACCGTTTGCGTTGAAGTCAGGCGCCTTGCCGGTGTCGCGAATGGCCTGGGCAAGCTCCTCGATCGTCTCACCGGACAGAACGGCGCCCGAGGCGATCTCGTCGGCGTTGCCGTCGGAGAAGCCGGCGACGAGCGGGTCGGCAATGTGGTCGGCGTCAACGATGAGGAAGGCGGGCATCGGCATCGGGGTCATGTTCCAAGCGCCGCCGAAGCTGACGCGGCCGTGGCGGGAAGCGCCGGCCTCGTTCATGAAGCGCCCGCCGCAGGGGCCGACGAAGATGCCCTTCTTGGCGCCCTTGAGGCTCGATGCGCTCGTTGCGCCCTCGGCGTGATAGCCAAAGCCCAGGCCGGATAGGTTGGACATGTGCCAAAGCTGCGCGCCTACGCCCTGGCACATCTTGATGCCGTCGCCGTCGTTGTATGCGCCGGCGCGAGGATACAGATAGGGGAGCTGGGCAAAGCTGGAGAGCATGGCGCGGTTGGACTCGAAGCCGCCGCAGCACATGCAGACGCCGCCCTTTGCGCCGACGCGAACCTCGGCACCATCCTTTTCCACGATGACGCCTACCACGGAGCCGTCCTCGCCCTGGATGAGTTCCTTGCCGGGGGCACCGTACCATACGGTCAAGTTGTCGCCCGCGCGCTTCTCAACGTTCTCGACAAGCGTGTTGAAATAGGACATGTCGAACTCGGTGGCGTTGAACAGGATGTTCAGACTTGCTTCGTTGCCTTCGAGCTCAGGGAACTCGTTCCACATGGGAACCCAGCCGCCGCGGCCCATGTGCCAGGCGTCGTCCTTCCAGACCCAGGTGGGATGGTCGGGCGTGCCGATTCCGTCTTCGTTCTCGGGGCAGGCCTTCTCGGGGTCGACGCCCAGGACGTTGATGGACCAGTCCCAGTTCTTGGCGGCCTCGTCAGCGTAAGCGCGCAGACATTCGGCGTCGTAGTTGGCATAGTTGCCCATGAGCCCGGTGAGATAGGTGTAGAAGGCGTCGGCGTCATCGGTGGAAAGGACGTTCTGTCCGGCGAAGCGGGTGTTGCCGCTCACGGCTCCCTCGGGGGCCTTCTCGCACAGAAGCACCTTCGCGCCTTCTTCGTAGGCTGCGATGGCGGCGTTCATGCCGGCTGCGCCCATGCCGAGCACGACAACGTCGTACTCCTCGTCAAATGCCTGCTCGTCTGCAAGGGCCATGCCGGCAAGGCTGGCGGTTCCCAGTGCGGCTGCTCCGAGTGCGGCGCCTTCGACGAGATGCCTACGAGTGATGTTGGACATGGTGTTCCCCTTTCGTCTGGTGCCTGCATGGTTTATGCCATACGGGCATTCCGTGGCATGGGCGGGTGCTGTCTGAATGGCTGCAGACCCCTTATCTGCGATGCCTCCAGGCTGCCTTTCCGCCGCGCCTTTGACGTTTTCCAGGTTGCACTCCGCCGCTCTTGGCGAAGGCCATAAAGCACGGGATTTTTGGGGTCGGGAGGCATGCGGGGCATCCATAAAACAGGGGATTGCGCCATGTAGCTCGCATTTTTATGAAAACTGGCTGTTGGGTGGCATGCGGGGTGCCTTGCGGGGCATCCATTGGTCCCTCTTAAGGGGCAAACTCGCACGCTTCTTGATGGGCCGGGAGAGGTGGGGAGGGTTAAAATGGCGCTGGCGTTTGTTCCGCCTTTTGGCAGGATTGGTGAACGACTTGCTCCGGGCGTCTGTATGGCGTCCGATTGATTTGGATTATCGGGGGTATGCACTGTGCGCGCACTCGTTGCTCGCCTGCGGCAGGGTCGCGGGTTTCTTGTAGGCCTCCTCGGCCTTACGCTATGGTGGCCTCTTCTCAGGAGGCCGACGGGGTTCTATGTGCTTGCCGGTCATGATTTTTCGCCTGCCGTGTCGCGCGGTTGGTATGCGCTGTTCCTTGCTTGCGTGATTTGTCTCGGGATGGTCGTCTTGGCCGCATCGCTTCGGATGCGTCATCGCGTACAGGGCCGCCGAGCATGCCGGGTCGTCGCCGGTGTTTCCTTCGTGCAATTCGCTTGCAAACTCATTGAGCTCTTTGTGGTACCCACGGGCGTTGTCGCTATAGTGTTGGCGCTGGTAGACGTTGTTTTTTATGCATTGGTTTTTGTTTGGCTCACATGCGTTTGGGCAGTTTGGGTGCGGTCTCTCTGTCCCTCGAGATGCGCGCTTGCGTGTTGCGTCTCTTTTTCACTGAGCTTTTTTCTCCGCGTGGCAAGTTCGCTTGCGGCTGGGGCGGACGTCGTTGTAATGGCGGCGTTCCCTGTCCTCTCGGTCATATGCGCCCTCGCGGTTTGCCATGGTCTAGTGGCGGGCGGGGAAGATGTGCCCCACCAATGTAATGACGGGGCTTCTCGTGTGCCTGCATGGCGCGTCTGCGCCCAGTCGCTGCGGGGGGTGACGGGGTTTCTGGCCCTCTTTTTGGTGATTGCCGCCGTCACGCGCGCCGTTGCGTTTGGTCCGCTTGACGGAGCCCTGCTTTCACCGGCGGTGACGCCCCAAGACTGGCTTACGATAGGTCTGGCGGGTATTGTTTTGGCGTACTGTCTGCAAAGCGGCTCTCTTCAAGGGCTCCCGCGTTTTGTGTGGCCGCTTGCCACGGTGGTGCTGTTTGCCGGGCTCTTTCTCATGTCGTACGCTGGGACGGGAGCCATGGGGGCCGGCAAACAGATCATGGTGGCGGGGCGTACCATTTTGGGCTTGCTGTTCTGGCTCGTACTTGCCGACAGAGCCCATGATTCCGACGATGCCCTCGCTGCGTTCGCCGTGCCGTTTTTGCTGACTGATGCGGTCTCATCGCTGTTCGGTTACGTTGTGGTTCCAGCCGTGTTGGGGGCGGTTGGTTTTGCGGAGCTTGAGTCGCCGACTTTGCTGGCGGCGGCTGTGACCTTTGCCCTCGTGGTTGTCTCCGTTGTTTTCTTTGCCCGCGTCATGGGCCCAACGTCCGAAGCCTCGGCTGCCGCCGCGCCATTAGGCGCCGACCCCGATACCTGCACCAACGATGCGACGCTTGCCATCTTTGAGGGTTTTGCGCTTACTGAGCGCGAGGCTGAGGTTGCGCGCCTTTTGGCTGAGGGCAACAGTCAAAAGAAGATCGCCGAGCTCATGGGCGTGTCTATCGGAACCGTTCAAACGCATGTCAAGGCGGTCTATCGAAAGCTCGACATTCACTCCAAGCAGCAACTGATCGACCTTGCCCGTCGCTGAGGCAAGCGGTCCCGCCGGGCGCGTCGGGGCGCAGGCGGGGCCGCTGAAGCCGAGCTGCTTGTCAGCCGGCCTCGTGCATATCATCCCAGGTGCGAAGCTCTTCTGGGGGCTCGCCGCACTGGCCGCAGTTGCAACACCCGTTGCAGATGAGGTGACTGCCGCAGGTATGGCAGCGGGCGCGGAAGCGTGGGACGTAGAGCTCCTCGGCGCGCAGCTCGAATCCCAGCGGGTCGGTCAGACGCCATGCAAGGGGCCGCCCTTGGTGCTCGACGCCCGACTTGAACGCCTGCTGCGCCTGGAGCGCGCGGGGAATCCGGTACTCGCGGCCATCGACGACGAGCCTCGTGCCGGTCTCGATGAAGGCGAATGTCACGTCGTGAGCCCGGCATTCCCCGGCGAGGTTTTGGACCCATGTAAAATCGCACGGCCGTGGGTCCTCGTAGTTCTCGCCGCCGCAAATGACCTGCTCAAGCGCCGCGCCGTTCAACTTTGCCGCATCGCCCAGGTATTGGGCGACACTCACCGGCCCAATGAAGGGGGCGCACATGATGCCCTTGTGCTTGGCGGGCGTTGCCAAGAGAATCGGGATGCGCTCGTCGGCTCGTCGCTGATTCTCGCAGGTCACGTTCAGGATGACGTTCTCCCAGCCGGTGCCCCAGTCGGCGGGAAGGCAGGCGGCCATGCGTTCGGGGCGCTTTGTGAGGATGAAAAACTTCACGTTGGGGCGCGCCCGGATGATGTCCCAGACCTCCTCGCGCCAGGGGTCGGCTTCCTCGATGAAGAAATCCGAGTTCATGCAGATGCGGATGAGCTCGCCGTTTAGCACCTTGTAGCTGCCCGAACGTGTGCGTTGCAACGGGTAGTCGAACGTGGTCTTGTTTCGCCGCACCACCCCGCCGTCGAGGCCGCGCGCAGCGTCCATGGTGAACATGTAGCAGTGGTCGCATCCCTCGCTGATGCGCGTGCACCCGTGCCAAGGGTTCCAAATGTCGTGCATGCGTGGCTCCTAGGGGTTGGGATTGCTGCGGTTGGGGACGGGTGCCGTAGGGGTCGGGCGGATGATCTTTCTCGGCCCTGGCGTGCGTTCGTGATTTTGCGGATGATCGGCACACGTGTAATCTGAGCCAGCGATTCCGCAGACCTTCGTTCATGTCGCTTGCTGTGAAGGTACACGTGGCTTCCAATCTTATGCAAGCTAGAGACAAAAACCCATAGGGATGGGGGCAATACGGCAATTTCTCAATTGCATGAGGATGAGGCGCGGGATGGGCCTCTAGCTTGTGTAACGGCACGTTTTTTAATATGAGCAGGACATTGTCAAGAGGCAGAAAGCGACCGGGCCCAAT
>JAHZHK010000026.1 GCA_019420325.1 Coriobacteriaceae bacterium | reverse complement strand
GCGTCTTCCGCAGTATCCGGTTCTCGGGGTTCGCGCGGCCACACAACTCGGTGCGGCGTGGAAGTGAACTATACGCGCATTTTTAGCAGTGGACAAGTTTGATTGTCAGCGTTCACAAATTATGCACACATAATCGAGCCTGCCTCTTTGTACAGGTATTGCATCGGCTTATATATCTGTCTGATGCCCTCAACGCCCTACTGGGGCGGTATTAAAACGCGGGCAATACGCTTATCTCTTCATAATGGGGATGATTTCAATCTGACGTATATAGTTCTCTTCGAGAACCACCCGTGCAATAGTTGGTCCCTCTTGAGACCGGGGGCGCGTCACCGATCCAGGATTGAGAATGGTCATGGCCCCCATCTGTTCGATACGCGGAACATGCGTATGTCCGCAAATGCCCAGGCGCGCCGTGCCCATTAACAGGCGCGACGGTATATGGGTCATGGTAATTGAAATGCCGCATATATCGAGGTCGGCGCGAGACGTAACCGAAGAGCCGTACTCCCCGAAGTAATCGTTGTTGCCTAAGACCGCCACGACAGGTGCAAGCATTTCAAGCTGGGGCAGGATGTCTTGGCCACAAATATCACCGGCATGCAAGATGATCTGCGGGCCCATGTCGGCTAGAGCTCGGAAAGCCTCTGCACTCAGTGAGCCATGCGTATCAGACAAAACGCCCAGGACCACCTGGCCCTGGGCGTTTGGATGAATGTGTTTCTCGATGTTCACGATGACTTCCGCCAACGCTAGAACTTGAGGACCTTTTTGAGCGCCGCAACCCTGCGACGCGAAACAGGAATCTTCTCCCCATCGTCGCGCATGGTAAGCAGCAGCGTTCCACCCGAGACGCTCTCGACCTCGCTCACATGAGACAGGTTCACGATGTAGCGCCTGTGCACACGGAAGAAATTCGCGGAAGACAGACGACTCTCAAGCTGGGCGAGGCTGATGGTGGACAGATAGTGGTCATCGTCGGTGTACAGGCAGGAATAGTCGTCCTTTGCCATGACATAGCGAATCTTGTCGATGGGAACGAGTACCTTCTTGCCGCCCTTCTCCACGGGGATGCGCTCAACGGCGGGCTTCTTCGTGGCCTGGCCGCACTGTACTCGAACCTTGTCGACAGCCTGGCGCAGACGATCGGTCTCGACGGGCTTGACGAGGTAGTCGATGGCATTGACGCCAAAAGCGTCGGCACCATACTCACTGTAAGCAGTCACGAAGACGACAGCAGGGGGATTCTTCAGCTTGCTAAGAGCTTCGGCAAACTGCATGCCATTGACACCAGGCATGTTGATGTCGAGAAAGACAACGTCACAACGATGCTCCTTCAGGCTTTCGATAGCCTTGCGCACATTGTCGGCCTCGACTGCAATCTCGACGTCACCGATCTCCTCAAGCAGGAATGCAAGTTCGCTGCGAGCCGGTGCCTCATCGTCGACGATCATTGCCCTCAACATACGTACCTCTCTCCACTGCGCCAGTGACATCTTCGGACCGGCTACTCAGTCGTTGCTATCAGCCGCATTGTAACCAATGTTTGGCCTTATTCTTCGATTTCCGCAACATTTGCGCCAACAAGAAGCAATGTAACCTGTGTGCCTTTGCCAATCTGCGAGCTGACGCTCACTCCTGAACCCGGTCCGAACACCGCACGCAGGCGCGCGTCGACGTTTTTCAGCGCGATACCCGTGCCCTTCTCGGACGCCGATGCATTTTGCAGAAGACGACGAGCCTGCTCTTCGCTCATGCCAACACCGTCGTCGGCAACTGTAATAACGACGTCATCATCGGCCTCTTCGATGGAAATGTCGATGCTGAGCTGGCCTTCCGCCGGCATGGCATGGTTCACGGCGTTCTCAACGATGGGCTGGATGATGAAAGACGGCACGCGCAAGTCGCCGAAATCGTCGATATCAGCCTCGAGGCGCACACGCTCGGCGCCAAATCGAGCCTGCTCGAACGCAAAATACCTCATCGTCTGCTGCATCTCGCGATCGAGCGGGATGAGGTCGTTGGAGTTTTCGAGCGTCTGTCGATAAAACGCCGCGAATTCGCGCAGCAAGACACGGGCGCGAGCGGGATCGGTACGAATGAGCGAGGCGATGGTGTTGATGGTATTGAAGAGGAAGTGCGGGTTGATCTGCGCCTGAAGGGCCTGCAGCTCCGCCTTGGTTGCAAGCTCAACCTGTCGATCGAGCTCCGCGATTGAAAGCTGGGCGGAAAGCAGCTGCGCCAGGCCCTCGGCAATGGCGCGCTGTGTCTCGTCGATGAGCACGTCGGACTCGTAATACAGCTTGAGCGTACCCACGGAAACGCCGCGCACCACAAGCGGGGCCACGATTCCGGCAGGAATAAGGGGGTTCGAGGCAGACGCAAACGCCTCGGAACTACGAAAGACCTCGACCGTCTGCGAGGCCAGCACGCGATGGGTGGCCGGCGTGTGAATGGCACTACCGATGGGGAACGCTTCGGCATGCGCACCGGCATACCCCAAAACAAATTTGTCATCTGTCATAGCAACGGCCATGGCCTGGCATTCGGGAAGCAAGATATTGCACACTTCCTGGCAGTTCTGCTCCGACAGGCCACCGCGCATGTACACAAGTGTCTGAGAAGCGAGGCTAAGGGTCTTGTTCGTTTGCTGAGCGCGCAGCTTGTCGGGAGAAAAAGACGAGCGAATAATGGCAAACGCGACGGTCACCATACCGGCAAGCGCCACCGAGGCAACAAGAATGTTGGGTTCCTCACTCAAAAGCGAGTAAAAGAGAACAAGCACGAGCAAGGCGACGATCGTGGTAATCACGGTCTCAATGAACGCACTGCGCCCGTAGGCAGGGACTTTGAGGTTGCCTTTGGCGTCTTTCTTATTCACAGTCGCTTACCCCAAAAACTCAGTACCAGCAAGAATGACTCCGGATATGACGAGCACCGTGGCAAAAAGAAGCGTCAGCATGCGATCGTTGACACGCTGAATGATTTGAGCGCCCAAGCGCGAACCAAAGAGCGAGCCAGCGATGAGCAAAAGACCGATGACCCAGGCAACGTTGCCGAGAATGGCGTGTGCGACAAAGCTCGGCACGGCAAAAATGGCCACAGACACCAAAGAGGTGCCGCTTGCCTGCTTCATGGTGAAGCCAAAAAGCCACTGGAGCAGCGGCACGACGATAAAGCCGCCTCCCAAACCGACATACCCTGAGATGAACCCGACAAAGACGCCCATCAGCGCAGCACTGCCATACAAGCGCAGGCCTTGGGCGGACGCCAGGCAGGCGACCTTCTCACCAGAAAGTTTAGATGCCCCCGCACGCGTGCGCCATACACGGCGATACATGTTGAAAGCCGAGTACAAAATAAAGACCGCGGTGAGCACCATGGCAATCTCGCCGGGCAGTACCTTGGCTGCATAGGCACCCAATGGCGAGAAACACGCACCGGCCAGACCGATGGCGAGACCGACCTTGAAGTTGATGGTACCGTCGTGCAAGCGCGCAATCATCGACGACACAGACGTGGGCAGGATGGCAAAGAGCGACGTGCCGGAGGAAACAGCAGCAGGTTGCCCGAACACCAGGTGAATAAGGGGAACCATAATGGTGCCGCCGCCGATACCAAACATAGCGGACAGCACACCCACCAGCACGCCGCAAGCCAAGATGGCAATCAAGGAGAGAAGGTCGAACCCAAACACATGCTACTCCTGCGTCTCTTCCATGACCATATCCGGGCACTCATCTGCGACGTCCATGCCACGGGCCTGCGCAACATGCGCCGCGACGGTGGGGTTCAGCATGCCCTGACCGCGCAACATGCACGCCATGGCCTCGTTTTGCCAGGCAAGGGCGGCAATCTCGGCCCAATGGGTCTGAAAGTGCATGTAGTTGGTGCAGTTCTGCTCAGCGTATGCAGAGGCATCCTTGCGCCATGTACGACGAATCTGCATGTAGGCGCGACGCTCGGGAGAGAAGATCGAGCGCAGGTTGACCGTCTTGCGAATGCGCGTCTCGAGCTCGGGACCAATCCAAGGACCCGGGTATGGCATGAACTGTTCGGGAAGGATTTTGTGCAGGTCGATGTTGGAATTCAGGACCTCGATCTTGCGACGCGTGTAAATCCAACGGTAGACGTCTTGCTCGAAACGGAAGGCTCGGTCGGACAGGCGCGGCGGATTGTGGCGGACGCGCCACTTGTTGTCGAACCACACGTCCAGACCATAGGCACGCAGGTCGATAAGGTAGTCGGTGTCTTCACCGCGCGTAATCCATGCGTCGAAGGCAACGCGTGTGAATGCCTCGGCATGAACGGCGAAACAGCCACCGCACACCGTGTTGCTGCGCGAAATCCTGGGACCAGCCAGCGCCTGGGTCATCCACTCGTTGAACTCGAGGCGCTTGGACCAATGGCGGTCGTAGAAGTGCACACGACGGCGATCGGCGAGAGCGGAGTTGCGATGGTCGAGGAAGTAGCCCGACTTGGCAACAACAGGCGTTCCCATGCGAGGCTGCGCACCCAAACCATACACAGCCTGTGCCAGGAACTCGGGGTCAAGGACAACTTCGTCATCATCGATAAACACCGCGACGTCGCACCCTAAAGCACAGCAGGCGAGAAGGCCCAGGTTGCGAACGGCCCCGTAGCCTACAAGCCCAATTGCGCCGGAAAGCTCGGCAGGCAGCATGTGTGCATACTGGTCGCGAAGTCCGGCGGCCTTGAAGCTGTCGACAATGACGACGTCAGGTAGACCGCTGGCGGCAGCGATGTCGGACACCCTATGGACAGCACGCTCCTCGACGTCGGGTGAAGCAACGACCAAGATAATGACGCTGCCCAGGCCGGCGACTTGCTCAAGCGACTTGAGACAGTCGGCAAGCTGGGGCGCAGGCGTATCGATGGGCGTGGCATGATCGTAGCAGGCGACGCTGCCCGACTCGCCGAGACGCTCTTCGTTGGACCAGTAGCTCGGTATGACGATGGCAGGATTCATGAGAAGCTCCCGTGACCTTTAGATACGTTTGACCGATTGTATCCCCATATACCACTAAAAGAGGGGCCAATCAGCGTTGAATAGCCAGTTTCGTGCCCAGTTCCAGGGCTTTTTCGTTCATGGGAACGAGATTGGGGCGCATGAGCTCCTTCATTGCGGCAAGAAGGGCTTCCAAATTAAACGGAAGGGCGCCCAGACCAATCGCCGCTCCCAGGAGCATGACGTTCAGGCACTTCGGGCTCAAACCCTCCCGCTCGAGCACAGACGCGTCGACAATCGCCAGACGTTGCGGCTCGACCGTCGAACGCAGCCAGTCAAGCTGGGCCGAGCCGTCGTAGCCTGAAGACGACGCAGGCACAACCGCCCTGTTGGCACAGACCAAGGCACCGCTGGGCTTGAGCCGCCCATAGGCACGCAGCGCTTCGCCCGGCTCAAACGAAAGGACGAGATCGGCACCGGCAGACTCGATGAGGCTTGAAGGCAATGCGGCGTCATCTGACGCGGCGCGCACATGCGAGGCGACAGAACCACCGCGCTGCGACATGCCAATCGTCTCCGCTGTGCGCACGAACGCGCCCGCCCTCATGCAGGCAGCGGCAACAAGGCGACTCGCCAAAACGACACCCTGGCCACCCACGCCTACAACAAGACAGTTAAAGGGTTCCGAAAACCTGCTATTATCCACGAGCCGCACCCCTTCTCATGGCATCGACTTCAGCCGGGGACATTTCCGCGCGAGGCGACTCGATTGCGCCGAACGCGCAAGTCTCCAGGCACAGGTCGCATCCATAGCACAATGCGCGATCGACATGGGCACGGAAGGCCGCCCCATCGCCGTCTTTTTTCATGCTGAGCGCAGGGCATCCCAACGCACGGACGCATCGACCGCACCCGCGGCAGTCAGATGTGATCGACACAGGCTCAAGTGGCTTGAAGAGCTGCACGCACGGGCTTTGGAACACCAGCACCGCCACACCTTCGCAGGAAAGCGCACGCTTTGCAGCCTCAACGGCGACCACGCGATCGAACGGGTCGACTGCCTCGACCATGTCGCATCCAAGTGCACGGGCAACCTCAACGATAGAGATGGGCTTCGAGCGCGCGCCCATGAGCGTCAC
This sequence comes from Coriobacteriaceae bacterium, assembly GCA_019420325.1. GTDB lineage: Bacteria > Actinomycetota > Coriobacteriia > Coriobacteriales > UMGS124 > UMGS124. The sequence goes on along the minus strand of JAHZHK010000026.1, from coordinate 24,932 downwards.
ACCCGTGCCCGGATGGGGCTGCGAACCCGTCATGGCCGTCGTTGCGTTGTCGAGCACGCACAGCACCATGCGATGGCGGTTGTAGACGGCGTTTGCCAGGCCTGTCATGGCGGAGGCGAAGAACGTCGAGTCACCGACGAAGCCAACGTGCAGTGTCTCGTCGTCGCCGGCAAGATGGGCGGCAGTTTGCAGGCCCTGGGCCACTGTCACGCCAGCGCCCATGCACAAACAGGTGTCCGTCGTCTGAAGCGGCTTGGCACATCCCAACGTATAGCAGCCGATATCGCCGCTATACACGACGTTCTTGCCGCGCGCAGCCTCCTTGACAGCCGTAAACGAAGCCCTGTGGGGGCACCCAGCGCACAAAACCGCCGGGCGAGGCGGCACCAAATCGCCGGGAACCTCGACGCTTTCGGGCAGGCACGCCTGGGCAAGCTCGGCAACGCCGAGGAACTCGGCTATGACCGGCACAAGCATGTCGGCAGAATACTCGCCGCAAATCGGGGTGGTCCCATCGAGCCTGCCGTGCACGGTTGTGGGGCACGAAGTGATGTAGGCATCGGCAGCAACCGGGCCCGTCATCTCGAGAAGGCTCCGCTCCACGACGGGCTCAAGCTCCTCGATGACGAGGGCGTCAGACAGGCCGAGCAGGAAGTCGCGGCCAAGACGCTCGGGGAAAGGATAGGGCGTTCCCACCTGCAGCAAGCGGTACGAAGGCAACTCGGTGCCCTGCGCAGCAGCTGCAGCCTGCAGACGCTCCAATGCCTCGAGCGTATAACCGCGCGAATCACCGGAGCATGCTATGCCCAAAAAGAGCTCGTAGTCGTCGCGCACGTACTCGTCGAGCTTGTTGAACTCGCTTGAGGCAAACTCCTGGGAGATGGTCTCAAGCTCATGGGTCATGCGCTCATGGGCAGCGCGAGACAACGAGGGGAAGATAACGAAATCGGGCGATTTGACAAAACCGGCCATCTCATGGCGAGGAAGCGACAAGATGTCGTCGGGCACATCGATGCTTGCACAGCCATGGTCGACACGCGTCGTGGGACGAAGAATGACGGGAAGGTGGTGCGCCTCGGAGATCTCGAAGGCGGCCTTCGTCATGAGATAAGCCTCTTCAGGTGTGGCGGGATCAAGCACGGGGACATGGGCGAACTGAGCAAACTGACGCGAGTCCTGCTCTGTCTGGCTGGAAATGGGTCCGGGATCGTCGGCGACGACAACAACAACGCCACCGCGCGTACCCACATACGACAGGCACATGAACGGATCGGCGGCCACATTCATGCCAACCTGCTTGCAAGTGACAATCACACGACCCCCCGAGTAGCTCACGCCGGCGGCAAGCTCCATGGCGGCCTTCTCGTTGCACGACCACTCGACATGCACCCGGCCTTGGGGATTGTTCTGCGCGATGGTCTCGACAATCTCCGTCGAGGGGGTTCCGGGATATCCGCAGGCAACATTCACGCCGGCCTCGAGGGCCGCAAACGCAATTGCCTGATTGCCCATGAGCAGACGGCGCATCCTTACGCCTCCGCCAGCGCGCGCTTGTACTCAACCATCTTGTCGCGCCATGCAGGGTCGGAAGCACCCATGACCTGCACCGCAAGAATGGCAGCGTTCTTTGCCCCGCCGATGGCGACCGTGGCGACAGGCACGCCAGAAGGCATCTGCACCATGGAAAGTAGAGAGTCCAAACCACCCAGGTCGCTCGTCTTCATAGGGACACCAATGACCGGCAGGGGCGTCACGGCAGCGACGACGCCCGGAAGCGCGGCTGCTTTGCCGGCTGCGGCGATGATGACGCGCATGCCGCGCTCGGATGCGGTACTTGCCCACTCGTGAACCTGCATAGGAGTACGATGCGCGCTGTACACAACAAGCTCGTAGGGAACGCCCATCTCATCAAGCTGGTTGGTGCATGCCTCCATTGCAGGCATATCGCTCTTGGAACCCATGATGATGCCAACCAGCGGCTTTTTCTCTGCCATAGTCTCTCCTAAAATCCCGTTAAGAACCGTTGCTACCAAGAAATGAAAGCCCAACGCACCTCACGCAGCTCGTCGGAGGCATATGCCCGACCAGATTTGGCATGCTCGTCGACAGCATAGTGCTCGTCAAGAAACGCTTCGAGGGCAACCTGCTCCTCTGGGGTCAACGAAGAGCCGAGCATGTCGGTCAGGGACTCGATAGCCTCGTTGCGATCGGCAAATGCAGGTCGACTGTGCGTCACGATGTAGGAAATCTCGGGAAAAGCCCCGTGCTGGAACAAGATGTTGGTGCAAAACGCGTAATCCACCACAGGCGGGCGAGTGCGACCCACTGAGGCAAACGCGCGTTCGTCGCGACGGGGCGAGCACCCGGCGGCCACCGTCACACACGCGCGTTCGCGGGCAGTGCGGTCAAGCTTGGTGAGTGCCCCCAAAAGATTGTGCGTGGAAATAGAACGAGAGGCAATGGCGACATCAACACTGTCGGGCTCAATGCCCGCAGCCTGCCAATCATCGTCCCAGGCAAGTAGGCGCACATCGATTGAGTCGGAGACCCCGGCAACGCGGGCGTTTTCACGCAGCATCGCAAGCATGCCCTCGGAAAAATCGCACGCGATGACCTTGCATCCCATCTTTGCAAGCGGAATGGCAAGAAGCCCGATTCCGCATCCAAAGTCGAGCACTGTTTGACCAGGCTTGATCTGGGCGCGCTCGATGAAGGTCCTCTCGTATTCGCCCAGGCTGTTCTCGCCGTAACTCTTGGCGCGACCAGACCAATGTGAAGCGTCGGCAGGCCTCACGCGCCGGGAATCCTCGTACTCCCAAGCCTGCTGCCAATCAACCCCGGCAAGCGAGATAACGTTGTCCTGGCTGATATGGTCCACGGCTGCCTACCTTCCCTCCGTAAGAGAACCCTGTGGGCAACCGTCGGAGGAAGGGCACTCCCCGAAGATAAGCGCGTGTTCGTCACCAGGAAGAGCAGCGCGTGCCTGGTCGCGCAGGCTGTTCACACCGATAAAGAACTGGCGCATCATGACAACCATCAGATAGCGGCCACGCGGGGTGAGCGTAAGCACCTCGTCGTCGTCGCGATCGAAAGCCCCGTTCATCTTCATGAACGCATACTCAACAGGCAGACCTTGCGCCACCGAGCATCCAAAGCGTTCGTGCCAGGCGCGCTTGTCAATGGAAAGGCCGAACAGGTTCATCATGAACCTGTAGCGCATCCAGTCGCGCTTGGGGAACTTCGTCTGCGCCAACGTGGACAGGCCTCCTTGCGCGATGCGCTCGGAGTAGTCACGCAGGGAGAACGTGTTGATGTAGAGGCTGCCGTCGAGATACGAGATGCCGCCCGATCCAATGGCGGGGTATTCCTCATAGTTCACGACGTACTCGTCGATCATCTGACCCTCTTCACGGCTGAACGTGTAGCAGCTCGAGGGACGGAACTCGGGGTTGTCTCCACCGCAGAACCCGTCATAAATCTGATGGTAGAAATGCTCTTCGTTCTTGTAGTCGACGTGGCCCACCGTCTTCTCAATGCTGGCACGGCTCGCCGGAGACACCATGAGCGGGTAGAACGTCGTCTGGTTGGCACCGCTCGCCTTGACCATCTCAATATCATGGGCGACCATTTCGGGTGTCTGACCAGGGAAGTTAAAAATCATGTCGACGTTGAGCGACTTAAAGAGCTTGGCATCGGCGACCGAACGGATGCGCTCGAAAATCACCTGCGAGCTACCGTACTTGTTGTAGCGCGCCATACGCTTGAGCATGTCGTCGTCGAAACTCTGTACACCGACCGAGAGGCGCTGGACAAGGCTCGAGAGGTCCTCGAGGTAGCCGGGCACAAGGTGGTTGGGGTTCGTCTCGCTTGAGACGTCGCGGATGGAGGGGAAAAGCTCGCGGGCCAAACCGATGGTTTGCGCGAGCTGGTCCATCATGACCGTGGGGGTGCCGCCGCCCACATAGACTTCCTCGAACGTATAACCGCGGTCAGCCAGGCGACGCATTTCCTCGCGCATAGAATCAAAGTACTTGAGAGCACGGTCGCGCTCAAAGGGGAAGCGGTTGAACGAGCAGTACGGACACAGCACCTCGCAGAACGGCACATGCATGTACAGCATGTAGTGCTGCTTGGGATTGGGGTCGGGCAGCGTCACGCCCGGCGTAGGGTCGAGCTTGAAGTACTTGCCGCCCAGAAGGCTGACGACACTTGAAAGCATTTTTTCTGCGAGCATGGCGTTACTCCTGCTCCCCTGCCATGAGGCTGGCGGTATCGGGGTCGTAGCCTTGAAGCGTGCAGGCATACGTGCCGTCGACACCACGCTGCCACACAAAGCTGATAAGCGGCTCGGGAGCCTCATCCTGAGAAGCGGCCTTTGCACCAGACTGGTCGGTGACGGGAGCCAGAGTGTTGGAGCACACGCTGTAGACAACCGTGTTGACCTCATCGTTTTCAAACATCGCCATGGCAAGCGTGAAAGCCTGACTCTGCGAAGCGCTGACAAGCTGGGGAAGCGTGCGCGGAGAATCGTTCAGCACGACGACCGTTGCCGTCGCGCTCTGCGCGTCGTAGGCGGACGACACCATGCTCGGGAACTTGACGATATCGCCAGCCCAACTCACACCAGAGGTCGCAGCCTTCTCAACACTGGCGGCATCGACCTTCTTGTCAAAGGAAGCTACGCTCATGAGCTGGATGTTCTTGCAAGCAACCTGGGCAAAGAGAATTCCCACGACAAGGATGAACACCACGAAAACCAGTGCGCGGCCAATCACCTTCTCGACCGACATGCCCACGGGATCGTCAAGCGCAATGGGATCCAACGCGTCAACAGACGCGCGCTTCTCCTCAAGGCGCTCCATCTCCTCATCGGCCAGCGTGTAGCCGTGCGGACGTTCAGTGGTCTGCTCGTTTTGAGCATTATTGGGCTCTGACATACGGTCAACTTTCTATGTTGTCGCGAAGTCGACGGACAATGAAACAACTTTGGAACCACCAAGGCGATTCCGGACCATGCTATACGTGCAACTATAAAGCAGCTGATAAGGTTTTACCAACGCTGAGCGGTCTCTTCGCACAATGGCACTATTCGAACTGCATACGGTAATAGCGCTCGTACGTACCTCCCTGCTTCATAAGCTCATCATGCGTGCCGACTTGCTGCACACGCCCGTCCTCGATAACGGCAATGGCATGGGCGTGCCGGATGGTAGAAAGCCGATGCGCAATGATGAGAACAGTGCGGCCGCGCGAAAGGGCAGCAAGGCTTTCTTGGACAAGCGACTCACTTTCGTTGTCCAAAGCGCTCGTCGCCTCGTCAAGCACGATGATGGAAGGGTCTTTCAAGAAAACGCGGGCAATGGCGACACGCTGCTTCTGTCCACCCGACAGGCGGGCGCCACGCTCACCGACAAGCGTGTCATACCCTTGAGGCAAGCTGGTAATGAAGTCATGGATGTTGGCTCTTTTGGCTGCCTCGACAATGCGTTCCCTGCTCGCCGAAAAGTCACCATAGGCAATGTTTTCGGCGATGGTCGCATCGAACAGGTAGACGTCTTGCTGCACGAAACCGACGGCTCGCCGCAAACTTGCCAAGCTTACCTGTCTCACGTCGACACCATCGATACACACGCTGCCCTCGTCGACGTCGTAGAAACGCGGAAGCAGCGAGCAGGTGGTCGTCTTGCCGCCGCCCGAAGGCCCAACAAGCGCAACAGTCTGCCCTGCCTCGACATGCAAGCTGAGACCTTTGAGGGCAGGGGCGTCCTCGCCATAAGAGAAATGGACGTCGTTGAAGTCGACACGGCCGCAGGCAACCTCAAGATCGGGAGCGTCTATCTGCTCGCGCACGTCGAGAGGGCAGTCCACTATCTCGCAGAAACGTCTGAATCCAGCGGCAGCCTTTTGAAAGACCTCGGTGAAGTTGACGAGCGTCTCGATGGGTGTAGCAAGAATGCCAATGTAGAGGGCAAATATCGCAAGGTCAGCAGCAGAAATCTCTCCGAGTGCAACCCGATAACCACCGAACACGATGACAACCGTGTACAACATGCCCGAAAGCGTTGAGCTCATGGCATTGAAGAATCCCATGGCCTTGTATGTCGTGGTCTTCGATGAAAGGTAAGCATTGTTGGATGCGGCAAAACGTGAACGTTCATGGTCCTCGGCAACGAACGCCTTGACGGTGCGCACGCCCTGCAAGGTATCTTCCAGTTGTGAGTTCACGGCAGAAATTTTCACGCGATTGTCGCGAAACGTCGCTTTAAGCTGCTTGTTCTTAACGATGAGATACCCAACGGCCACGGCGCACACAACAAAGACCGCCAGGGCAAGCGCAAGGTCAATGGTGGACAGAATGACAAGCATGCCAACGATCTCGATAACGGAGATGACGATGTTCTCCGGGCCATGGTGCGCCGCCTCGGAAATGTCGAACAAGTCATTTGTGACGCGGCTCATAAGATCGCCGGTCTTGGCTTTGTCATACCACGCAAATGAAAAGCGCTCGTAGGCGTCGAACAGGTCCTGACGCATGCGCGTCTCCATGCGAACGCCCATGATGTGGCCCCAAGCTCCCACAAAGTAACGGCATCCAAAGCGAACCAGGTACATGGCGGCCAAACACGCCAACAAAGTTCCCAGTGCCGAAAGGATTTCTGCCGCATCGCTCGCGAACAGACCCGAACTCAGCGTGCGCAGAATCTGAGGGAAGGCAAGGTCAATGCCGGCAACGATGAGGGCGCACGCCATATCTGCCCAAAAGAGCCCGCCTTGTCCCTTGTAATACGAGACAAAGCGGGCAAAAGTTCCAGGTTGGGATGAGTGTTTCATAAGGGCGCTAAGCCTCCATGCGGCGCGAAATCGCCTCGCAGAGAAGAATCCCGACCACCGTTTTGGCGTCGATGACCTTGCCATCGAGGACCTGGTCGACCATCTCGTTGAGATCGACGAGGTCGACGTTGATGAACTCATCGTCGTCGGGTGAAGCGCCCACAAAAGAAAGGCCCATGGCCATATAGAGGTGAAGCAACTCGTCGGAATACCCCGGCGCCGGCGCAATGGGCCCGAGATAGGCCATACGTTCGGCCAAATAGCCGGTTTCCTCCATCAACTCGCGCGCGGCGGCCGTAGCGGGATCTTCGCCGGGTTCCATCTTGCCTGCAGGAATCTCGACCGTAACCTGCTCAAGGGACGTGCGGTACTGATGAACAAGCACGATTTTGCCGTCATCAGTCAGGGCAATGACAGCCACGGCACCAGGATGACGCACAATATCGCGATGCCCCAAAGAACCATTGGGCAGGCGCACTGTGGTGTCTTCCACCGAAAGGTAGTCGCCGCGCCAGACCATGCGAGAGTCAAGGATGGCCTCAGTGAGACCATCCTGTGGCAAAGAGTCGTCCTCGACGGGCGGCTCGGTCGCCTTTGCCTTGTTGCGAGCACGTCGCGAACGAATGAAGTCGTCGTCGAAAACCGGCGTGACATCGCAGACGGACGCATCGTCGATGGTCGATGCGTCGCTGTCAGCTGCAGGCGAGACAAGCTCCGCCGCGTCGAAGTCCTCCATATGCCTTAATCCTCCCAGGCGCTGCGACCGCGAAGAGCACGGGCGCCGATGTCGCGACGCAGCATCTTGCCATCAAACTCAATGAGGTCACAGCCCTCATAGGCACGTTCGCGAGCCTGTGCAAACGTGGCGCCCAGAGCCGTGACATTGAGAACGCGACCACCGGAGGTACGCAGAACGCCCTGTTCGTCGAGGGTCGTACCAGCATGGTAGACCGTAACGCCAGGAAGAGCCTCGGCACGCTCGATACCCGAGATTTCGAGACCCTTGGGATAGGAACCAGGATATCCAGCGCTTGCAAGGACGACGCTGACCGCCCACTCGTCGCGCCATGCAAGCTCGATCTCGTTAAGGCGACCTTGGGCCACAGTGAGCATGACCTCAACAAGATCGGTCTTGAGGCGAGGCAGGATGACCTGCGTCTCGGGATCACCGAAACGGGCGTTGAACTCAAGCACCTTGGGACCTTCGGGCGTGAGCATGAACCCGCCGTACAGCACGCCGCGATAGTCGATGCCGTCAGCGACAAGACCGTCTGCCGCCGTCTGCATTGCGGCAGCCATGGTGGCGTATTCCTCATCGGTGACGATGGGCACCGGCGAGTAGACGCCCATGCCGCCCGTGTTGGGACCCAGATCACCCTCCAAGGCACGCTTATGATCCTGGGCAGTAGCCATGAGACGCACGGTGGAACCGTCGACGAAAGCGAGCAGCGAGCACTCGGGACCCGTCAGGCCCTCTTCGATAACGACGGTAGAGCCGGCTTCACCGAAGTGGCCCGAGAAGCAATCGCGCACAGCCTCAAGAGCCTCCTGCTCGCTGGTGGCGACGACGACACCCTTACCGGCGGCAAGGCCGTCAGCCTTCACCACGAGAACCTTCACGCCAGCAGCGAAGCGCTGCGAGACGTAAGCATCGGCACCGGCCTGCTCGGTAAAGCTGCGATACGCAGCAGTGGGAATGCCGTGGCGCTCCATGAACTCCTTGGCGAAGCGCTTGGATCCCTCCATCTGCGCACCCTGGGCGCCCGGGCCAAAAGCAGGAATGCCCTTGGCGCGTACCGCGTCGGCAACGCCGGACACAAGCGGGGCCTCGGGACCGATGACCACAAGCCCCACGCCGTGCTCGGCGGCATAATCGGCCACCGCGGCAGGGTCGTTGATGTCGAGCTTGATGTTCGTCGCAATGGCAGCCGTTCCACCGTTGCCGGGAGCAACGTACAGCTCATCGCACAGCGGCGAAGCCTTGAGCGCGACCGCGATGGCATGCTCGCGACCGCCCGAACCCAGAAGCAGGATATCCATGGTGCCGTGTCCCCTCAATCTCTTTGACAGTCCCGAACCCTCGGGTCGTTACCAATACCTCATGATGGTCTGCTCACGCGAGGGACCCACGGCCACGATGGAGACGCGGACACCTGCAAGCTCCTCGATAAAGGCAATGTAGTCCTTGGCGGCCTGAGGCAGCTCATCGAACGTACGGCAACCGGAGATGTCGCAGTTCCAGCCCTTGACCTCTTCGTAGATGGGCTTGGCGTGATGGAAGAGAGTCTGGTTCTGCGGGGCGGTGCGGAGAATCTGGCCATCGCAGTCATAGGCGACGCAGACCTTGATGGTGTCAAAAGCCGACAGGACGTCGAGCTTGGTGATGGCAAGGTCGGTCAGACCATTCACGCGAGCGGCATATGCGATGGTAACGGCGTCGTACCAGCCACAACGGCGCTTACGACCCGTCGTGACGCCGTACTCGCCGCCAATCTGGCACAGCTTGTCGCCGCACTCGTCGTCCTCGGGAATCTCGGTGGGGAAGGGGCCCGAGCCAACGCGGGTGATGTAAGCCTTCGCAATGCCAAGCACGCGGTCGACATACTTCATGCCCACGCCAGAACCCGTGACGGCACCGCCGGCCGAGCAGTTCGACGAGGTGACGAAGGGATACGTGCCGAAGTCGATGTCGAGCATCGTGGCCTGGGCGCCCTCGAAGAGGACCTTCTTGCCGGCCTCGAGCTCATTGTTGAGCATGATGGAGGTCTCGGCGATATGCGGGGCAAGCCTCTCGGCGTAAGGGAGGTACTCGTCGCAGATCTGGTCAACGGTATAGGTGGGCAGACCGTACACCTTGGAGAGGATATCGTTCTTCTCAGGCAGGGCCGCAGCGACCTTCTCGCGGAAGATGCCCGGATCGAGCATGTCCTGCATGCGCAGGCCCATGCGCGAGGCCTTGTCCTGATAAGCCGGGCCAATGCCACGACGCGTGGTGCCGATCAAGTTCATGCCCAGACGACGCTCGGAAGCACCGTCGAGGTCACGGTGATACGGCATGATAATGTGGGCGTTACTCGAGATGGTAAGGCGCTCGCAGCTGATGTCTTCCTGCGCCAGCGTGTCAATCTCACCCAGGAGGACCTTGGGATCCACGACGCAGCCATTGCCGATGACAGGGGTCACGTTGTCGTACATGACACCCGAGGGAATGAGGTGCAGCGCCAGATGGTGCTTGGGCGTGATGACCGTGTGGCCGGCGTTGTTGCCGCCCTGGAAGCGCACCACGTAATCATAGTCGCTGGAGAGAAGGTCGGTAATCTTACCCTTGCCTTCATCGCCCCATTGAGAACCGACAAGAACAGTTGCGGGCATGGTTGCTCTTTTCGCATCAAGGCCGGGCACATGCGCACCTCGGCCGACATACAGACGAAAAGATTATAACCGCGCAGGCGCCCCAACAATGGGCAGGGCGTGCGTCGGCGCAATCTATGCGCAAGCTCAATACCGCTTGCCCACGTTAGGTTACCCCTCGTGGAGGGCCAGGTTGCGAAACGCGGTACGGTCGGCGATGAACGCAAGTGGCACCGTCACGCCCGAGCGACCTGCACGGTTCTTTGCAACGATGACGTTGGCAGTGCCCAGAGGTGGCCTTTCATGACGCTCGTCGGCCGCCTCTTCCTCGGAAAGGGAACGGTCGAGGAACATGACCGTGTCGGCGTCCTGCTCGATTGCGCCGGACTCACGCAGGTCCGCCAGGACCGGTCGCTTGTCGGGGCGCTTGTCGACCTCGCGGTTAAGCTGCGACAGAGCAATGACGGGAACCTTGAGGTCCTTGGCCAGAACCTTGAGGGCACGGGAAATCTCACCCACGGCGGTAGACATGGAGTCGTTTTTGTTGCGACCGACAGGCTCGATGAGCTGTAGGTAGTCAACGATGATGAGACCATGGTCCTTGCCGTGCAGCAAACGGCGTGCCTTAGTGCGAATCTCGATGACGTTGGTGCCGGCCGTATCGTCGATGGTCATATCGATGTTGTTGAGGCGCTCGGACGCCTCAAAGATGGCCGGCCACATCTCGTCGGGGACGTTACCGGAACGCACATCCTCGTTTGAGACGGCAGCCTCCGAACAGATCAGACGGGTCGCAATCTCAGAACCGCTCATCTCGAGCGAGAAGAAGAGTACGCTGACGCCCGCTTTGGCCGCGTTGAGGGCAAGCGAAAGAGCAAACGAGGTCTTACCAACACCGGGTCGAGCGCCAACGACATTGAGTGAGCCGGGTCGCATGCCCATCAACACCTTGTCGAGCAAGTCAAAGCCTGTTGCGACGCCGGCGGTATGGCCGCGGTTAAGCGCGATTTCCTCAATCTCGGCGTATGCCTCTTGCACGAAGTCGCCCAAGGGACGGGCATTCGAAGATACCTGTTTATCAGTAACGGTGAGCAGGAGCTCTTCAGACTGACGCACAATGTCTTCAATGTCATCGGGAGGCGCATCAAACGCAAGCGCCGTGATGGAGGTCGACGCGGCGATGAGCCTACGCAGAATGGCGTCGCGCTTGACGATGTCGGCATGATGACGCCAGTTGACCAAGGCAAAGGAGTTGTTTGCAAGGTCAACAATGAACGCGGGGCCTCCCACTCGGGCAAGGTCACCTGATGCGGCAAGGTACTCGGTAAGAGAGACCTGGTCGATGGGGATGTCACGACGGTGCAGCTCGAGAATGGCTGCGAAGACCGTGCGGTTTGAAGGGCGATAGAAATCGTCGACCTGAAGCTTAAATGCCAGCTCCGGCGTAACTTCGGCCGACAGAATCGCAGCAGCAAGGACGGCGGCTTCAGCTTCGGGACTTTGCGGGAGCGGGTTTCCACCTGTAAGGCGCGGATCGTTCTCGTTAATATCCATCGAAGCAGCTCCTCCAAACTGTTCGTAATGCCACATCGTATGCCAGCGACACATACCGCGTGCAAACATCTGATTGTAATCATGAAATGGGGGGCTGGGACCCCTATCTGTGGTCGCGCATGAAAAAAGGGACACCGACACGTCGGCGTCCCTTTGTCAAAGCTATGCGCAGAGCAGAGCCGATTTACTCGGCGTCAGACTCCTCGGCAGCCTCGACCTCAGCCTCAGCGGCCTTGGCCTCAGCAGCAGCAGCGTCGATGGCAGCGAAACCAGCGGCGTTGTTGACCAGAACCTCGATGTTGGCGACGATGTCGCGATACAGCGAGATGACAGCCGTGTGCGAACCAGCCTCCTTGATGGGGCGCAGGTCGATACGGTGACGGTCAACCTCGAGGCCGCACTGGGCCTGGAGAGCCTCGGAGACCTGGGCAGCGGTGACAGAACCGAAGAGCTGGCCCTCGTCGCCCAGACGGACCTCGATGCGGACAGACTTGCCCTCGAGCTCAGCAGCCTTCTCGTTGGCCTCAGCGATACGAACAACCTCGCGCTTGGCGATGTTGTTGCGCTTCTGCTCGAGCTGCTTGAGGTTGCCCTCAGTAGCCTTGATAGCGATCTTCTGAGGGAAGAGCCAGTTGTTGGCGAAACCGTCGGCAACGTCGATGACGTCGCCCTCGCCACCCTTCCCCTTGAGCTCGCCCAAGAGAATAACCTTCATTGTTAGTACTCCTCACGTTGAGGCCTGCTCGAAGCAGGGCCTTCAGCCAGTTTACTCACCTTCGCCGCAGCTGTGGCGCCCAGACCGCCCTGTACGGACCAACTTGCGAAAGTTGGCCCAAACGTCGACAAGTCCCAGGACGCACACGACGGACAGGCTCATCTCGACAAGTAAAGCTGCCGAGATAACCAGTACGCGGGGAACCGCTCCCCAACCATGCGAGTCCATAAGGCTCAACATCACGGCAAACCCCTGGAGGAAAAAGACCAAGCGTAGACACAAGATGATGTTGAGGGCAACAACCCCCACACCTTCAGGCACCCCGGCGGCCATGACCCATCCTGCCAGACAAGCCAATGCGACGATAAACACAGCGACGAGCCAAAGCGGCACATCGAAGCGTTTGAACGCCCCACTGACTCTCTGGTAGGAGTCCCGTCGTGCAACGATGAGACCCAAAGACCCCAAGAGCACGATGGATATGGCCCTCATCACATAGATAAGGGGCCAGGTCCTCCCCAGAAGCTCGACGGTAGAATCAACAGTGGCAGAAACTGACACCGAGGATGTTCCCGTCGGCAGAGATGCGGTCATGACCTGGCGAAGCTCTTCGAGCAGCGCTTGGACATAAGCCGCAAAATTCTCACCCTGCAACATCAGAAGCGAAGCATCTGCCCCGATGAGCAACGCGGTTAGAACCGCGATGAGGCAAACGATCGAAGTGACGCTCACGCGCCCAGGCAAAAGCAAGGCAATTGCCAAGGCGGCGAGAGCACAGGGCAAGACGAGCGATGCATAATCCCACGTCGCGAAGGAAAGGGCGATACCCGGTCCAAGACATCCTGCGATAGCCCAAAGGGCGCGACCTTCTTCCTTTCGAGCAAGCAACCATGCTCCGAAGACCATAAGTGCAGTGCTCACACCAGGAAGAACTATCGTGCCGAGAGAGCCAATGACGCAAAGAAAGAACTCAAACACGGGCTGGGCGGGACGGTGCTGCTTTCCTGGCGACTCAACGAGAGACTCAGGTGAAGCGTGCGTCTCGTCCATGGCATGCCTCTTTAGCCTCGACGATCCCTGCTGCCGCTGACAACCGTGACGGTGTAGGGCACGAGGGCCATGACGCGGGCACGCTTGATGGCAACAGCCATCTCGTGCTGATGCTGCCTGCAAGCACCGGTGACACGACGGGGCTTAATCTTGCCGCGATCGGTCATATACTTGCGAAGAAGAGCCACATCCTTGTAGTCGATGAACTCGACCTCGTCCTTGCAAAGCTGGCAATACTTCTTGCGAGGCTGACGCTGAAAATCGTTGGCCATGGTGGCTTGACCTCCTTTACGCTAAATCCGAAGTGAAATGGGCTGGGGATTCCTAAAACGGAATCTCCTCGTCATAAATCTGGTCTGCGGGCGGCATAGCTGCAGGAGCGGCATATTGCTGCTGCGGAGCAGGGGCATACGAGGAAGAATACGACTGCTGGGGCGCAGGTGCGTAAGCCTGAGGGGCTCCGCCGTCCTGAGCACCCTGACCGCGGCTAGGCAACTCGAGCTCATCAACGATAACCTCGATTTTGCTGCGCTTTTGGCCGTCGCGCTCCCACTGACTCCAACGAAGGCGACCTTCAATGCAGACGAGCATACCTTTAGTAAGAATGCGCGACAGCGATTCGGCGCGAGCGCCGAACATGGTGCAATCGATGAAGTTGGTGTAGTCTTCCCACTGGCCAGTTTGAACGTTGCGTCGACGATCGTTGACTGCCACGCCCATACCCAGGACCGGCGTGCCGCCGGCGGTCTGCCGAAGCTCCGGATCGCGGGTAAGCCTGCCAGAGATAATGACCCTGTTGATGTTTGCCATACCGTCCACACTCCTTACATCGCCGGGAATGTCGCCCTAGGGCGACAAACCCGAATCACATTAAGCCTCCGCGCGACGGACGATCATGGAACGGACAACGCCGTCCAGAATGCCGAGAACGCGGTCAAGCTCTGCGATGCAGGCAGGATCGAGCTGGAAGTTGATCAGGGTGTAGTCGCCCTCGGTGAGCTTGTCGATGGTGTAAGCGAGCTTGCGCTTACCCCAATCCTCGACGGATTCGACAGCACCACCGTTCTCAACGATAGTGGAATCGATCCTCTTCATCACACCGGCGCGAGCCTCGTCATCAAGAGACGGGTTCACAAAGAACAGCAGTTCATAAGCCTTCATGGTGTCACCTCCTCTGGGCTAAAGTGGCTTCGGATCTCGTGAAGGCTGTGTCCGAAGCAGGGAATGACAGCGGTTAAGGATACCCCGCAACCATGCAAGTAGTCCAGTATAATTTTCTACCTGCGCTGCATATCCATAACTTGCCATCCATAATCGTCTGCGCAAGCAAAACCTAGCATTATTTCGCCGTGACTTCTTGTAATGCCCATGACAGGAAATGCGTCATGTACGTCACAAAACATTACGGCTGGACTTCCTCGTGCCATGTTCAAGCCCATATGCATGCGGCCCGACTGGAATAACTCCAGTCGGGCCGCATGCGTCAAACATATGACAAAGAGAATTTACTCGGCGCAATCCTCAGCTGCAGGCTCAACAACCTGGTCGCCAGATTCAGGCTCCTCGGCCTTGTCGGCGTCGGAATCCACAGGTGCCCCGTCGGCTGCAACGCCTTCCTCGCGCTGCAACGCAACCAAACCGCTGACGATCGGCTTCGTACCGGCGGGATAGAGCGTGGGGGCAGGACCGGCATAGACAAAGTCGGCCTCGAACGTGAAGCCTTCGGCATCCTTGGTGTAAAGCAGCACGAGAATGTAAGCGTCGGCGCTTCCGCGATCGGCGACCTCAGCCACGATGCAGTCAAGCGTGCCGTCATCAGTCTCGACGTCGCCGTCGTAGCACAGCACATATGCCTCAGGCATGTCCTGGGCAACGAGCATCTTCACGCTCTCGCGCACGCCCTCCGGAGAGGATGCGGGGTGGTCGTTGACCTCGACGCCCTCATCGACAACCGTCACGGTGAACGGATCGAACTGCCCCATGGTATTGAGGCGCTGTTGAGCCTCGTTGAAGGCAAAGTTGAGCGCCTGCTGGGCGTTGTCGGAAATCTGAAGGGTCACTTGATCCATGGCGTTGCTCACTTTCTCGTCATGTTGTAGCTGCACAAAGCCCTTAGTATACAAAAAAAGCGCCATGCGGCGCTTTAAAAATCTATCTGGCGGAGGGAGAGGGATTCGAACCCTCGTAGCCAGGGACACTGGCTAAACGGTTTTCGAGACCGCCGCATTCAACCACTCTGCCATCCCTCCAAGGATGGAAAACGGGGCGCGACCAATATGATCGACGCCCCGAGAAAGTTCTGGCGGAGGGCTAGGGATTTGAACCCTAGAGACGGTTTTGCCGCCTACACGATTTCCAATCGTGCTCCTTCGGCCACTCGGACAGCCCTCCGTAAGCGAGGTTCAAGTATACGCATTTCTCCGTTCGCGTCCAGTTCTTTGCACAAATCCCTCGCCTCATCACTTAGTCACCACAGATAAGCGTACAATCCAGCGCATCATCTTCACGAGGAGACACTATGGATGTGCTGCAATCCTTTTTCTGCTCTCTGTTCACGCTCGGTGACCCGAGTGCGGCTAGTGTGAGCTTCCCTATAGCGTTGGAGTTTGGCGCCGTCCTTGCCGGTGCAGTGTCAGGCGCCCTTACCGCATGCAACATGCGCATGGATCTTATCGGAGTGTGCGTTCTGGCCGCGGCCAGTTCGCTGGGCGGCGGTTTGATACGCGACATGATCCTCTCCGATCAGGGCGTCTACATGCTCGACTATCCCCAGGCAATGCTTTGCTGCATTGTCGTCGCCTTTCTTGCCTTTTTCTTTTCAAGCCTCATTCAGCGTTTTGAAAAGCCCATTGCCTTCTTCGATATCGTAAGCGTGGCCTTGTTCACCGTTTCAGGCGCAGACAAAGCGCTCGTTGCCGGATATGGCATTTCTGCAGGCATAGTTTTGGGAGTACTCACGGCTGTAGGTGGAGGCGTCATCCGCGATGTCATCGTAGGGCGAGTACCTGCCATCTTTCGAGCAAGCAACTTCTATGCCGTCTGCTCCCTGGCAGGCGCACTTGTCTATTGCCTGCTTGTCACAAATCACATGGTGAAGGATTGGGCCGCCCTGGTAAGCGCCGCAATCGTGCTGTCTTTGCGATATCTGTCGCTACATTACAACTGGCACACGTGCGCACCTATCGATTTGGCACAGCGCTATGCACGATGCCATGGAACTTCCCCGGACAACATGAAAGACCAGGAAGAAAAGACTGAGGAAGAAGATTAGAGCGTTGCGGAAGCTGCTTCCTCTTGAACCTCGTCGATAACGTCATCGACCGTGGGATTGTAAATCGTCTGAGTGGCAAGGCCCACCTCTTCGAGGTCAAGAACCTGCAAGCCACCCTCATCATACACAGCGATGGTCGAGGATGCCTCAAGGTTGTTGACATAGAGTTCGAAGAGTTGCGTCCTAAGCGAATCGCGCAGATTCTGCTTGATGGAGGCCATAATGTCGCTGGGAACATCTGACAGGTCGATGTCTCCGGCATTATCCGTCTTGGCCTGATAGAAGCCTGTGCACGTGATGATGTAATAGCCGAAGCGCGTCCTCACGATAGAGGAAGTCTCCCCAGGCTCAAGCTCATTGAGAGCATCCTGGTATTCCTGGGGGAACGTGGTAAGAAAGTCCCAACCAGCTTCACCGCCCTGATCGGCAGTGGAATCCATCGAGTAGGTGCGGGCCATCTCGGCAAAATCGGCACCGTCGTCGAGCTGGTCCTTCACCTCGCGTGCAAGGCTGTAATCCGTCTGCGAGAACAAGATGAAGGAGGAACGCTTCGTCTCAAGACCGGCAATCATCGTACGCGCATAGCGACTGATTTGCTCGGAGGTTGGCTCAGGCTCGGGGATAACGACATCACGCAGGCAGGAACGAAGCATCTGTTCGCGCACGGCGGCCGTGTAGCTCTCCTCGGTATAGCCCGAATTGTTAATCGCTGACAGGAAAGAGTTGCGATTGGGATAGAGACTCGCAACATCGTTGACGGCAGCCTGTACGTCGCTATCGGACAGTTCGACACCCAAATCCTGGGCGGCAGACTCGAGCAGAACCACATCAATCAAGTTGCAGATGACCTGTGCACGAAAGTCCCATGCAGTCATGTTCTGCGCAGCAAGGTAATTCTGCTGGTCAGCAACGGTCGTGAGGCCCAGACGCGTATATTCCGCCTGCACAGCCTTGTTCACCTCGACTTGAGTGATGACCGTGCCGTTGACAACGGCCGCCACATCCGAAGCTTCAAGATGGTTTGCCTCGAGGGCCTCGCTGACCATGGTCTGCGTGTCTTCGGAAGTGACAGTGCTCGCCGATGCCGAGCAACCTGAAATGATTGCACAAGCAATGCAGAGTGAAGATACAGACAGCGCAACGATGGCTGACGTTGAAACGCGATCCATAAGCCCCCCTTACGCTATCTTCCTTACTGCCTGCTATCAGAAACATTCATAGGCTACTTGCAAGAAAACAAATGACAGTGCAGGTCATGTGTGCAACGTTCAACTTCAAATAAAAACAAAAGGCCGAAGGGGTCCGCTCGGTAAACGGTGCCCCTTCGGCCTGCGACGGTTGATGCCGTGTCGGCTGTTCTTAGAACTCGAGTTCCTCGAGACGGTCAAAGACGGCCTGGATGCGCGTGAGGAAATCCCACGGATTGAAGATCTCATCGAGCTTCTCAGCGCTGAGCGTGCACTCGGGGTCTGCCTCGAGACGCTCGCGATAGGTGGGGCCATTCACCGCCTGCTGGATGTCTTCCCACACAGCCATGGCGTTGCGCTGCACGATGGTATAGGCCGCCTCGCGGGTGATGCCCGTGTCGACAAGAGCAAGCAGGACCTTGCTGGAGAAGATGAGCCCGCGCGTGCGGTTGAGGTTGTGCTTCATCTTCTCGGGATACACCTGCAGACCGTCGAGCATCCACTGCATCTTGCCGAACATGTAGTCAAGTGCGATGAACGAGTCGGCAAGGGCCACGCGCTCGGCACCGGAGTGCGAGATGTCGCGCTCATACCACAGGGCGACGTCGTCATAGGCAACCTGGGCGTTTGCCTTCACGACGCGCGCAAGGCCGCACACGCGCTCGGCGGTGATGGGGTTGCGCTTGTGAGGCATGGCGGAAGAGCCCTTCTGACCCTTCTTGAACGGCTCTTCAGCCTCGATGACGTCGGACTGCTGCATGAGGCGAACCTGCATGGCGATGCTCTCAAGCGTGGAGGCCGTGACGGCGAGCGTCGACATGACCTGGGCATGACGGTCGCGAGCAAGCACCTGGGTCGACAGTGGGTCGGGGGTGAGACCGAGCTTGGCGCAGACATACTGCTCCACGAACGGGTCGATGGAGGAGTAAGTGCCCACTGCACCCGAGATGGCACCGGTGGCTGCAACCTCGCGAGCCTGCTCGAGGCGAGTCTGGGCACGCTTGAGGGCCCATGCCCAGGAACCAAACTTCATGCCGAAGGTCATGGGCTCGGCATGAATGCCATGCGTGCGGCCCACGCACAGGGCATCTTTGAGCTCAAAGGCACGGCGGCGGCACGTCTCACCGAGCTGCTTGACGTCAGCAAGAATGATATCGATGGCCTGCGTGATCTGATAGGAAAGCGCGGTATCGCCCAGGTCGGAGCTCGTCATGCCGTAGTGCACCCAGCGGGAAGGCTTGGGGTCTCCCTCGGGAATCTCGGCGTCGATGTAGGAACCCATGTTCGTGAGGAAGGCAATGACGTCGTGGTTGGTGACTGCCTCGATCTGGTCGACTTCCTCCTTGTTGAAGGCAGCATGCTCGGAAATCCAAGCCGCCTCTTCCTTGGTGATGCCGATCTTGCCCAGCTCAGCCTGGGCCTCGCAAGCCGCGACCTCAACTTTCTGCCAAATGGCGTACTTGTTCTCAAGCTCCCAGATGGCTCCCATTTCAGGGCGGGTGTAGCGATCGATCATGGTCATCCTCTCGTCTCACAAACCTGACAATAATCCAAGAAAGGCCCCGCCCAGTTTCCCAGGCGAGGCCTTGAAAAGCAAATCTTAGGCGTTGGCGGTGGCCGCGGCGTTCATGGCGCGGACCTTGGCCTTGCGGCGCTCGGTCTCGGTGAGCAGGCGCTTGCGCATGCGGATGTGACGCGGGGTCACCTCGACAAGCTCGTCATCGGCGATGTACTCGAGGGCCTCCTCAAGCGTGAAGGTACGCTTGGGGGTAAGCTGCACGGCGATGTCAGCCGTGGAGGAACGCTGGTTGCCCAGGGACTTGGTACGCGCGACGTTGACGACCATCTCGCCCTCGCGAGGCTGCTCGCCCACAATCATGCCCTCGTAGCACTCGTCGCCCGGCTCAACGAAGAGCTGGCCGCGCTCCTGCAGGGTGCCCAGAGCGTAAGCGACGGCGGCCTCGGTGGACATGGAGACCATAAGGCCGTTCTTGCGGGCGTTGATGTCGCCTGCGTAGGGGCCGTACTCGAGGAACGTGTGGTACATCATGGCCTCGCCGTGGCTGACGTTGAGCACGCGGGTCTTGAGGCCCATGAGGCCGCGGGTGGGGATCTTGAACTTCACGTTGGCGCGGTCGTCGTAGGTCTCCATGTTGGTCATGACGCCACCCACGAAGCCGAACTGCTCGATGACCTTGCCGGCGTACTCGGCAGGAGTCTCGACCACGGCCTCCTCGTAGGGCTCGAGGAGCTTGCCGTTCTCGTCCTTGTGATAGATGACGCGGGGACGGCCGACCTGGAACTCGTAGCCCTCGCGGCGCATGCTCTCCATGAGAACGGTCAGGTGCAGAATGCCGCGGCCGGCGACCTCGACGCCCGAGTGATCCTCGAGCTCGTTAATGGCCATCGTGATGTTGGCCTCTTTCTCGGCCATCAGGCGCTCCTTGAGCTGGCGGGCGCCCACGATGTTGTTCTGGTCCTCGCGACCCACGAGCGGCGAGGTGGAAGCCTCAAAAATGACCGACAGTGTGGGGGGATCAACGTGAAGGGGCTCAAGGTGCTGGGGGTTCTCAGGATCGGTGAACACGTCGCCGATGTCGGTGGCGTCAGCACCCACAACTGCGGCGATGTCGCCAGCCTGAGCCTCAGTGCACTCCTTGCGGCCAAGATAGTCGAAGGTGAAGAGCGTCTTGACCGTGGCCGTGGAAGTGGAGCCGTTGTTCTTGACGACAGCGATCTTGTCACCCTTGTGCACCGTGCCGGAGTAGATGCGGCCCACGCCGATGCGGCCAAGGAAGTTGTCGTGGTCGACGTTGACGACCTGCATGGCAAGAGGGGCGTCGACGTCAACGTCGGGAGCGGGCAGGCCGTCGACGATCATGTCGAGCAGCGGGTACATGTCCATGTTACCGTCTTCAGGATCAAGACGGGCATAGCCGTTGACACCGGAGGCAAACACGACGTGCTCCATGGAGAAGGCGAGCTGCTCGTCAGTGGCGCCCAGGTCGCACATCAGGTCGAGCACGTCGTTGACGGCAGCCTCGGGACGGGCGCCGGGACGGTCGATCTTGTTGATGACGATCATGATGAAAAGGCCGGCAGAGATAGCGTTGGAGAGCACGAAACGCGTCTGGGGCATAGGGCCCTCGAAGGCGTCAACGAGCAGCAGGGCTCCGTCAGCCATATGCAGAACACGCTCGACCTCGCCACCGAAGTCAGCGTGGCCAGGAGTGTCGATCACGTTGATCTTGATGCCCTTGTACTCAATGGAGATGTTCTTGGCAAGGATGGTGATGCCGCGCTCGCGCTCCTGGTCGTTAGAGTCGAGGATGCGCTCCTGCACCTCCTGGTTGGCACGGAAGGCGTCCGTCGCACGCAGGAGCTTGTCGCACAAGGTAGTCTTACCATGGTCGACGTGGGCGATGATTGCAACGTTTCTCAAGTGCTCCTGACGCATATGTTTTTCAACCTTTCAGACGTAACGTGCGTACATGCGATAAGAATAGCGAGTTCTATGCGAGTAACTCCACCACACCGGCAGGTGCAACATCTGAGCACACAAAGTTTTGCTCATCGGCGGGGTTGTCATAGGTAAGGTAGGCGGAATAGCCCTGCGAAAGGCCCTTCTCACCGTATTCGACGATGAGGGCGGGAACATATCCCTCTTCAAAGCCTTCGTCGATTGCGCCGTCGTACGCAATGGCATAACGCACGGCAGGGCCGGTAAGACCCTCAATCGACTGCTTGCCGGTGGCAGCCGCGCGCACGCGCGCACGGGCCTCCTCAATGCTTTCCTCGAAGTCATCGTCATCAAAGGTGAGCAGCGTTGCCTTGCCGGCCTTGTCGGCAACGGCAAGGCTCACCGAAAGCTCGCCAGAGGTGGCAAGAATATCGAGTGCATAATCAATGAGGGAACAGGTGAGGTCGTCGAGCTCTTGGCTGATGGGCTCGGGGGTGCAGGGCGCGTCATGTGCGTCGCTCATCATGCTTCCTTCCTGTCGGTATCTTCGTGCTCAACATCCTGGTCGGAATCAATCACAGGCGCCTCAAGCGCAGCGGGGACCTTCTGAGTGGATGCGACATCCTCGTCATCGGTCAAACCCAGCGCACATTTAAAAGAGGCAATCGACTCGTCGATGGCCAAGATATGACCTTTGAGCTTGCGACACGTGAGGATGGAACGCGTGAGAATCGTGGAGGCGACCACGGCTGCAACGGCAAGTGCGGTGAAGATGGCAATGCGTGCCATCATCAGGCGCACGTAGCGCAAGGCGACGAATCCCACAACAATGCATACCAACAAGGCGATGATGGAATTGCGGCGAGCTTCCTGCTGAACACCAAGGTATATACACACCTGTTGGCGCAGGAGCTCCACACCCTTCAACCGCGACTGTTTCTCGACGAGAGCGGTCACACGCGTTTTGCCCTTGTGGGGATTTGCATACGAGTCCACCTGACGGGCCGCTGAGCGGTTGTGCGGGTTGAGAAGGTACTTCTTTGCCTCGCGAGCTTTGTTGAGGAAATGATCGACGCGGTTCTGCAAAGCCGGGATGTCGGAGAAGTCAAACTCCCCCACAGCCTTTTCCAGTCCATAGAGGGCCATCGTGATGTCCTCGTCGCTTGCCCCCTCCTCCAAACCGAGGGCATGCAGGGCCTCGAAGCGATTCATATGGACGGCTCCCTCCACGCGCCGGAATAACAAAAAGGGCCGGCCAGGTTTCCCCGTCCGACCCGCTCGTTTCGATGGTGGAGATGAAGGGGTTCGAACCCTCGGCCTCAGGCTTGCAAAGCCCGTGCTCTCCCAGCTGAGCTACATCCCCATAGGTAAAAATAAACGCCCCAGCGGCGACTCGGCTCACGCTGAGGCGTTTATTACCAAGTAAATGGTGGGCCCGACAAGGTTCGAACTTGTGACCTCCCGGTTATCAGCCGGACGCTCTGACCAACTGAGCTACGGGCCCTCAAAACGCGGGGATTAATATACAACGTCCTCAAGCCTGACGTCAACAATGAATTTGATTTGTGAAGACATCATCATAATTCAAAACAGCTACAATGGGCAACCTATAGTGAGCAAAGAGGAAGCGAGAGGAGGCTGCAGTGATACGCGTGAATCTAGAGACGGTCGCAATGGGCTCGATCCCTGGCACAAGCCTCGTTCTTTTAAGGCCGGTAGCAGGTGAAAAGCACCGAAACTCCGTGCTTCCCATTTGCATCGGCCCCGTGGAGGCAGCCTGCATCGGCCGTGCCCTCAATCCCGACGGCGCAAGCCGGCCCATGACGCACGCGCTCCTCAATGCTGCCATCGTGCAGCTTGGCGGGCAGGTAAGCCATGTGTCCATCGACAAGGTGAGCGGCACTGTGTTTTATGCCAGCATTCACATCAAGCGCCTCTGCGATGAGGTCTGCATCGATTCGAGGCCCTCTGATGCCATCGCGTTGGCGGTGCGAGCCCAAGCCCCCATCTACGTCGACGACGCAGTGATGGCCTCGGCGAGCTTCCCGGCATGGGTCAACGTTCCCAAAGAGGCACAAAAGGCCATGCAGGAGGAGTTTCACAGCTTTGTGGAAGAGCTCAACCCCGAAGACTTCTCGTTGTAGAACCAATCGTACTCATATCGCGCACGAAAAAGGGCCTGTCCGCTCGCTTCATTGGGAAGCATTGAGCGGACAGGCCCTTCCTTTTCAAGCACGCAAGGTCAGTGACGACCTCGAAAGTCGTTACTCTCCGGCTTCGAGCTCCTCGTCGACGGAACCTTCCTCGCCGTCGCCCAGGTCAACCTCATCGAGGCCGCCGTCGGTCACGGCGTTGAGGTCAAGGGTGCCCTGGCCTGACAGCTGGGCTGCCTTGGACTTGTTGTTGGGGCGCATACGAGCCACAGCCATGACCCTGTCGCCATCGGCCACGTCCATGATGCGCACGCCCTGCGTGGAGCGGCCAAGCTTCGAGATGTCGTTGGCACGCACGCGAATGACAACGCCTTCGGCGGAGACAATCATAATCTCATGCTGCGGACCGATGACCTTCACGCCTGCAAGCAGGCCCTTCTTCACCGTCATCTGGATGGTGTAGACACCCTGGCCGCCACGGTTCTGCTCGGGGTATTCGCTGATGGGCGTGCGCTTGCCGTAGCCCTTCTCAGTGATGACGAACAGGTCGCCATTGCCGTTGGTCGTCTCCATGGAGAGCAGCTTGGCACCGTCGGTAAGGGCGATGCCCTTGACACCCATAGTGTTGCGGCCGGTGGGGCGCACCTGCGACTCGTCCCACTTGATGGCCTTGCCGGCATCGGACACCAGGATGATCTTGTCGCCCTCATGCACGCGGCGCACGGCGATGAGCTCGTCGGTGGGACGCAGCAGGATGGCGATGATGCCGTCACGGCGCGACTTGGCAAACTCCGCCAGCGAGGTCTTCTTGACCATACCCTCGCGCGTGGCGAAGAACCAGTAGTCGTTCTCGGGGAAGTCGCGTGTATTCACGACAGCGGCGACGGTCTCGCCTTCCTCGAGCGGCAGCAGGTTCACGATGGCCGTGCCGCGAGCCGTGCGGCTGGCAAGCGGCAGCTCATGGACCTTGAGGCGGTAGACCTTGCCCTTGTTGGTGAAGAAGAGGACGTACTCGTGAGTCGAGGCCACAAAGATGCGGTCGACGAAGTCGTTCTCCTTGAGGTTCACACCCTGCATGCCCTTGCCACCGCGGTTCTGCGAGCGGTATGTGGCAACAGGCAGGCGCTTCACATAGCCCGAAGACGTGATGGTGACAACCATGTCCTCATCGGCGATAAGGTCCTCGACGTTGAGCTCCTTGGTGCCCTCATGGCTAATCTCGGTACGACGCGGATCGGCGAACTTCTCCTTGATCTCGCGCATCTCTTCCTTGATGACGCCCAGGATCTTCTCCGGGTTGGCAAGAAGGTCCTCGTAGTAGGCGATGGCGCGGCGCAGGCCGTCCAGCTCTTCCTGAATC
>JAHZHK010000025.1:30221-31511 GCA_019420325.1 Coriobacteriaceae bacterium | reverse complement strand
CAGGGCGGTTTAGCTGTAAAGTTTCCTTTACAGCAGGGGAATGTCGCTGCGTCGCAAATGGGGGGATGCGCGATGAACACGCAATATCTGAGGGAGTTCCTGGTTTTTGCCGAGGAGCTCAATTGGACAGTGGCAGCTGAGAAACTATTCACAACGCGCCCCACGCTCGTCGATCACATGCGCTGCCTCGAAACAGAACTCGAATGCAAGCTCATTGCCAGCGGCCAACGTCAGCCGCGCCCCGAACTCACTCCGGCTGGCCGGCGCTTCACGCGCACCGCCAAGGAGCTGCTCGGCCACTGGGATGCCACATGTAACGAGTACCGTGAGCTGGCAGACAACCTGCTCACCGTGCATGTGGCGTCTTCAAACCTCCCCTGGCTCGAGACTGTCCTCTACAAGGCACGCCGCGCCATCCAAGAACGACATCCCTACAAGCACATCGAAGTCGTTCCAGTATCGGGCGCCCGCTCGAGCATCGAAGCGCTTGATGCAGGCGAAAACGACATCGTCGTGGCAGGCTTCAAAAGCTACCTCAGCGAAGAAGAGCGACCCATCCCTGAAGACATCTGCGGTTTTGCGCTCGACACCGAACCCATCCACCTGCTCATGACGCAAGAAAACCCGCTGTTTGGACGCAAGCAGATTGCTGCAGCCGACCTCGACGGAGCCGCCTTCGTGCTGCCGCCGGACATCTACCGTTCCTGGACACGCGACCACGTAGATGAGCGATTTGCACAGCATGGCGCACACATCACCATGCATACGCTGGCCTTTTCGGGACACACCGAGTACTTCACGTACGAGTTTGGGCAATCGCTCGGCATCGTGCCGCACACGCTCGTCCCACGTTACGGTATCGACGCCCGTGAGGAATACCGAGCGTTCGACTGTGCCGACATGCCGCTCGAGACGCGTTTCTATGCCTTGTGCAAGCAATCATTTGCCGAAAGCGAAAACGGCGGTCTGCTCTTCGACGAGATGCGCCGCATCGTGGAAGAGCGAGGCCGGGGGTAAGGACCGAATGGGAGAGACCGAGGGGTCGCGCGCAATACTTCGCCCACTCATTTCCAGCCAGCCTGACCCCTCGTACCCATCGAGATGACCGAAAACGCCAAAAGTATGCGTTATACGATAAAAGGAGACACCAGGCTTACCCTTCTCATTTACATCATCCCAGCTAGATGCGTTGCGTTAAAACAGCCCCACAGACTCATGGCCTCCTTTCAAAGTTATAACGCATACTTTTGGGCAGTTTGGGTCCTTTCTCTGCCCAGCTTCGGATATGAG
>JAHZHK010000025.1:22888-30211 GCA_019420325.1 Coriobacteriaceae bacterium | reverse complement strand
CAAGTGACCACAACTGGCAAGGCCCCCATCCCGCAAACTCGCAGGATGAGGGCCTCTCCTACCTGGGTGAACCAGGCAGGTACCGTGCGTCAGTTCATCAAATCAGGCCACCGGCGCTTACGCCCAGGGCTCCAGGGCGCTCACGTTCTGGCCGCACTTCATGCCAGAAGTGAAGCACTCGCAGATGTTGCCGCCGCCGGAGTAGTAGTGGTAGAAGATCGAGCCGAACTCGCCGGCGCCGTAGAGGCGGGCGACAGGCTCGTCGTTCCAGTCAACGAGCTGGTAGTCGCAATTGCGAGCGCCGCCGCCGTTGGTGTTGAGGTAGCACAGGCCGCACTTGATGGCGTAGAAGGGGCCGTCGGTGACGCCGAGGGTCACACCGTTCTTCTGGTCGCTCTCAGAGAGGCTGCGGCCGAACTCGGGATCCTCGCCGTTGGCGCCGTTCTCGTTGAAGGCGTTGATCTCGTCGACGAACGCGGTCAGGTCGTCGCCCTCGTAACCCATGAGAGCGCCGAGCTCCTCGATGGTCTCAGCCTTCAGCACGTAGCCCTGCTCGATCTCGGGGGCGCAGTCGTCGCTCCACTGCACGGGGCCGTGCACGGACATCCAGCCCTCGTTGGCCTTCGTGTTGGACCAGCCGAAGATGGTGCCGCCGGTACGACGCGTCTCGTCGAAGACCATCCAGAAGGGGTAGTTTGCCTTCTCAAGGCTGGGCTTCTCCTGGTTGAAGCAGGGGTAGGGATAGCGCTTGTCGTGTGCAGGCCAGCCCATGCCGCTGTTCTCGCCAATGAAGCGCTTGCCGTGCTTGTTGACGAACACCATGTGCGTGGTGTCGCCCGAGTTGTAGGTGCACACGGCCTGCTGGTACTCCTGGGACAGGTCGTAGTGGCAGATTGCACCGTACTCGGTGGCAGCCATGTGACGCAGCTTCACGCCGGCCTCCATGAGCATGCGGATGCCGTCGCCGGTGTTGTAGGGGCTGCCGATGTGGAACTGGTCGAAGCCGGGCATCACGAAGTCCTTGACCATCTCGTAGTTGGCCTCGTAACCGCCGCAAGCCATGATGACGCCCTTGGCCGCCTTGACGCAGATCTCCTTGTCGCTCTGCTGAACGCGAACGCCGAGGACCTCCTTGGTGACGGGGTCCTGGATGAGGTGCGTGACCTCGGAGTCGTAGTTGAGCGTGATGGAGTCGGCGTAGCGCTCCTTGATGACAGCGTCGATGTTGTTCCAGGTACGCTGGCCGCCGCCCTGGCCGTCGAACGCCTCGTCGAAGTTGATCATCATCGAGTACTTGTTAGAGTTGGGGTACTCGGCACCGTTGAACTTCTTGGAGGTGCGGTCGGCGTCGTTCTCGGTGATGTCGGCGTTGATGATGTTGTCGCTGAACCACTGGGGCATGAGCTCGGTCGCCTCGGCGACAGCCTGGCACTCTTCGTCGGATGCGCCACCGTCGGCCAGGGCCTTCCAATACTCGAAGGAGCCCTCGCCCGTCACGATGTTGAAGTAGCCGCAGCACACGGAGCTGTTGCCGCCGGCGTACTCCTCAGGAGCCTTCTCAAAGACCTGGACCTTGGAGCCCTCCACGGCAGCCGAGATGGCGGAGGCCTGGCCGGCGTAGCCGTAGCCCATGACGACGACGTCGGTCTCGACGTCCCAAGCCTCGGGAGCGGCGTTGGGGTCGCCCGCGGCCTCGTCGGCAATGGCGACCGAGGCGATGCCGAGCGCGCTGGCGGCGACGCCGGCACCGGCGCCCTTCAGGAAGGAACGGCGCGAAGTGGCAGTGCTCATGCTCATGTGAACTCCTTCTTCTTGTCTTTGCCGCACCATCGGCTTGATGGGCGACACAGCCTGACCGGATCGGGCAGGACCGCACCATACCTGCGCATGTCATGACTTTGCAGGAACCACGGGGTCGTTTGCCCGAATGCGGTTGAACGGCACCCATCATGCCCCGCGGCTCCCCATTGAGGCAGACCCGTTGGGTGCCCATTGCAGACATGCCCTTTTACCAGCCACTATGCAAGATAGGCACGAATCGTGCCTATTGGCGGGCAGGCGTTCCGCGCACGAGAGGTGCCCCCATGGAGTACACTTCACGTGTCAAGCGCAATCGACAACTGTCCAGGGGGGAACAGTGGCAAACGAAAAGCAACTGGATGCGGGCATACTGGCGATGCCCCTCAAACAGACATGGCCGCTCTTCAGCCTGTGGACCATGCACGTTTGGATCTACTGGTTCAACACCACACCGCTGCGCTCTTCGGGCATCTCCCCCACATGGGTCGGCATCTATGGCGCGATGGCCGTCGTGATGCTCGCCGTTGCCCTTGCGTTTCGCACCAAGAAAGACATGACGCGCCTCGGAAAGTTCGACGTGCCCATGACCGCTGTCATGTGCGCATGCACGGTGTCCGTCTTGCTGGCGACGTTGATTGCAGGCGACTCCGCCATTTGGGCGTCCGCCAACGTCGCCCTCGCGGGCGCGTGCATGGGATGGGGCTATCTGCGCTGGTCGGCGCCTTATGCCGACATGGGCATCCGCAACGCCGTGGCATGCCTGTTCGGCTCCTATCTCGCCGGTTCAACCATCAAGATAGCCTTCGACGCGGCGCCCGCCTGGCTTGAGTTTTGCCTGGCACTTGCACTTCCCATCGTGTCCCTCATCTCACTGCGACTGTGCGCAAAAATCGAGCTCCCCCAGATTGAATCCCCACGAGGAGAGGTGCTCTACAGCGGCAAGTCGGCATTGCACTCGCTGTGGCGCGTCGCCCTGTGCGGGTTTGTGTTCTGCTTTGTGCGCCAGGTTGCCTCGCTGGCTACCATCTCAAACGCCTTTGCCCTGGAGGGGCGCCTGCTCGGGCATTTTGTTGAAATCGGCTTCGCCGTGGCGGCGCTTGCATGGGTGTTTCGGCTCAACCGCTCACTCGACTTTCCCCAACTGTGGCGATTCGTGTTCCTGTTCTTGGCGACCACCATCGCCGCGGACTGCCTTTTTGAGCCGTCGCTTCTGCCACGACTGTGCGACGGCGTGACCCTCAGTCTCATCGTGATGCTCCTGTGGCTCGTCCTGGCCGACATCGCCCATCACAGCGACCATCACCCCTACCTGGTGTTCGGTCTGGGATGGGGCCTGTACGTGGGGGCAAACTACCTGGGCCTAATCCTCATGCGTCTGATTTCCGGCGAAACGACGATGTCGGCTGAACTGGGCGTGGCCCTGCTGTGGGTCACCGGCGTGGTCATGGCGTTTTGTCTGGAGACGCGCGACCCCGACGTGCAGCGGCTCTTTGCCGACCTGCGAACCAAGGTTGACCCCGAGGAATTCGCCAGCATCGACGAACGCTGCGAGCAACTTGGACGGCAATATGGACTCACTGGCCGCGAGATCGACGTACTCAAACTGCTTGCCAAGGGACGCAGCAAGATGTACATCGCCGAGACGCTCTACATATCCGAAAACACCGTGCGTGGCCATGCGCGACGGCTCTACACCAAACTCGGCGTGCATACCCGCGACGAGCTGCAGGCGATGCTGGGGATTTAACGGCGGGCATCGCGGACGCTCTGACAATGCGGTGCTGTTCTCCCCGACCCCGTCATGCGCCTGCGCGAAGCATGCCATGATTGCGTCTTATCCCGATTATTCCCAGGCACCCTGAAGGAGACTCTGCGAAAACGCCAGGTAGCAAGTACAAGCATGGTAAGGTGATGTCTGGAAGCTACTATCAGACAAGGACATCGCACAGCATATGAAAGATCTCCAAAACAATTCGTCCGCGCAGGCAACGCACGCCCACTCGACCGCGAGCGGCCTGGCAGCTTTGGCAGCCGCACTGGTTGCAATAGTTCTCGCAGTGTTCGCAGTCTCTCAGCCAGGCGTGCCCACCAGGGCATGTGCTGACACGACGGCGTCTGTCAGCGAGGCAGCCACTGCACAGGCACTGCCGTCCGCCTCGACAGTCTCAGGGACAGACTTCCTCGGCGCGCTTGATGCCTATGTTGCCGCAAACCCTGCAACCGACTCCGGCGATTACGTCGAGATCGACAACAACACTCCCTCGTTCACCACCGACGACGCTACCACCGAGGCCTTTCAATCATTCTCCCGGCTCGATCGACTGGGCCGCTGCGGCACTGCATATGCCTGCCTGGGGCCCGAGACGCTTCCGACCGACGCGCGCGGCGACATAAGCGAGGTGCACCCGAGCGGCTGGGTTCAAAATTTCTATGACTTCATCGAGGACGAGTCCCTCTACAACCGCAGCCATCTGATCGCCCACTGCCTGTCAGGCCAAAACGCCAACGAGCGCAACCTCATCACGGGCACGCGCCACTTCAACGCCGACGTCATGGAACCCATCGAGGCCATGGTGCTCAACTACATCGAGCAAACCGGCAACCACGTGCTCTACCGTGTGACCCCGGTATTCGAAGGCGATGAGCTGGTGGCGCGCGGCGTGCAAATCGAGGCCCTGTCCATGGAAGACGGCGGGCAAGGCGTGTCGCTCAACGTATTCCTGCGCAACATCCAGCCCGGCGTTGCCATCGATTATGCGACCGGCGACAACTGGGCCGACGGGACGGCAGCGCAAGGCAGTTCGAGCACGCCGGCCCCGGCGAGCGTCGCAACTCTTGCACCCATCTCCACTGCAGTTGCAAGCGACGAGGGCACCGACAATGCAGCCGAAACGCCCTCGACGCTGACCTACGTGGTCAACAAGAACACGGGCAAGTTCCATTACCCCAGCTGTTCGTCTGTGCCAAAAATCAAGGCCAAAAACCGCATGGACAGCGACCAGACCCGCGACGAACTCATCGCCCAGGGCTACCTGCCCTGCAAGAACTGCAATCCGTAAAAGGCGAGCTAGGGCAGTTCGTTGGCTGTTCGAACACAGGAAGAAATCGACGGGCTCGACACGGTGAGGGGAACCGCAGACTTCCATGGGCATTGCCGGCTCGACCGCCGAAGAGATCGACGCGCTCGACACGGTAAGCGGGGCCACCGTGACGTCCAACGCGCTGAAGGAGGCCGTCAAGGCCGCAATGGGCCTCTAGCCTTTTAGATTAGATGGGCGATGCGGGAACAGACGGCTCACAGACGCTCCCGCACCGCCCTCTTTTTCTGCGCCAGATTTTCTCTCGACTACCAGCGACGTCGGCACTTCCAATCGCCGCGGCGCCGCTCCTATGCGTTCGCGGCGACAGCCTCGTTCATCGACTCGGCAAGGCCAGCAAGGCAACGCGTCATCTCAGCGGTGATCTCATCGAGGTTCATCTGCTGGTTGGTACGAGCCTCGGTCAGGCGGGCGATAGCCTCGGAGTAGTCGACGCCCTCCTCGCCATAGTGCTCGCCCAGGAAGGCGATGACGTCGTAGAGGTTCTCGCAGGGGCACTTGATGAGGCCTTCGCCCCAGGTACCCTCGGCGTTGTCGCGCACGCGCACGAGCTGAGCCTCGAAGCACTCCTGGGAGAAGCTGTAGGCGTACCAGTTGTAATCCACCTGGTAGAGAATGTCGTCATAGGCGCGATCGCCCTCGCCGGCCTCGAGCGCGGCAATGGCCTCTTCAAGTACGGCGATGTTGCCCTGAGCCTGCTCGTAGGGGAACACCACGCTACCGTTCCAGTCCCATGCATAGAGGCCAGCGCGAATGTCGCGATAGATGCCGAAGAGGGCCTTGTTGTGGGCGGGAGCGTCGGCAACCTGGGCAGACTCGGTCAGCTCGTCGAGCGCACGGGCCGCTTCCTGCACGGCCGCGAGGTTCTCGAGGAACTCCTCGGGATTGGAAACGACCTCGGGCGCAAAGCCCTCCTCAAGCGCCACGAGCTCGGGAGCGAAGAACATGGGGCGCACAGCGAGCGCGTCCACGCTCACGAGCAGCTTGGTGAACACCTCATGCACCATCTGGTAGGCCTCGGGGTCGGTTCCCACGCACTTGTTGTCCATGTTGGTGTGGTAGAGATTGCGCTTGTAGTAGCACTCGTCGGGCTCACCCATGGCTGCATCAATGACCGCCACGCCGCACTGCGAGTAGCAGAATTGGTCCGTTCCGGTGTCGGAGGGAGCGTCAACGACCACGTTGAACTGCGGATATCCCGCAAACACAGAGTCAAGCACGCCGCACGTGTAGTCAAAAAGCTCATAGGGGCAGGTCAGCCAATAGTTGACCTCGCCTTCCGGGTTGAACATATCGTCGATGTTGAGCATCATGAACGCCTGCTCGGCCCACTCGGGGTGCAGCTCAGTGACCATCTTCCACGAGCCGACGGCCCAGTCGCTCTCGCAGTTGGTCTTACCCCACTCCTCGGCGCCGTGGAAGACAAAGCGCAGCGTCTTGGCGGGCTTGTAGCCGCTCTCGATGACAGCCTTGGCCATGCTGAGCGCGATGCTGCAGCCAAAAGCGTCGTCGAAGAAGGAATGGTAGTAGCCGTCCATGTGAGCGCCCACGAGAATGAGCTCGTCGCTGGCGCCAGGGATGTCGCCCCAGACGTTGGCGCTCTGGCCGCCCAGCGTGATGACGGACTTCGCGTCGAGCGTCACAAGCGCCTCGCCGCCGCCCTGCGCAATGGCGTCGAGCACGGCCTTGTAGCCATTGACGCTGATGGAGAGCGCAGCCGCCTCATGCGGGCCGCAGGCGTCCTGCGAGCCCACCGTGTCGTCGTCGTACTGGCAGAAGCCGCTCGTGTTGCACGCAATAACAGCGCGGGCGCCGAGGAGATGGGCCTGGTAGGTGGGATGGTTGATCCACCAGTCAGCATACTGGTCGATAGAGATGAGCACGAGCTTGCCGGCGATGTCGAGACCCTCGAGGTCCTCGATTGTGCCCTGGCCACCGTCGACGATGGCAAGTTCCTCCATGTCGGCTTCGATGGAGGTGGCGAAACCGCCCAGCGCGATGAAATCATCGGTGCCGGCATTGCCCGGCAGGTAGAGGCGAGCCTTCTCAAACGTCCAGTTGTCGCAGGTGAAGGTGTCCTTCGTGACGTTGGTGAGACCGATCTCCTCCATCTTGGAAGCCATGAAGTCGATGACCTGGGCCTCCGCAGGAGAACCAGCGCTACGGTTGCCCACATCAGGGTTGTCGCCAAGGGCCGAGATGGCATCTGCGATGCTCTCGGAGAAGGCCGTGTCAATGTGCGCGAGCACCTGGTCGTATGAAGCCTCGGCATTTTGCTGCGCGAGTGCGAAACTTGCAGGCAGACTGCCGACTCCAGCGGCAAGTGCGGTGCAGGCTGCAGTCTTGACAAACGTCCTTCTATCCATTGCGTGAATCCCCCTTTGAGTGTGGGTGTTGTAGAAACTGAAGAACTATAGGGGATATG
>JAHZHK010000025.1:21296-22878 GCA_019420325.1 Coriobacteriaceae bacterium | reverse complement strand
CAGGTAAAACTTTGCTAACTCTAGGTAAATTTTGCCGAGGGGCACGGCTTGAAAAAGCGGGATCTGAATTTATAGCCGGAGTCATATGCGGCATGGCCCCATGGCAACCAGATGAAGTATAAGACCGATGCTATAATCACCCGGCATGAAATCCATTCGGAGACTGTACGCCGGCAGGGCCGTTAGGGAGACATGCATGTCAAAACAGCTTGAAACCAGGCTCAAGATTGTTGCCGCCACAAACGAACTCATGAAGACAACCTCGCCCACGAAAGTGCGCGTAGTTGACGTTTGCAAAGAAGTAGGAATCTCTCGAACAACGTTTTACGAGTACTTCGAGGACATCCCCGCTGTTTCCACCTGGTTTTGGGACCATCTCATGAATCAAACGCTTTATCTCATAGGCACGAAATACAGCTGTTTCGAAGCGCACCTGCGCAAGTTCACCATTATGCACGAGCACCAGGAGTTTCTCTATAACTCGTTTCTTGTAACCTCCTATCCATGGGTTGTCCAACATGGTGGACGGCAAATGTACGACATCTACGAGGAAGTTCTCACTCGCAAACTTGCCCGGCCTCTCAACCGCAGCGAATCGCTCCAAATCGAATTCTTCGTCACAGGCGCCAAACACATGACACGACATTGGGTAGAAGGCCATATGGCCGATTCCCCCGAGCTCATGGCCCATATTTTCACCTCGGCCATGCCCGCATTTGCGCTCCCGTTGCTCGAACCAGACAACAGGCCAGAAGCATAGACAAACGCAACCAATACAACGTTATGAAGGGGTCGCCGACTTGTAAGCCGACGACCCCTTTCACGCTTAATTCTCACCAGGGAACAAACAACAAGCGAACTAAGACATCGGGCTCCGTAGACCCGTATTACTTTGCGTAAGCCGCATGGCAACTCTCAACCGGCACTGGATACTCCTGCCCCATAATGGACATAGCTGCCAGCCAAGCAAAGCTGATAGCGTGGCTCATGCACAGTCCACCATAGAGCTGCGGATAGTTACCATTGAAGAAACCACCGGAATCCAGACCGCACATGTACAGACCGGGAATTGGCTCACCATCGGCCTTGATGGCCTGCATCTTATCGTTCACACGAATGCCGCCCAGCGTGGAAAGTGCCCAACCAGCCATCTTGGCAGCATAGTAGGGCGGCTCGTTGATGTTGGACAGACGCCAGGGAGCCTTACCGTGGTCAATGTCTTCGCCGTCATCGGCCATCTGGTTGTAGCGCTCGACAGTTGCCAAGAAATTAGCCTTGGAGGCCTCGTCCATGCCCATGGCATCGGCCAGCTCCTCGAGCGTGTCGCACTTAATGAGGTTGCCGTTTTCCACGTTGGGGTCAATGTACACCTGCTGCCACTCATCCGCATCGCGGCAAGGGTAGAACTGACCCAGCAGCAGGCAGTTCTTGGCACCGGGCTCGGCGACAAGACGCGAACAGATTGTCGTACCAAAACTCACGATATCATCCCAGCTCGATGCATCGAACACCTGCCAGGCGTAATGGCCGGGCTGCATAGCAACGAGGTTGAACTTGAAGTCGTAGGGCTCATCCTCGTTGC
>JAHZHK010000025.1:1164-21286 GCA_019420325.1 Coriobacteriaceae bacterium | reverse complement strand
GCTGCCCCTTCTGGTTAACAAAGAGGAACGGCTGCGAGCCGGGCCACCAGAAAGCATTGTTCTGGCCGCCCTGGCCACCCAGGTCGCCATCGCCACCGCTCGTAATGCACCCACGGTCAAAGATAAGCAGAGACCCGGCGAAGGAGTCATCCATCGCGGCACCGGCCCAGTGGGCAAGCTTGATGCCGTCGCCATCACGGCCGTCGCCGCCCATATGATTGGAGCAGAACTTGTGCGACACAACACCGAGCTGGTCCATCATGTCCTTGTTGCCCAGGAATCCACCACAGCACAACACAACACCCTTGCTGGCATTATATTGCACGTAAGAACCATCCTGCGCCTGGGCAATAACGCCCGTCACCGCACCGTCGTCGCCCTGCACAAGCTCGACAACCTTAGTGTTGTACTGCATGGTTCCGCCGTTCTCGGCGTAAATCTCACACAATGCCGGGATAGCGACCTCGGAACCCATGGGGTTCTTCGTCTCCTCCAGCGGAGGCTTGTAAGCGGTGTGATAGGTGTTCGTGAAGTAGAAGTTCTCGGGGTAGAACTGCTTCTTCACAGTATCAACCATAACATCGAGACCCTTGGCCTGCATCTGCTCCTGATACCAGTCAACGAAGGCACCCGAGTTGTAGGCCCACAGGCGAATAAGGTTCTCGTCACACTTGCCACTGGCATAGCGAACAAGATCGTGAATCACATACTCCTTGTCAGCCTCAACGCCTGCATCCTTCTGCAGCTGGGAATCACAGGCGTCGATGTCACCGGCCCACATGGTGTTGGCCTCAGTTTTCTCGAGGATGATAACGTCGGCTCCGAGCTGAGCCGCCTCGACACCGCAGATAACACCAGCGTTGCCGCCACCCACGATAACAATCTCGTGGTCCTCGGTTGCACTCACCTGATCGGCAACACTCTCAGGCTTGGCGTCCCATGCCACCTGAGCCTCGGCAGGCTTAGCCTCCTCGGCCAAGGCAACACCCGACACACCAGCGGCGACAACGCCCGCGGCAGCCGTACCAGCCATGAACTGACGACGGGAAATGTTCTGCTGCATAATGCTCCCCCTAATCTATCTATACCGAATGAAATGTTGCTGCCCTACTTGCAACACATTGCGACCTTAGCGCGC
This sequence comes from Coriobacteriaceae bacterium, assembly GCA_019420325.1. GTDB lineage: Bacteria > Actinomycetota > Coriobacteriia > Coriobacteriales > UMGS124 > UMGS124. The sequence goes on along the minus strand of JAHZHK010000025.1, from coordinate 20,148 downwards.
TGAGTCGATTTGTAACCTTACAGATAGGTCGACCTGTCAGGGTCAAGGCGTAAAACCGAACATGCGAGCCAAAGTGTCAGTTGTTCGCAATGCTGTTCCCACCCTATCTTGAGGCACAAGCCACGACATCTCTCTATGCGACGTGGTGAAAAGTGTGGCAGCAGGTTGGGACTGTGCCACAAACAGGGGACCTACAAGGGAGGATGGGCTTATGGGCGACATGCAACGCGTCCAGCAAATCTGCGACGAGTTTGAACGGTTGTGTCAAACCCCGTTCAACGACAGCCTTCGCGACTACAAAGCTGCAGGAGGAAAGATTGTCGGCGTGCTTTACAATCAGGTCGCCGAGGAGCTCGTACTTGCAGCCGGGCTTTTACCCGTGCGCCTACGCGCCGTTGGAAGCAGGGGCGACGAACTTGCAGATGCGCGCTTCACGCAAGTAAACTGCAGCGAGGTACGTTGTCTCTACGATGCGGCAGCACGTGGTACTTTCGATTTTATCGACGGCCTCGTGGCAACCAATGCCTGCGACCACATTCGAAAGCTCTATGAGAACTGGGCCGACGTACTAAAGACGCCATATGCCCACCTGGTTTGTTTCCCCAAGCGCAAGGGTGACGATTTGCAAGTCGCACATCTCGCAGGCGAACTGGCAAACTTCAAAACCAGTCTTGAAGAACATTTCGGTGTCCAAATTACCGACGAGGCCCTGCGTGCGGCTATCAATCTTGCCAACGAAATTCGTGCCCTCCAACTCAAGCTCGACAACCTGCGCGCCGAGAGTGCCAATCCGCCCATTACCGGCACTCAAGCATTGGCCGTACATATGGCGGGCACCTGTATGCCACGCCAAGACTACAAGGCGCTACTTTCCGAACTCGTAGATGCCTGTGAGGGCGTGGAGGGGCAACCTGGACAAAAGCGTCTCGTAGTATATGGCGGCGAGATCGACTCCCTGCCGTTCATGGAAACAATCGAAAGCCAGGGCGCCGTGGTGGTGGCCGACTCGCTCGGCGGTTTCGGCAGGCGATCTGAGGATATGCAGGTTGCAACCGATGGCGATCTACTTCACAATCTCGCCTATGCCTACCTGCAAGGACGTCCACCAGAGCCGCGTCTGCACGGAACGCGCGCCGAACGATGGAACTACCTTGAAGGCGTCGCCGCCAAAGCCCATGCCGATGGTTTCATCCAAGTGCACATTCCCAAGTGCGACTTGTGGAGTTACGAGCGCCTTATGTTCGACACTGAAGTCGAACGAAAAGGCTTTGCATGTCTTGATCTCGACACTGAATACATCTTCACCAACGCCGGACAAACGCGCACACGCGTACAGGCTTTCGTCGAGACTCTCACCGAAGGAGGGCGATAACCATGGCACAAGCACCCGAGCGCTTCTATCAGTACCAGCAAGTGTTCGCCGGAGGCGTGGCCGCAACAGAAGAGGCCGCAAAGGTTGATGGCATCGCCAAGCTCGACCATGACAATTTTGCCTTAGCCCTCAAACACGTAAACCGCCTCATCGATACCGTCGAGAACGACGAGCCGCTCGTAAGCGAGTGGTATGGGAACGCATGTGAAATATATGCGGCCATGGACCTCACCCACTTTTGTCCCGTTGACCTCATCATCCCGACGAGACCCTTCTTCGACACTATCGAACGAATGCATGAAAGCGGTACGCCTTCTGACTCATGCGCACTCATCCAACTTGCCGTATGGGGCGCACGCGCTGGCATCATTCCCAAACCCAGCGTAATCACCGGCATGCTTGAACCCTGCGATGCGCAGAGCCTCATGCATGAGGCGTGGGAGACTGTACCGGGCTGGGACGACATTCCCACCATCAGTCTCGACCCACCCTACGGTTACGGCGATGAAGACATCCAATATTTTGCCGATCAACTCCGTCGCGAAATCGACTTCCTCGAGGAGCATACCGGCCACAAAATGGACTGGGATGAGCTGCGACGCATCTGCGGGGAGACGAACAAGATTTACGCCTACTGGGACGAGTGCAACCAGGTGCTCATGCAGAAGCCCTGTGTGTATCATTCGCTGCAGGCCGCTGAGTGGGGCTGGACCCAAGAGCTGCATGTTAACTGGCCCGGAGACCCCGAGGTAACCGAGTTTTTTAAGAACATGGCCGAAACAGCGGCGGCTCTCTATGAGCAGAAAAAGGGCGCTTGCCCAGACGAGCGTGTACGCATCCTGTGGGCAGATCTCAATGGCTCGTGGGCTCAAGCAGAGCTCGGTCCCTGGCTCGAGCAAACCTACGGTGCCGTCATGGTCAACAGCTTTGCAGGCCGCACGCCCTACACACCCATTGACACTTCAACACCCGAAACCATGCTTTTCGGACTGGCGCGCAAGTCAATCAATGAAGTCCCGATGATTCGCCAAGCTCGTGGCACAGTGGACACGTTCCTGTTCGATGTCAAGAAAATGTGCACCGACTACCAGATTGACTGTGTGTTTTTCCCCAACCACAAGGGCCACAAGGATCAAGGAGGCAACATCGGCTACTTGCGCCAACTTTGCCGAGAGATGGACATGCCGTTGCTCACGTTTGCAAGCGACATCTTCGACCCCACCTACCTGCCCATTGACGAGCTCAAGCGTATTATCGCCAACTTCTTTGAAACTCAGGGCTGGGAGCCAATCAGCTAAAGGACATAGCGCCATCAGACAGACAGGAACGAAAGGGGGAGGGCAGCATGTATGTTATAGGTTGCGATTTGGGCTCCACTACAGGCAAAGCAGTGGCACTCAGGATTGAAGGGACCAGGGCCGACGTTGCCGCATGGTCCATCGAGCCTTCGGGCCTCTCCCCTACCGAAACAGCCACTACAATCGTCGAGCGCATAGAGAGTCGACTGGGAATCGGGCATAACGACGTGGCTGGGATGTGCTGTACAGGGTATGGCCGCGAGCATGCAGGCATCATCGAGCACAACATGAGTGAAATCACCTGCCATGCTCGCGGCGCCCACTTCTTGCGTCCTTCAACGAGAACCATCGTGGATGTAGGCGGTCAGGACGTAAAGGCCATCGCTCTGTCAGGCAAGGGCAAGGTCGTCGACTTCACCATGAACGACAAATGTGCTGCTGGCACAGGTCGTTTCTTTGAGATGATGGCTCGCGTACTGCGCGTAAGCATTGCGGAGCTTGGAGAAATGTCGTTGCGCAGCACGAACCCTGCTCAGATCTCCTCAACATGTTCGGTGTTTGCCGAAAGCGAAGTCATTTCGTGTATCAACAAGGGAATCTGCCGCGATGACATTGCCGGGGGCATCCATGAATCCATTGCACGCAGACTTGTAGCGATGGTAAGCCGCGTTGGCCTGCAAGAGGAGGTCGTTCTCACTGGTGGCTGCGCTAAAAACCCTGGCCTGCGCCGCGCGCTTGGCCAGATGTTAAACTGCGAAATCCAATCCCTGCCCTGTGACCCGCAAATCAACGGGGCCCTAGGCGCAGCCCTATACGCAGCAGATGGCGCACTAGGAAATGCATCGGGGGCAAGCATGTTTGAGCTGGGCGAAATAGCCAAAACAAATCCCGAAGACCTGGCGAGAACTACAACATACTCCCCCGACCCAAGGATATAGGGAGGGAACGCGTTGGAAATCGCAAAACCCGAAACACTCGGACACGTTGTCGAGCAGACCGACGCATCGACCGACCAAAACGTCGTAACGCAAGCTGAACGCATCATCACTGAGGCGCACGAACGAGCATGTTCGTCCATCCATGCCTTTGATAGGTTAATCGGGCAGCTACGGCAGACCATTGGTGGAATTGACTCAGTTGAAAATGCGCGCGTCATTCAGGCCCCCTCGGCAAATTCACTACCGTTTGCAATAGGCGAGCACGCCAACCACGGCATAGTCCTTAAAAGTCGCTGTGCAATAGAGCTGGGAGGGACACTTGAAGGATCGTGCGCCCTCACACTCTCAACGAGCGATGTGAAGCTTGTGCGCGATGGATGCGTAACAATCATCGGCCCGGACATCCCCGAGCTCGCACAAGAGTGCGTGCACCCATTCGCCCAGGTCATCCTTGTGGCTGGCGCAGGTCTCACTGGCGAAGACCATCAGGGTATTGAAGACTGCCAGGACGCAAAAGACTGGATTGACGGGTACCTCGTGCGTGGTGGAGCCGGCGAGCTATGGACACGCATCAGCCGAGATCTTTTTGCACGTGGGCTTTCGTTCGCTCAACTGGGAAGTGCTCTTGGCGCTCTTATCAAAGAACGACAACCGAAAGCGAGCCACGTCGAAATTGTCTTTGTCACCTCGTCCAAGGCTGACGTCGAACAACTGTGTGCTCTGCGCAATGCCTGGAAAGATGCGTCGCACGGCCTAAGACATGACACATGGATGGGCAAGGGACTCGACATCGACTGTCCCAGTGGGGGACATTGTGGCAGCTGCGGCGATAAAGAAATCTGTGACCAGGTACGCAAAATCCAACGCATGCGACGATTGGTGAGCGAACGCACCGACGGAAAGGATAGCGCAAATGCTTGAGTCAAGGATGTACTGGGGCCATGCAGGCATTCACTGCCACATCATGCCTGATGGAGAACCTCATGTACACGAGCGCTTTACGGCAGTAAGCCATCCAGGTCATCGCGTCATTGCCGTATGCGGCAAAGGTGGAGTGGGCAAGACGGCAGTTTGCGCACTCATGACACACGCACTATTGCATCGTCCCGACACAGGGCGACTGCTTGTCATCGATGCCGACCCGGCACTCGGCCTAGCACTTGCCTTGGGCATCCAACCCGAACGTACGATTGCCAGTGTGCGCGACGAATTGCTCGCGGCAGCCACATCGGGATCGGCGCAGGCAGAACGCGAAATTGCCGGCAAGCTTGACTATCTCGTGACACAAAGTATGGTGGAAACGGACGACTTTGCCTTCATCGCCATGGGGCGAAGTCATGACTTGGGATGCTATTGCTCAGTCAACGATCTGCTGCGCGACGCTCTCGAACTGCTTGTACGTGAGTTTGACACCGTCCTCATCGACGGCGAGGCCGGATTAGAGCAGATTAATCGCCAGGTTGTGGCCTCACTTGATTACCTCGTTGCCGTAAGCGATGGCTCAGCCCGCGCCAGCCGCACTATTGAGACCATTTGGGACATGGCCGGGGAGCACGACCTTGTAAAGCGGAATCAAATCTTCATGCTGCTCAATCGCCAAGAGCCCAATGGCACTGTCGCGCCACTGCGCACCGATGTGGCTCTTCATCTCATCGGGACTGTCCCCGCTGACGCAGAACTCGCCGCTTTTGATCGCCAAGAGCGGTCTCTTCTGGAGCTCCCTCATGACAACCCCGCTGTACACGCCATCTGGCATGCATGCGCACACATGATGGAGCATTGAGTCACAATTCCCGATGCTCCTCAGATACCCATCCAGCCGACACCACACCGCGAGGAAAACTAACCACAGCCGGAGCCATACCTACGATTCCGATGCGGAGGCCAATTTCAAGAAGGTAAAACAAATGCCCGTTCTCATGTCGCACGAGAACGGGCATTCAATATGTAGCCCCGCCCACCGGGGTGCATTAGTCACCCTCCCGCAGCAAAACGTTATCGTGTCGCTTTCATGCCCAAGCCTTCCGCGTATGAGTGCACCAGCCCGAACACGAAGTCCCCAACACCACGGTAAAACGATGTGCGCGCTTTCGCCACCACGCGTTCACGCCACACACCAATCCACGGCAAAATATGACGCCCAAGCAACACCCGGGCATCGTCAAGAGCACGTCTGCCAGACTCATCGTCGCCAGATACCTCAGCCGCAGCCGCCTCACTGGCAAGCTGGCCCAAAAAGCCCAGCATGATACCGAGATCGTCATCTGGCTCGCGGTTCTTTCGCATGGGCTCGAAGCCATGGCATGCATATATGCGCCGCACGGCTAGACTCTCTTCGCTGAGAATCTGCGAGTTTGTGGCCAAGTAATATCCAGCCCAGGCGGGTGCGGCGGGCTCACCCGGCCCTGCAAACAGCTGGAACCAGTCATCGCGCAACGCTGCAAGACCACCATCGCAATCGGCGCACCCGCGCATCTCATCACACCAAGCAGCCATAGCAGCCAGGCCCCTGGAGACATCCTTGTCGGTCCCACCAAAAGGGCTTTCCTCAAACAGGCCGGGCATCAGGCACCGATCGAGCATGGCGGTATCAGGCTCACCATACACAAGAGATGCGGCCATCGAAAACGCCAGACGCGCTCCTTCAAGTTCCTCGACCTGCATGAAAGCCCCTTTCTTCAGCCTCAAGACCCGGGCGGTCTCGGGCAAATACCCCAATGACCGCCCGGGCAACGCACGTACAAATCAAAAACTGCTAGAACAGTTCCTCATCAAGCGATGCCATGGCGCCCGTTCCATTCCCAGAGGCCTGGGCCTTGGGATGAGGGTTCATGACCAGGCAGGGATTCGTCGAAGCTACGGGAAGAGGCTCGACGTTTACATCGCCCTCGCCATAGCGAGCCACAAGCTCGTCGTAGTCGCCCCAATCAAGCGCACGCATGGGGCACGCCGCCACGCAGAAGGGCGTGTTGCCGGCCTCAATCTCTTCGCGGCACATATCGCACTTGATGACATAGCCAGCCTCTTCGTCCAGCGAAGGAGCCTGATAGGGGCAGGCTTCCACGCAGGCCTGACAACCCGCGCACAGTTCATGGTCGCTCGTGACAATGCCCGTCTCGGGGTCCTTCTGCATGGCACCCGTAGGACAGGCAGCCACGCAGGCAGGATCGGCACAATGGTTGCACGACATGGACACCTGATAGCTGAACGTATCAACGGGAGCGTAGAAGCCAGCCTCCGTCGGCTCCCACGAACCGCCAGCGTAGTGATACACGCGCCTGAACAGATTGTGCGCGGGAAGGTGGTAGTTCTCCTTGCAAGCCACCTGACATGTCTTGCAGCCCGTGCACTTAGCAGAGTCAAAATAAAAACCGTACTGTCCCATCTTGCGTCCCTCCCCTTCTTACTCGATGCCCGCAGGCACGACGACGGCACGGTCCTTGTCACCCGGCAACACGAGGTCGCCCTCATACTTTTCAACCTGCAGCACAGTGGCGTTCCAGCACTGGGTTCCCTCACCGCTCGACTTGGGCGCTTGCAAAACGTTCGGGCAACCGCCCAGGTCGATGCCGGTCTCTTCGTCAATCTGGAACCAAGAGCCGTCTTGAATGGCCACGGCACCCGGCACAATGGTCGGCAACACCTTTGCATGACGCAATACCTTGCCATGCGGGCTCGTCATAAGGACGGTATCCCCGTTGGCAATGCCGCGCGCCTCGGCATCAACGGTGGACATGAAGCACTCCTGCGGGAAAGCCTCGCGTAAGGAGACGACGTTATCGCTCACGGAGTGCTGACGGCGCAGCGAATGAGGCGTCCAAAGGACGAGCGGATACTCGTCCGTTCGAGCCTGGGCACCATGCTCGACATCGCCCACCTGATAGGCACCGATGGGGGCAATGGTCGAGTAGCCCACGGAGTTGATCATGTAAGCGAGCACCTGGCAGTAAATCTCGAACTTGCCAGATGCAGTCTTGAGCGGCGCTCCCTCAGGATCCGCGATGAACGCACCGTAAGGCTCAACAACAAACGATTCTTCCGTGAGGGGATACTTGAGGATTCCCTTCTCGCGGAACTCCTCGAACGTGAACTGGCCTTCCTGTGGCTCACCGGCTGCACCCGGGAAGTACGTTTCAATCTCATCAGCCGTAATCGTGAGCAGCGGCGAGGTCTGGAATGTGTCGGTCATGTACGTGGCGTCGCGAACGGTGGCATAGGTGCGTTCGGCGTCGGACAGCGTGTTGACAACCTTGGGATCCAGCCCAAGCCTCTCGGCGAGCGCCTCGGCGATTTCGCTCTCATAACGGGCCTCGTAAAGCGGGTCCATGATTTGGTCGAACCACAAACAGGAAGATGCGTCGCCGCCGAAAGCCTTGTTGGGCTTCTCCCAGAACGTAGCGCAGGGAAGCAGCACGTCGCAGTACTGGCGCGTCGAGTCGAAGAACGGGTCGACACCCCAGACGAAATCCATCGCACGAACTGCTTTGATGCCGTTCATGGTGTCGGGGATCTGGTTCAGCGTGGACATATGCCCGCCGAAGTATGCGGCGTGGATATCGAGCGGCTTCTTTCCACCGGGCCAACAATCGCGGCCGTATTCGCCAGCCTTGATGGAGCGCCAGCACTCATTGGGCTCGAGGTTGAGCCAGTCGGCATCGCCCAGCACGTCAAACTGCGGAATGGGGTACCACATGTATACCGGGGCACCGGCGGGGGCCAGAGGGTTAACAGGGTCAGTGGTCGTCGGGCAATAAGCGCCCACCGAGCAACTACCGCTCATGAAATCCTTGATGCCCGACCAGCTCATATAGTGGCCCGGCGTGCCAATGCCACCGTGCATGAGCGCCATGGTATAGAACGCCTGAGTAACCTGCTCGCCCGCCGGAATCTTCGTCACGGACTGGCCCACGAAGAAGTCGACCTTGTCCACAGCGGCAATCTCAGCAGCAAGCTCTGAAATACGCGCCGCAGGCACGCCGCAAATAGCCTCGGCCCATGCCGGGGTCTTCTCGACCATATCGTAGCCCGTGCCCATGACATAGTCTTTCCACGAGGCGTTCTCGGGCGCACCTTCGGGCATGTGGTCGCTGTCAAAGCCAATGCAGTACTTGTCCAGATAACCCTGGTCATACGTACCATTGACAATCCACTCATAGCAGATGGCGATCATCAGGGCATTGTCCGTGCCCGGCAGAATCGGCACCCACTCATCAGCAATGACCTGCGCCGTTTGGTTGAGCCACGGGTCAATGATAATGATCTTGGCACCGCGCTCGCGGCACTGCTGCATGTACCAGGTGTGGTTACCCGCCTTGTTCGCGGCCCAGTTGCAGCCAAAGAACACGTGCAGGTCGCTGCTCAGGGCCTGCAGGTGATGCGGCGTGTTGGCTATCGCCAAGCCACCGAGCATATGAGCGTCCACAACGGGCAGTGCACCAAAAGAAACCGTGCCGGCCTCCACGTGGACCGAACCACCCAGGGCATCCAGAAGCATGACGTTCTGGTCGTAATAGCCGTCGCCAATATTGGAGGAAGCACCGCACAGGATACCCTTGGAACCGTATGCGTCCAGCGTCTGCTTGATACCGGCTGCCACCAGGTCGAGGGCCTCGTCCCAGTCAAGGCGCTCCCACTCGTCGCGGCCGCGAAGCTCGCCATGCGGATCGTCAAGCGAGAAGTGCTTGCGCTTCATGGGGTACTTGATACGCGCAGGCGACAGAACCTCGCTCATCTTTGCGCGTCCGCGCAGACACGCACGACGCTGAGGCACCGCATAAGAATCTTCTTCGGCCTCATCTGAACGAGTTTTTAGAGGTACGCCGTCTTCAACATACACTCGATTGAGGCAACGAGACGAACCGCAGCTGCAGTTGTTGTAGCAAGGCGCGTTCAGCCAAACACCCGACTCAGACGTACCTGCCTCATCCGCATGAGCAACAACCGGGCTCTCCATCAAGCCCGGCATCGCAGCCGCCCCTCCAAGCGCGGCAGCCCACTGGACAAAACTCCTTCTCGACAATGATTCTGCCATGAAGCTCCCCCTTCTTTTTTGTTGTCCACACTCGAGCGCACCGCCCCTTGCGGTCGCAAATACGAATGCAGTACCAAACAGGTCTACCCTACTCCCCCGCCAGGGGCTTGGGGAAGAAACGAAAAGCGCGTATGCTGTCAAACGTCGGTTGACAGCACGCAATGGGGGGGAATATGCGCGAAGAGCAACGCTCATATTTTTTGGCGCTCAGCCGAGCCGAAAACGTGGGCAAAGCCGCAACACAGCTGCATATCAGCAGACAAGGTCTTTCCAAGAGCATCGCCTCGCTCGAACAGGAAGTCGGCGTACCGCTGTTCAGGCGCACCAGAAGAGGCGTGTCACTCACACAGGCAGGAGTGCTGCTCAAAGAATGCTTAGACGCCCAAGACGAATTGTGGGACGGCTTTCTCGACCAGATTCAAAGCCTTCGACCCTCAACCATGCAAACGATTCGAATTGGCCTACGTGATATCTATTGCAATTACCAGGACAAGCGCTTCATTTATTCCTTCCGGCGCACGCATCCAGACATTTCGATTGAAACCCGAGACAACGACTTTGACGAAATATGGGACCTGCTGCAAGAAGGGTCACTCGACCTGGCTTTTTCGGTCACTCCGCCAGACTCATACGAGCTGTGCGAAATTCTTACTGGGACAAACGAGGCGGCGGTCTTAATGGGCGAGGACAACCCTTTAAGTGCATGCAGCGCAATCAGCTTCGATTCCGACCTGCGCGACGCAACCGTGATACAGCCCAGCGCCTATCTACGACGACTTTATCAGCCTTATTACACAACACGTGGCATCCGCTTCAAGTATACGAACGTCGATCGCAACTCTATGCGTGCCATCATCGCCTCGTGCGACGATGTCTTCATTGGCACGGACACCGTTGTGCGCGGCCTTCTCGCCGAGGGATTAACGTTGCGTCCCTTGGTGGACAACCCCCTCAACGAACGAGCAATGTCCAGCTGTATATTGTTCAAGCGCGATATCAATGGCCCCGCGCGTGAGTTTCTACTGGAAATGTGCAGACAATGGGACATCTTGGATGAATGCGAAAAGCTGCTAGGGGAAGAGTAGCGAAAGGAGACGGGCACTACTTCCGCATGACAAATAGCGCCGGAGTTGTCACTCCGGCGCTATTTTAAATCGGCATCAGCGCGCCCGGTCTAATGCAGGCCCGCATCAGACCTGGACGCAAACCGGGCCCGGCAGCGAGAGTCGCGCGTTTCGCGCAGCACAGCCTTCAAACCTCGGACGTCGAACCACACCAACGTCCAGATGCTTCCGAAAGCCTAGCGCTGGGCGGCCACCTCAGCGGCGGAGATGCCCGCAAGACGACCGGAACCAGTGGCATAGCCCATGGTCATACCCATGATGTCCACATATGAGCCGTATCCAAAGAAGCCCGAAGAATTCTGTCCGACTGCGAACAGGTTAGAAAACGCTTTGCCGTTGTCTTTGCGGCAAACCTTGAGGTCCTGGTTGACGCGAACGCCGGCGAGCGAACCACCCTCGTTGTTGCAGACAAGACGCACGGCATAGAACGGCGCCGTCGCAACAGGGTACACCAGATGCGACGGATCTTTGAGAAAGAGGGCGTCCTCGCCTTGCTCAACCGCATCGTTGTACGTCGAAATACTTTCAGCGAATGACAAGACATCAAAGCCGGCCTTCTCAGCCAACTCATCAAGCGTGTCCGCGGCCAAAGCAGCACCAGCGGCGACGGCATCCTCGACACGCTGAAGCACGCCGCTGCCTGGCTCCATGCTGTTGATAGGTGGGATTGCGGCAGAAGTACCGTTGGCCTCAAGATCTTCAAGTGCCGCACGGTCAAAGACGAGCCACATAAATCCACCCTGGCAGAACGCGGCGCTTCCGCGCTGCGCAAAGGCGCCAGAAACGCCCTCGTCCACATAGCGCACACCCTCGGCATTCACCCAGACAAGGTCGGCGTTGTAACGCAGGGACGCCTGATCTTCAGTGTTGGTCCAGTCCCAATTGACCGTGCCGTCGGGATTGGCATAATAAACCTGATGCCACACCGGGGTATTAATCCAACGATGACCCCCAACCTGCTCGGCCAAATACACACCATCGCCAGACTGGTTCGTGCTACCGCCCGAACTCAGAACAAAATTATCCACACTGGCAAGCACGTTGCGAAGATAAGCGGTATTGCCGTCCCAGGAACCAGCCGCAAGAACAACGGCCTTGGCCTTGAGGGTAATCTGACCACCATCGGCAGTCTGACAGACGACGCCCTCAACACTCATGCCATCCTCGCCCGGCAGGAGCTTGACCGCACGCGTCTCAAGCATGAGCTCTCCGCCAAAGTCCTCAATATAGGTGTTATACAGACCCTTGAGGTTGCCATCGGTCGCATCGTTGGGCTCCGCCGCATCGCGAGAGGAACCCTGCATCATATGGGCGCACTTCTCCTGAACACGCGGCAAGCCCGGCTGCAGGTTAAGCTCTTCGGGCTCACACATAAGCGCCAAACCGTTTTCCGCCAGCCAGTCAATGTTCTCACCAGAGGCATCAAGAATGCGGCGAACGAGAGCAAGGTTGTTCGTATACAGGAAATGATCGCGCATGACGGCATACAAGTCGTTGACGGCTATGTCGCGGCCAGCTTCCTGCTGAAGCTTGGATTGCGCACCGGCAATCATCCTGGACAGGTTGCCCATGCCACCGGTAATGCCAGTCTTTTCGACAATGACCGTCCTCGCGCCATTTTGCGAAGCAGCCAAAGCTGCGCAGATGCCCGACGTACCACCGCCCACAACAACGACATCATAAGAAGCCTCATCGCCACCCTCGGCGACCTCGATCGTCTTAAAGGCACGCTCCTCCTCGAGCGGAGCGGACAGAACAAGATCGGCGTCAACAGAGTCAGGGGCCGGGGCAGTGGGTGCATCCGCCAGGGCAATGCCTGCAGTGCCAATCATGGCGGAGGCACCCGCACAAGCGCCTGCCATAACAAATGAACGGCGGTTCATGGTGAAATCCATAGCGTATCCTTTCTTACAGTAGACCTACGTTACATCAACGCGCCATAAGGCGATGGATGCAAGGCGCCTTGCCAAACACCGACTTCACCATAGATATTCGCCATGGGATTCATGTACCATGGCGAACGTGATTACGGCATCGGGTGACAAATCACCCTCGTTGGAGTACGTCTTTAACCGCGGGAGAACGATGAGTACGACAGCGCAATCTTCAAGTCGGCAACCCAATCGCACCAATAAACGCGTCCTGGTTGCGACCGGATGTGCCGTAGGACTGTTACTCTTCTGGCAACAGCTTCTTTTCCGTTCCATCATGCCCTCAGCGCCAGAACTCTCCGTGGCCATCTTGGGCAACGTTCGCACGGATGTCGGCTGGCTCGTATTCGTTGCCTCGCTCGCAATAACTTCCATCATTTGCGGCATTCGCAACTACATGCATGCAAGGACCAATTTGCAACCGTGTGAGGAAGGGGCCACCGCAACGCACGGCAAAACCCGGACATGGCAGCTCGCGATTGCGGGTATATGCATGTGTGCGGGATCAGCAGCCACGCTATTCTTTCCCTCAAGCGCTATTTGTGTTCTCGCCGGTGGCTCACTCGCCGGAATCGGCTTTGCGCTCTGCGCAGCGCTGCTCATCGAAGCCCTATACCGTACGTTTCCCGGCGACACCGTAACTCCCTCGTTGCTCGTTGCAGCTGGGTGTCAGTTTCTGTGCGCCGTTGTGGAAAGTCTGCTGCCCAAAATGGCGGCCCTCGTACTTCTCTGCATGCTCCCTGCCGTGAGCTCTCTACTCATCGGAGAGATCATAGGGCATCTTCCCGCTACGCAAGAGAACGCTGACAAGCAGGCGCATGTGGCCAGCGCCCTGGCGAAACGCAAGGCTCAGAATGCTTTTGCCGTTTGTTTAGTAGCATTCTTCTTCGCAATTTTGTACACCAATATCACCGGCTTTAAATTCAACTCGTTTCATAGTGATGAGCTGTTGAAGTTCAATCTGAGCATCACGATTGCAAAGACCCTTTTCTTCGCCTGCGGCATCGCCCTCACGCGCAAACATCTCACTAGCGCGTGCCCATTGGTCATCATCACACTCTTCGGCGCGTCTATGCTCATCGTTGTGTTTGCGCCCACAACGCCGGCCGCGCTGCTATTGGCCGACTCACTCGCAGCAGCAGGCCGTCTCTTCGCGTTCGTCTACGCATATCTGACAGCCCATCTCATGCACGTCGGCCGATGGCCACGTACCATAAACTCCACGTGCCTCGTACTGGGGGCCTCGGCCTGTGCCGTGGTCCTCAGCGTAGCGGGCGGAAGCGTCGTGCAGAGTCTCATTGCACGCGACGCGTCCAGCTTCGCTTTGGCAACGGCCGTCATCCTCTATGTCCTGCTTGTCGTTTCAAACGTTATCATGCGCACGTCACAGGACGCTTCGCTCACCGTCCGGCTCGAAGGAGAACAAATCGATGAGGAAGGCATCGCCGCCTTTCGCGCTCAGGCCGTGGCCACACAGCACCCTCAACTCACCGAGCGTGAGACGGAGATTCTCAAGTGCATTTTGCTTGGCCTCACGGCACCAACCATCGCCGAACGCCTGTCGATATCAGAAAACACCGCCAAGACACACATGCGCCGCATTTATCGCAAGCTTGAGGTGCATTCAAGGCAGGAACTTCTTGAGCTTGCCTACAGCACCGTCCCGCCCAAGGGCGGGCAATTCCAGTCAAGTCAGCACGCATGGCAGCAAATGTATGAATAGGGTGGGCACTTAAACAAACGTATCAGCAGCAAGCAGGCGCGTGAATTCTGCCAGGCGCGATGGGGTTCGGGGGCGGTGGGGCGCACGGGACCGCGTGCCCGAGCGCACACACAAGGCAATATCGCGTTCAAGGGTTCCAACCAACGCCAGCGGTACGCTCTGGGTCAACTCACTAAAATCGGGCCCAGTCTCGCATGTCACCATGCGGGGCTGGGCCCGTTGCCTTGCAAGATATCGGGGCACCCGACTAAGCGGGCGACCTTTTATGCCATTGCCACCGCATTCTTACCGGCGACATAGCCGTAGTACATGCACAGACCGTGGCTCACGCCCTTGAAGCCAATGGGGTACTGCACGGCAAAGCGGTTGCCCTGGATATTGCCGCACGCATACAGACCAGGCATGATGTTGCGATCAGTGGAATACACATGGCATTCCTCGTCACTCTCCAGGCCGCCGATGCATACGAGCATGGGCGAAAGGCCCATGGGCTGGATGTAGTACGGAGGCGTGTCGAGGGCAAACATGCGAGAGGCCTTCTTGCCAAAGTCCTCGTCACAACCAGCCTCAGCCAGCTCGTTGTAGCGCGCCACAGATGCAAGCGCCGCCTCGGCGGTGATGTCTACCAGCGAGAACAAATCCTCAAGCGTATCGGCCTTAAGGACCTGGCCCGCCTCGACGGCCGCGTCCATATCATCCTGCGTCACATCGTACTTCAGACCATGGGCAGCCGGGAAACTCTTAATCTGCTCATGCCAGTTGGCATCCCAAATCATGTATGCAGCATGGTCCTGCTGGTTCTCCATCTGGTTCTCAGTCTGCTGGCCCGGGCAATCCTCGTTCATGAAGCGCACGCCAGCCTTGTTGAGGCGCAGATACGGGTCGATGCCAAGCGGACCCTGGCCGCCATCGAGGGTGTTGCCCATATGGTGAATCATGGGCGCATGGTGCTGCTGAATGGCAGCGCCAGCCCAGGCGCCGAGCTTGAGGCCGTCGCCAGTGTTTGTGGGGTTACCCTCAACGTCGAAGTTCATCCAAAGTTCAGTAATACCGTTTTCGATTACCTCAGGGCAGTAGTAGGCCACCATGTCGGCATTGTTGCCATAGTCACCCGTAGCAAGGACAACACCCTTCTTAGCAGTGGCCTTGACGTACTTGCCGGTCTCGGAGTTGCGCGCATACACACCGGTGCAACGGCCATCCTCCATGATAAGCTTCTCGACGAAGTGGCCGAAGAAGGTCTGTGCGCCTGCCTCAACGGCCTTATCCATGTTGGCCTGAATGACCGGCACGTGACTCGGCTCGATGATGAGCGAACTGGGGAAGCAGGGATGGCGCTCCTCAGTCCAGTCATAGTCGTTGATCATGGGCACGAAGAAAGGCCTGACACAGCAGTCAGCATCGGCAGGCGCCTCCTCGTCGGAGGTGTTCAGGATCGCAATGTTTTCCTTGGCGCCGATGTACCAATCAAAGACGTCGGCGGCGTTTTGGAAGTACTTGAGCCAAATAGAGCGCTTGGGGTAATAAGAGCACTCGTCCATCTCGTGCTCCACAAGCATGTCAATGTCAAACTCCTCGCGGCCCCACTTTTCAGCGAGAGTACCTCCCACAATGGCATACTCACCGCTTCGGGCTTGGACACCGTCGCCCTTTTCAAAGACGGCGACAGAAGCGCCCTCCTCGGCCGCCGAGCGCGTGGCCACGGTGCCAGCCAGACCGGCGCCCACAACAACGACGTCAACCGCAATCTCGCTCTCAACGTCGGTCTCGGCGATCAGCGGCTCGGTGCCAAGCCAAGGCAGCTCACCAGAAGCCCCCATCTCCTTGTCGGAACCATCGGCCAGCGCCATTCCAGTTGCCAGAGACGCTGCCATCCCAGCCGTCGTCAGGCCCGCGGCGCCAGAAACGAACGACCTGCGCGTGATTGTATTCCCCAGCATGTTGACTCCCCCTTCGGTATACATGGGCGCTAAGGCCCACGCAGTCGATATGCGGACAACAATTTGCCCGACGCGCCCATCATATGGGCGCTATGCCCGCATGTTAAATGACTAGAGCTTATAGGGGCATACGCATGATGTATACTTCCAGTTCAGGGTGGAAAAGGTTGTAAGGGGATGGGTAGATGGACAACCGGTACGAAGCGTATCTCACCGTCACCGAAACAGGCAGTTTCTCAAAAGCAGCACGCAGGTTATATCTAACTCAGCCGACAATCTCGCGCCAAATCAGCTCTTTAGAAGCCGAGTTCGGCATGCGCCTGCTTGACCGCTCCGCAACGCACGTCTGCCCAACACAGGCGGGACGCATAGCGGAAGACTATTTACGTCAAATTAGAGAGTTGGAAAATCGACTGCGCAAAGAGCTTTCCAGCATGAAAACCGAGGGCCGCGAGCTTACCCTTTTATGCCCCGACAACATGGTGACGTACGATTACAAGGTATTCTGGCGCATCATAGGATGCGCATCACAGTCCCTTGGAGTCAAAATCCGCGTGGAACCGACCCCTACGGCACGCGAAACAGCCGAGGCACTGCGTTCGCGGCGCGCGGATGCGGCGCTCGGTCTCATTGAGCCTTATGCAGATGATCCTTCCCTTGTCTGCCGTCAGCTGTTGGAAGGAACCGTTTATGTACTATGCTCCGTCAGCCATCCCTTGGCCAATCTGACGGAGTTCTCTTCATGGCGTGACTTTGGAGGTTGGACGGTGTTCCTGCCATCTGACGACCTTCAGAACACGCAGGAGTTTCTCGACCAAGCGCGCATGTCGGCAGGGCGTCTCGTGCATACGGAGCGCGTTTCCAGTACCCCCGCCATGGTGCCACTCATCTTGAGAGGCGGCACCCTGGGCTTCTCGGCATTTCCCTTGCATGACATCCCCGATTTACGCTGCATTCCGCTCAAACTCTACCCCGCGCGACACCTTGGCCTTACCTGGCTCGCCGAAAGGCAGGACTTTCCTTTTGCACGCCTTGCAGACGAGGTAGAGCATATCTATCGGGAAACATACACCGACGGAAAGCTGCACTGAGCAATGCAACCATGGGCCCGGCGGGGAGCTACGTGTTTCACGCGGCCTCATCGCGCCGAGCCCATGTCTCATGCCATCATCTCATCTGGTAAAACGCATGCATTGCTTAGAGGTAGGCATCCTTGTCGGTTTTCTCCCACACGGCGACCTGGGCCGAGCCGCGCTTTTCGGTCGCCGCTGCGATACCCGCAAGCTTGCCGTACACCAAAGCCTGGATGAGGCCGTTGCCGCTCATGTATGCCGCGCCGCCACCCGAGGAGAAACCCTCAGTGCAACCGCCGGCCGCATAGAGACCGTCGATAAGCGACTCGTCGGCCCTGAGCACGTGGCCCGCGACGTCCGTCTTCACGCCGCCCTGGGTGTGGCGAATCTCACCCGTTACCTTGAGTGCGTAGAACGGACCTTCGAAAGAAGCAGGCAGATGCGTACGGTTGAAGCGATCCTCGCCGCGCTCGATACCCTTGCGATAGTCTGCGAAGGCCCAGGCAAGCTTGTCGGGATTGACGCCGATGGCAGCAGCAAGCTCGGCCTCGTCAGCACCCTCGTAGACGATGCCGGCCTCCTTGAACGCCTCAAACTTTGAACTCTTAGACGCCTGCTCATCAGTGAAGCACAGGTAGCAGATGTGGTCGGTCTGGGCCAGGATATGCGGAGTGAGCTCGGAATAACCGCCGTACTCATTCATAAAGCGGTTGCCCTCGGCGTTGATGGCGATGCCGCCGTTGTTGGCGATGTCTTGGCCCAGCACCGTGTCATCGTCGGCGTCATGCCAAGCATAGCCCTGGTAGGCGCCCATCTTCTCGAGAGAAGCGCCCAGCTCGGCACCCCACTTGATGCCCTCGCCCGTGGCACCAGGTGCCACCATACGGTAGGCAGCAGACGCCTCGGGGCAATACTTGGCAATCATCTCGTCGTTGTTACCAAAACCGCTGGTCGCAAGCACCGTGTTGGCAGCAACGAACGTCACATCGGCACCATCGGCGTCCACACCGTATGCGCCGGCCACGGCACCGGACTCATCAAGGAGAAGACCCTGAATCTCACAGTCCATCAAGACCGTGATGTTCTCATCGGCCTCCATGGCATCGATGAGCGCCGTGGTGAGACCGGCGCCCGCGCCATCGGCCGTGTGCATGCGGTGCGCGGTCTGACCGTAATACAGGCCCGCGTCCACAGTCCACGTGACACCGTAGCTCTCGGTCCATTCAATCATGTCTTTGGAGTTCTCCACGACGGTATAAACGAGATCGGGGCGAACGCTATAGTTGCTCGGGCGCATGATGTCCATGACACAAGCTCCGATGCTGTCGACCTCGTCGTTCTCCGCAAGCACCGCTTCCTGCTGTGCGGTGCCAACGGCCGGAATCTTGCCGCTGCTCATGATAGTGGCACCACCGAGAACGCCGGACTTCTCGCACAGAACGACCTTGGCGCCCTGCTCAGAAGCAGCGAGCGCCGCGCAAATGCCCGCGCCACCACCACCGATGACAAGCACGTCAGTCTCGGTCTGGTTGGCCGGGGCCTCGGAAAGAAGCT
>JAHZHK010000025.1:0-1154 GCA_019420325.1 Coriobacteriaceae bacterium | reverse complement strand
CGGCTTTGCCTCATCGGCAAGCGCCAGACCTGCGCCGCCAGCAGCAATCGTGCCGGCCGTAAGCGCGGCTCCACCCTTGAGCAGGCCCCTGCGTGAAATCGTCTCCATATCGAATTCCCCTTCCCTGTTCACGAGGACACCCATCCGCGCCCTCTCGGCAAGTTCGCACGGCACCCCTTTGCCGCACGTATATAAGGTATACCCGTACGCCTGCATCTCCCAAATGCAAACCACGAGAGACTCGCCAGCATAGATGAAGGAGGACTATTCACATTATGCATAGCAAGCAACAGGCAATTTGTTATTATTCGCCCTAACAACGGAGTCAAGGGGGCGGCAAGACAAGATGGACACCGGATATCTGCGGGAATTTGTTACCTTTGCTGGTTATCTCAATTTTACCGCCGCAGCGCGGGCGCTCAATATTTCACAGCCTACGCTGAGCCGGCACATAGCCGAGCTCGAGCATCAGTTGAGCTGCACTTTGGTTGACCGCAACGCAAGTTCTCTCAGGCTCACATATGGTGGCAGCGAGCTCTTAGGCAGCGCCTCCGAATTGCTGGCGCTTGAAGACAAGCTCGCTCGCCACATGCACTCGATTGGTAACGGACCACAGGCAACGCTCGTTATTGAGCGCTATCGCAAATCCCCTCTTGTCCAGGCCTTTCTTGCGGACGTCATTGACGAAGTACAACGTCTTCACCCTGGTTTTAGCGTTGTGAGGGAGTCGCTTCACCCCGGTGACACGATGGGCGAAGCCGTATTGCGCGGAACAGTCGATGCAGGAATCGTTGCCTGCACCACCGATCAACGGCCAGTTTGCCCCGTCGGCGAGTCAGATGGATTTGGCGTATGCGAGCTTCCAAGTTGCCAGGAACGTATTTTCTTCGCCCTGCCGAAGAGCAATCCCCTCGCCCAAAAACCGAGCCTTATGTTGTCCGACCTTGCCGATTGCGGCTTTGTCTTTCCTCTCAATCCCGAATTCGGCAGATGCCAACCGGATATTGCCAGACTTTTTGAGGCTCGCGGACACACGATGAAATCACGGCCGCATGAACTTGAAGGTGTTGAGAACCTAGGAAAGCAATGAACAAGTAGCCCCCGGCCGCAATCCCTCCCGCGCCAACGTCAAAAACCGGCCCGGGAGGGGCCGC
>JAHZHK010000024.1 GCA_019420325.1 Coriobacteriaceae bacterium | reverse complement strand
ATGAACGCCAACCCCCTGAGGGGTCTCTACCGCCTCTCCATCGAGGCGACCGAGGCGATTGCCCGCGCGCGTGCCCATGTGGCCCGCTTCATCGGGGCACCCGAGTCCGACGAAGTGGTGTTTGTGCGCAATGCATCCGAGGCGCTCAACCTCGCCGCGAAGGGACTCGCCGGCATTTGCGACCTCAAGCCCGGCGACGAGGTGGTCATCTCCATCATGGAGCACCACTCCAACCTCATTCCCTGGCAGCAGCTTTGCCGCGCCACGGGTGCCACGCTCGTGTACCTGCGCCCCGAGAAGGGCGGCGACTACGCCATCTCCGACGAGGAGATCGAGGCCAAGATCGGCCCCAAGACCCGCATCGTCTCCATCGGCCAGGTCTCCAATGTGCTGGGCGTTGAGAACCCCGTGCGCGCCATCGCCAAGCGTGCCCACGAGATGGGCGCCTACGTGGTGGTGGACGGCGCGCAGGCCGTGCCGCACATGGCGGTGGACGTGCTCGACCTTGGTGCCGACATGTACGCCTTCTCGGCTCACAAGATCATGGGCCCCATGGGCATCGGTGTGCTGTGGGGCAAGCGCGAGATCCTCGAGGCCATGCCGCCGATGCTGTTGGGCGGCGAGATGATCGACTGGGTAAGCGAGACCGAGGCCGCTTGGGCGCCCATCCCTGAGAAGTTCGAGGCAGGCACGCAGGACGCGGCCGGCGCCTATGCGCTTGACGCGGCGCTCACCTATGTGGAGTCCATCGGCATGGACAACCTTGTGGCCCGCGAGCACGCACTCATGCGCTACCTCGTGACGCGCATGGAGGAGCTGCCCTATATCGAGTTCATGGGTAGCCACGACCCGGCACGCCACCACGGTGCGTTTTCGTTCAATGTGGCGGGCATCCACCCGCACGACGTTTCGAGCCTGCTCGACGGCTACAATGTGGCCATCCGAGCGGGGCACCACTGCGCGCAGCCCCTGCTTACCTGGTTGGGCGGCATGGGCTCGTCGTGCCGCGCCTCCATCGGCGTCTATAATGACAAGAACGACATCGACCGCCTGGTAGAGGGCCTCGAAGGAGTCTGGGGGATGTTCCATGGCACCAATTAACCCGCTGTACACGCCGGCGCTCATGGAGCACAGCTCCGAGCCCGATTACAAGTACGAGATGGAGTGCGCCACCTGCACGCACGAGGGCGTGAACCCTTCCTGCGGCGATGACCTCACGCTGTCGCTGCGCATCAACGACAAGGGCGTCATCGAGGAGGCGGCCTGGCAGGGCATCGGATGCGCCGTCTCGCAGGCTTCGGCTGACATGATGAGCGACCTCATCACGGGCATGGACACCAATGAGGCACGCGATTTGTGTGAGCTTTTCAAGCGTATGGCCCGCGGTGAGGAGAAGGACCCCGAGGTGCTCGAGGAGCTGGGCGAGGCGGCTTGCTTGCAGAGCGTGGCGAGAATGCCGGCGCGCGTGAAGTGCGCGGAGCTCGCGTGGAGGACGCTGGGGGAGATGCTGGACGAGCGCAAGGGCACGCAGGCCGCAGGTTAAGGCCTGGTGCTCAAACAGTCCTCGCGGCGCATGGCGCCGCTGCGGAACTGCGCCCAGGCCTTAACCTGCGGAGCACGGTTTCTTGCGGGGGCTCGATATGGGGCGTAAAGAGGTCTGTAAGTAGGTTGTGCCCGCCGTGCAAAGTGCGCACGGTGGGCACGTTTGTGTACGGTGGGCTGCCGGGGGTGGGTGGCGAGGGATGGGTTGAAATATTTAACGTTTTGACGGGGAGATGGGGTTGGAAACGTGATATTTCTCAACCTGTTGCTCGCGGGGTCGTATCGGTTGTGCGGAAAGCGGCATCCTTGTGCGTGAAAGATGCGAATCTATGGAGGGTGAGCTGATGAAGATCAACCGCGCAAAGTGTTTGAGGGCGTTCGAGGGATATGTGGCTGCGTATGACCCGGCCGACCCCAAGATTGCGCTCAAGGTGGAGCACACGTATCGCGTGGCGGAACTGGCTGAGGGGATTGCGGCTGACGAGAGGCTGGCTACCGAAGACGTTGACCTTGCGTGGCTATGTGGCTTGTTGCACGACATTGGCCGCTTTGAGCAGGTGCGACGCTATGGCACCTTCAGTGATGCGCGCTCAGAAAGCCATGCTGCTCTGGGCGTGCACGTGCTGCTTGACGAGGGGCATCTGTGGGATTTTGTGGATAGAGAAGAGGGGGCCGGGCAGAGTGCCGGAGGGTCGGAGCTGGCTGGGGGTGCCGCAGCTTTCTCTCAGTTCATCGCCATGGTCGTGGGCACCCACAGCGACTATCGCCTGCCCGAGGGGCTCGACGTGCGCACGCGCATGTTCTGCGACATTTTGCGCGATGCCGACAAGGTGGACATCCTGAAGGCGGTGGGGGAGGCCGACATCTCCCAGGTGCTCGACGTCCCCTTGCCCAAGATTCTTGCCGGGGACATTTCGCCTGCCGTGCGCGACGCCTTCTACAGCCACCGCACCGTCAAACGCGCCGAACGCTCCACGCCAACCGACATCGTGGTGAGCTATCCCTGCCTGCTCTTTGAGGTCGTGCACCCTTATGGCCTGCGCGTTGCCTGCGAGCAAGGCTACGTGTGGAAGCTCCTGGGCCTGCCGTTCACCAACCCCGCCACCGCCGCCGAAGTCTCCCGCATGGCCGAGCACCTGCGGGGGTGGCTGGGAGAGCGTCTGGCAGCCGCGGCGCCCGAGGGCAGTTGCGCTGCCCGCTAGGTCTAAAACGCGCCCCGCTGATGGACGATGCCCTGGACGACGGCGGTGTCGCTTTCGGCATCATAGGTATATATGATGTCGAAAGGCGAGACAACGATTTTGCGGGTGTGGCCGAAACGCGAGAGGACGGACTGCGACAGGTCGCGCGAACCGCGTTGGGGAAACCGTTCGAGCGGTGCTGTGGCCTGCGGTGGTCGTGCCTTGACTTGAGAATACTACTGCAGTAGTATCTGTGTTGCCGTACTACCGCAGTCTTATCGGAAACCGATTCTTTTGATAGGGGAGCGCGCCGTGGAGATAAAGCTGTTCGACTCGGAGCTCAAGGTCATGGACGTGTTGTGGCGCGAGGGGCCCTCCAGTGCCAAGCACGTTGCGGAGGTCCTGCGCGACGAGGTCGGATGGAACGTGAACACCACGCGCACAATCATCAAGCGCTGCATTGAGAAGGGCGCCATAGAGCGGACCGAACCCCATTTCATGTGCAGCGCCCTCGTCTCCAAGGAGGAGGTGCAGCAAGACGCTGCTGACGAGCTGATTGACAAGGTGTTTGATGGTTCCGCCGGCAACCTTGTCGCAGCACTGCTCAGCAGCAAGAAACTGTCGCGTGACGAGATTGACAAGCTCAGACGCATCGTCGACGAGCTCGAGTAATAACGCGCGGGTCGGAAGGGGCGGACATGCAGACGGTCGACCTGGTTACGATGAGCCTGACCGGCTCCGGCATGGTGATGGCGGTGGTCCTCGCACGGGCGCTGCTGCTTAAGCGCCTGCCGAAGCAGACGTTCGTGATTCTATGGGCGCTCGTCGCCCTGCGCCTGCTCATGCCCTTGGCTATCCCTGCGCCCGTCAACGCATACTCGTTGCTCTCCATGCCGGCCCAAGCGGTGGCTGAGAAGGTCGAGCTTCTGTTTGAGCAGGCAGATACCGGTAGTACGGCAACTCCGGAATCATCGCAAGGCACGGCGGGTCAAGAAGAGGGCGGTGGTACGGCAGCCGTCGCCGGCTTGGAGACCGTGCGGGACACGCCAAGTGGAGGCGAGGGCCTTGCGAACCCCATGCATGTAGTGTGGGGCGCAGGCACGATTGTGGCTGCCGGGGCGTTCCTCGTGGCGCACGCTCGTTTCAGGAAGCGCCTCGCCGAGTCACTGCCCGTGCGCGACGATGATGCGCTCGACGCCTTCGCCGGCCTTCGCAACCAAGTCGGCGTCAGACGCCGCGTCGATCTGCGCCAGTCCGAGCTGGTGGGTACGCCCCTCACGTTCGGGGTGGTGCGCCCCGTGGTGATCGTGCCGAAGACTTGCCCCGACGCCCGGGGCTGGGCGGGCGAGCGGATGCGCTTTGTGCTCGCCCATGAGCTGTGCCATGTGCGTCGGTGCGACGTGGCACTCAAGTGCGTGCTGGCAGCGGCGGTGTCCCTGCATTGGTTCAACCCGCTGGCTTGGGTCATGTGGGTGCTGGCTGCACGCGACATCGAGCTCGCGTGCGACGAAGCGGCCGTGCGCTCATTGGCGAGAGGCCCGTTGGGGCAGGTTCGGGCGGAATATGCCCGGACGTTGATAGACATGGAAGAGATGAAGAGCGGCCTTGCGCCCCTCGGGGTGTGCAACGCGTTCAACAGGACCGCTATGGAAGAGAGAGTGGTGGCAATCATGCATATCAAGAAAACGACCTGTGCGGCTTTGCTTGCGTCGTCTTTGTTGGTCGTGGGGGTGCCTGCGGCATTTGCGAGCACGACGTATTGGGGCCTGCCTTCTGGTGGGCAGGTGTGGCACTTCACATACGACGCCGACTCTGTCAAGGAGACCTCGGAGGGGGATGTGACGGCTGCTTTTGATAGGTTGGTGTTTGAGCAGGCGGCTGAGGGCGGTGCGCGCGTCTATTCGTCGGATGCTTCCGGTAAGAACGTCTCTGACGTTACGGCAGCTGCAGTACCCGGCAGCAGTGCCACGTTCGGTGACCTCGCCATCAAGAGCCTCACGATTACCGATGCCGTAGCGACAAACACCGATGCCACCGCTGCTGAAGCGAGCGGCGATGCCGTAGCGACGAGCACCGATGCCACCGCTGTTGAAGCGAGCGACACCGACGGGCTTTCCGACACGGCGCAGGCTTTCGGGTCGAGCTCAGCAACCGACGACGCCGTGGCGGTTGAGGTGGACGGCGCCGGGTCGATCGGCGTCGCGACACGGACTTCCGATTCGGGTGTTGCCGCGGACGACGTCTCTCTCGAGGAGCTCTTTGCTCCCTATGCCCAATACGGCCTGTCCTTTGACGCAAAGTCCGGCACGTTCACGTATACGGACCCCGCTGACAGTGGTGCCCGTCCCCAGCACGTGAGCGTGTTCGTGAGCTCGAGTGAGACCGAAGACGTCCTGAGCGATGCTGCCGTCTACTCCGATGGCACCGACGACGGCTTGAAGTTGCGCGCCGTCTACGACAAGGCCGGCGCCCTCGTCGGTTTGAAGGAGTTTGAGGGCGACCTGGGCTTCAGCCTGTCTGAGGAGTAGGTGTCTTAGGATTTCGAGCGTAATGAGCGGCCGGCCGTCCCTGCCTTCCGTGTGGGGCGGCCGGCCGTTTGCATAGACGGCGGCCATGCGCCGACCACGGGGCCGCTGCTTCCTAAGAGCTAAAACGTTCGATACACCTGAAAACCAAGGACTGGAATCCCTAAATCGTTCGATTCATCGAAAGTTTTCTGCTATTTTGGACAAAACATTCGATTCATCGAAAGTTCTGGTGATCCATATTCAGGTGTGCCAGTCCGTGCTTGACGGCGCGACGTTCAATCGCGAGGTCGCCCCGCTGGAGGCAATCCGCGATTCCTTCCCCAAAATCGTGATGGTTGCCGACAGGTGGAAACTCGGCACGACGCCGAGCGGCGTTCGCATCCAGAACCTTATGGACTGGTTGCTGGGGGAGCGGTAGACGATATTTTTACCTGCGTGTCCGCGGCTATCATGTGAAGCATGCAGCAATAGTAAAAGCCTGCCTGCCCCAAATCGCAGGGGCAGGCAGGCTTTATTGTCCGGCGATATATTGAGCCGACGGGCCTGGCGGCTTCTGGGCGGGATTGACCTTTTGCGCCTGCGCCCCCAGCTCCTACTCGCGTGCTGGACAGTGGCCCGACACGGGGCGGGGCACGTTCGTGTCGGCGCCTAGGCCGGTGGTCATGACCTTGGGGGCCTGACCGGCAAGTGCGTCCTGCACGGCGTCGGCAAGTGCGCCGATGAGGCCGGGGGCGTCGTTGAGCGCGTGCACGTAGGTGAAGCGCGCGCCTTCGCCGGCGTGCTCCATGAACGTTGCGCGCAGGTCGCGGTCCACCTCGATGGCAGTCTCGGTGTTCTCTGCGGTGAAGATGGGGCACACGATACAGATGTCGCGCACGCCCTGCTCGGCGAGGGCCACCACAGTGGGCTCGGTGAGGGGCTGGAGCCACTTGCGGTTGTCGAAGCGCGACTGATAGCAGGTGAGGGCGTCCTGCTCGGGAATGCCGAGCGCCTCAGCGAGGAAGTCACGCGTGGCTTCTACCTGGTCGCGATACGGGTCGCCGGCCTCGATGTCGGCCAGCAGCGTGGAATGGCAGCTCACGAGGAACTTGGAACCAGGCGTGTAGGTCCAGGCCGTCTGCACGGCCTCGATGAGCGCCTCGCGCCATGCGGGCTGGTCGTAGAAGCTCGGCACGTCCACCACGCGGGGCTTCCAGCCGCGTTTGCCCAGCTTAGCAATCTGAGTTCGCGCCTCCTTGAGGCAGGTGCCCGCGCAGGCGTTTACCTGCATGGGGTAGCAGGGGAGCAGCACCACGGTGTCGCATCCGGATTGCTGCAGTTCCTCCAACCCCGCAGCGATGCTCGGGTTGCCGTAGCGCATGGCGAGCACCACGTGGGCGCCCACTTCACCGCGCAGGCGCAGGGTCTCCTGCAGGTGCGTCGCCTGGGCCTTGCTCGCAATCATGAAGGGGGAGCCCTCCGGCGTCCAGAACTCGCGGTAGTTGTCCACCGTGTGCTGCGGGCGTGTCTTGCAGATGTGCTGCACGAGGGGCTTGCGAATGAAGTACGGTGCGCTGATGATAGCGGGGTCCATGAGGAACTCGCCCAGATAGCGCGCGATTGCCTCAACGGTGGGCTCGTCTGCGGTACCGGTGTTCATAAGCAGGACGCCGAGCTTCATGATACATGTATCCCTTCGTGGACAGTGACCGACGTGTCAAGTGTAGCGAACCCAAGGCGGCGCTTCTGCCACGGCTCGATTGCATTTTCACAAGGAGTGACAAGTTCAGTCTCGGCGCAATGGGCCTGACGTGCTCTGATGACATCGCTTGAAAAGCGCGCCCCACCTCGCCTATCTCGCCCATGCTACTCAAAACTGTCCGGTGTGGGGTTATACTGGTCACATCTATATATAGGTACCAAGGGGAGATAGAAAGGAGTGCATTCATGTCGCCCATCATCTGGCTCGGCATCACCGTTGCGCTGGGTCTGGCCGAGGCCGCGGCGCCTGCGCTCGTGTGCCTGTGGTTCTGCCTGGGCGCTGCCATTACCTTTGTCGTGAGCTTCTTTGTGTCCGACTTGCTCGTGCAGGTCATCGTCTTCGTGGTGTGCTCGGCGCTGGGTTTGGCGGCGCTGCGCCCCTTCATGAAGAAGTCGAGCGAGTCTAAGGAGAAGGACGCTGTCACGAACTCCGACGAGTACGTGGGCCGCTCGGTCACCGTGGTGCAGGGCATTCCTCAGGACGGCACGGGCCGCGTGCGCCTGGCTGATGTCTCGTGGTCCGCTCGTACCAAGGACGGCTCGGCTCTGTCTGCTGGCAGCAAGGCGCGCGTCGAGGCAGTGGAGAGCACCGTTCTCGTCGTCAGCCCGCTCGGCTAACGCACGTGCAGTTCGCTCGATAAGAAGCTCCGCAGCTACGAAAGGGGTCTACCTATGATCTACGGAACTGACCTGACCGGCATCCTGGTCGTCATCATTGCCGCGCTCATCGTGATCTACGCCATCTCGCGCTGCATCCGCATGGTGGAGCAGACCGACGCGTGGATTATCGAGTTCCTCGGCACCTACCGTTCCACCTGGAAGGCCGGCCTGCACCTGAAGCTTCCCTTCGTTGAGAAGGTCGCCGCAAAGGTCTCCCTCAAGGAGAACGTCGTTGACTTCGAGCCGCAGACTGTCATCACGCGCGACAACGTCACCGTCAAGATCGACACCGTCGTTTTCTTCCAGGTGACCGACGCCAAGCGCTTCTGCTACGGCGTGAGCGACCCCATGGCCGCCATTGAGAACCTCACCGCCACCACGCTGCGCAACATCATCGGCGACCTCGAGCTCGACCAGACGCTCACCTCGCGCGAGTCCATCAACTCCCGCATGAGCATCGCGCTCGACGACGCCACCGACGCCTGGGGCATCAAGATCAACCGCGTCGAGCTCAAGGACATCGAGCCCCCGCAGGCCATCCGTGCCTCCATGGAGAAGCAGATGAAGGCCGAGCGTGAGCGCCGCGAGGCAATCCTGCAGGCAGAGGGCGAGAAGCAGTCGGCCATTCTGGTCGCCGAGGGCGAGAAGCAGTCTGCTGTTCTTCGCGCCGAGGCTGCCAAGCAGGCGCAGATTCTTGCTGCCGAGGCTGAGAAGGAAGCCGCCATCCTTAGGGCCCAGGGTGAGGCTCAGGCCATCCTTGCTGTTCAGAAGGCCACGGCCGAGGGTATCGAGATGGTGAAGGCGGCTGGCGCCGACCAGGCAGTGCTTACCCTCAAGAGCCTCGAGGCCCTCGCGCAGGTGGCCGATGGTCAGGCGACCAAGATCATCATCCCCAGCGAGATCCAGGGCCTGGCGGGCCTCGCCACCACCGCAGGCGAGCTCTTCCAGCCCACGAAGTAGGCGTGCTGGCGGTTTAGAACGCGGCGTTCAGCCACAAGTTTTTCAGCGCCCTCGATGCACGTCGGGGGCGCTTTTTTGTCGCTTAGCGGGCTGTGGACCCGCAACGTCTTTGGGCGCACTATGATAGCGCGCATCTCACTTGCGCTTTGCCTGCTGAGTTTTTGGCACACGCCTGTGCTCCGGACCGGCGGTGGAGCGCCCCTACATGCAAAGGAGCTTCCATGCCTGAGAGCTGCAATCCCACATACTACAAGCTGGGCGCCCAGGGCTCGGCAATCCGCGAGCTGTTCGCCTATGGCCTGGCCCGCAAGGCGCAGATCGGCGCCGACAAGGTGTTCGACTTCTCCATCGGCAACCCCTCCATCCCGGCTCCTGCCCAGGTGAAGCAGGCATTCATCGAGGCCCTCGACACGCCTGCCGTCGAGCTGCACGGCTACACCCCGGCCCAGGGCTACGTCTCCACGCGCACGGCCATTGCAAACAGCCTGAACGAGCGCTTCGACACTCAGTACGACGCTAGCATGCTCTACATGACCATGGGTGCCGCCGCCGCACTCGACGCCAGCATCTGCGCCCTCACCGAGCCGGGTGACGAGATCGTGGTCATCGCCCCCTTCTTCCCCGAGTACCGCATGTGGATCGAGAACGCCGGCTGTACCTGCGTGCTGTCGCCTGCGTGCCAGGACACCATGTATCCCGACCTCGCCGACCTGGCCGGCCGCATCGGTCCCAAGACGCGTGCGATCATCGTCAACTCGCCCAACAACCCCACGGGCGCTGTGTATCCTCGCGAGGTGCTCGAGGGCATCGCCGACATCCTGCGCCGCGCGAGCGAAGCCAACGGCCGCACAATCTACCTCATCGCCGACGAGCCGTATCGCGAGATTGCCTACGCCGACGTCGAGGTGCCGTGGGTGCCCGCCATCTACGAGAACACCGTGGTGTGCTACTCCTGGTCGAAGTCGCTGTCGCTGCCTGGCGAGCGTATTGGCTATGTTCTCGTGCCCAACACCATGCACGCCCACAAGGAGGTCTACGCCGCCATCTGCGGTGCTGGCCGTGCCCTGGGCTATGTGTGCGCCCCTGCCATCGTGCAGAAGGTGGTGGAGAAGTGCTGCACGCTGCCTTCCGACGTTGCCGCCTATGCTACGAACCGCGACATCCTGCTCACGGGCCTGCGCGGCATCGGCTATGAGTGCGTGGAGCCCGAGGGTGCCTTCTACCTGTGGGTGCGCGCCCTTGAGCCCGACGCCCAGGCATTCTCCGTGCGTGCCCGCGACAACCATGAGCTGCTGCTCGTGCCGAGCGACTCCTTTGGCATGACTGGCTGGGTGCGCATTTCCTATTGCGTGGCCAAGGAGACCATTGAGAACTCTCTGTCCGCCTTCAAAGCCCTCTTCGACGAATACCAGGGGTAATAAGCATGTACTACGTGAGCAAACGACTCGAGATTTCCGGTGCCCACGCGGTGAACTCCTGCTTGGAGGGTTATTGCGAGGCGCTTCACGGCCACAACTGGATCGTCGTGGTGCACTGCAAGGCCGCTGAGCTCAACGAGGACGGCATGGTGGTGGACTTCACGCGCATCAAGAAGAACATCCACGGCGTCATCGACCACACCAACCTCAACGAGACTCTGCCGTGCAACCCCACGGCCGAGAACATCGCGAAATGGTGCGCCGACCAGGTGGGTCCTACTTGCTACAAGGTGGAGGTATGGGAGACCGAAACCAATAAAGCCACCTGGGAACGCGACGGATAGTTGCAGAACCTGATGCGCGGCGTTCCGCAGGGCCTTACGTACCATGTGTACGCTGCGGCCCTGCGCGCCTTGCGCATCAGAACCTGCTTTTAGAGGGGCGGAACCTCGCCGGCTGCGTTCCGCGAAGGCTTACGTACCATGTGTACGCTGCGCCTCCGCGCGCCTTGCGCGCCAGAACCCGCGTTTGTAAGGGCGGAACCTGGCGCGCCGCGTTCCGCAGGCGCTCATGCGCGGTGCGTAGGCTAACGGTTTGCACTACGTACCGTGTTTGCGCCCTAGCGTATTGGGGAGCAACGACGCGATGTCGGGCTGACGGGGTTTCTGGAGTGACTACCTTGATTGCTGGCATGCTCTCGCCGTCGAAGGGAGACGCGTATTGGGACGACCGCTCGTTCGCATCCAAAAGCATCGGCTGCCGCTTGATGGCTTCAGAGGCATGACGAAGAGGGTTAACGCCGCAGTTTGCAGGCTTTGGCCAACTGCGTGTACCGCCGCCGCGCTTGTTGCTCTTACAGCCCTTATCGTTCTTGGGACTCGAGCAAGTGGTAATTCGAGTGCCGTTGGGTACTACACCCCTGTGGCCGCTTCGTTTGGGGCGTTGTATTGCGTACCTGTGATTGCCGCCCTGGTCCTTTTTCGTATGGGCAAGTTACAGGAGTTCTCTCGTCCTGTGAGCATCGTGTTGTGCGTGCTCGTCATTGCGTTCAGCGTGATTCAAAGTCTTGCGGGAAGTTCGCGATCATTTGCCCTGTATGCAACCTGTTTTGTTGAGATAGGCTGCCTATCTGTCTGGTGCTTATACGCACGACGCTTGCCGTTGCCGGATTGCCTCTTGGAGGGCTGCACCGTAATCGCGTTGTCATGTTTGATGACGGTCGCTTTCCTGATAGCAAACTATCTGGTTACCGATTGCCTTGGCTTGCCTGTTTTCCTGCCTGTTCTTCCAATAGCCGTGCATGTCATCTTGTGTAAGCACGCCCAGGCCCCCTCTGGCTCCTTGTCCGAGGACGTATCTTTGACTGGGGAGCCTCGCTCTATTGATATTCGGGCGCTTGTGGCATCGGCTAGTTTGGGGTTTACCCTGTCTTGCTCGTTTTCGCTTCTCTTTCGCTCTTGGTTGAATGCTACGGTGCCCGATACGGCCGCTCTTGGGTCGATATGTTGCGGGTGCCTCTTGGCCGTGGGCGTCTTGGCTGTTTTCTCGCATAGGGTTTTAGCGTGTCTTGCCTCTCCTTTTCTGTTTTGCTCTATGGCGATTCTGTCGGGCGAATTGTTTAGTCCAGGTCAGCAGTCGACACCCGTTTTCCAGTTAGTTTTCTTCACGGGTGGCGCGGTTTGTGCTGCCTTTGTTTTGATGTCGGCAATTCCTTCGCTCTGTGCCAGCATTGGTTCCTCGCGGTTGAGTGGGCTGGACACGCGTCTATGTCTCGTTGCCCTTGCATGCGGTTTCTTTGAACCGACATTGGAGGTGATGGGCGCACTTATGGGCGATGCGGACATTTTGATTCAGCTATGCCTCTTGACGTCGGCCGTCTATGGGGCGAGCTGTTATTGGTCGCATGTCGCGTCGACCAAGCAGTCGAACACAACGGAGATTGATGCATTTCAGCCGAATGCCATAGCTACGGTTGCTCAGAAGTACGATTTGACGGTAAGGGAAAGTGACGTTCTCAGAGAGCTTTTCAATGGTAGGACGGCTCCGTATATCGCCAGAGATCTTTCGGTGAGCATCAACACCGTGCGGAGTCACATCAAGCATATCTACACCAAGCTTTCAGTCCACTCCCAGCAAGAGTTGATTGACCTCATCAAGTCCCTAACGCTGCCTAAAGAGAATTCTTACTAGCTTTACCAGCGCAAATGGTATATCACCATCTCGATGTGAAGCCATTGGATGCCTTTCTTGACTACTGTTGATGGCGCGTTGAGGAACTTCCCGCCGTGTCTCTGCAAGGTTCTCACAGGAAGAAAGGGAAGCTTATGAGTATCAGGATGTCTCGACGCGAGTTGGTTGCTGGAACGGCCTTTGTTCTTGCCGGGCTGACTACGGGGGGCGTCTTCTCTGCGGAGAAGGCGCGGGCTGACTGCATGTTCCCGGAGAACGAAGGTCTTGACGACAGTGCGATTAATCAACGGTTCCTCCAAATGGCGGAGACTTACTCGGAGGGAGATGAGCTTTCGCCGAGTGATCGCGAGTTCGTCGACCTCTATGCTACGCCCTCTGGCGCCCGCGAGACCAATACGATTTACGGATCGCGTTACTACAATGGCGTGACCTATGAAATCATGGGTAATGCTTATCAGAACGGTGTGGGCGACTACACGCTGGGCGCAACCATTCAAGCTGGCTCGGGTGAGAGCGTTTCTCAGCAGATTTCCATCAAGTTTGGCTACATCGGGTACTATCTGGGTACGGTCACCCACAATTACTCGCAAACCTATACGGGTTACAACCGCAACTGGTTTGCCGCTGAATTCTACGATCAGTATGTTGGATTCACGACTTCGTATCGTTTCTTCTATTCGGCGACAATCACTACAGCCGACGGATACGTGGTCGTCGTCTCGTAGGGCGTCGTTCTAAGGGGGCAGGCATGAAGAAGCACGCATCCGTTGACCGTCGGGCCTTCGTGGGGGTTGGGGCCATGGCTGGGCTCTCCATGCTCTGCTCCCTCTCGCATGAGCGTGGGGCTCAAGCTGGAACGATTACTTCTTGGGACTTTTCGACGAACGCAGACATGTCTTCCGATGCCGTTGCGGAGCGCTTCGAGGATATCGTGCGCTCCTATGGGGAGAGGGAGCCGCTCTGCGATGAGGACGTTGATTTCGTCCTTCGATACGCGTTGCCGACTCCAATAGGATCCCGTGCTGTTCAGGTGAATGCTGCCGCTGCCGAGGAGGGCTATCAGCTGCGGGGTTCGGCATCGCTTGAGTATGTTGGCAACTTCATCTACCGAAGCGCGGCAACCATCCAGGCGGGCTCTTCGGAGAATCTTGCCAAGAACACCTCGATTCAAGCGACCCATACTATCTTTGGCTACACCTACCCATTCAACGGCAGCTCCCTCGGCATCATCGGGCACTTTGAGTACGAGGAATCTGCCAAGAATCGTGACTGGTTCACGCTTGAGATGTCAGATGATGTAGCTGGTGTTGCGGTTGCCCTGTGGCCGAGTTATCAAGCGACGGTGACAACAGACGACGGCCAGGAGATTCAGCTCCAAGGAGCATGCACGATCTAACAATCCGGGTTTAAGGCTGCCATGCTTTCCGTTGGCAGACGTCTCTGGGCCTCGCGCACATAGTGCCGCGGGGCCCTTTTCGTCTTTCCCCCAACCAGCATGGCGGGCGTCCAAGGAAGAGGGCGCTCCCCGAAGCAGCCTGCGCAGTGAGGGCAAGGAAAAGGGCACAAGGCGCGAAGCACCCCGTGCCCTGGGTTTTCCGTCACCCTCTGTACGAGCACTCGGCTCCGCGGGAGAGTGTCCTCTTCCCCCACGATCGCCCTATCCCTCGAAGTCAACATCCTCCACTTCGATAGACTCGATGAGGTCGAGGAGTTCGTGGCGGGAGTGAACGTTGAGCTTCTTGTACACGTGGTTGATGTGGGTTTTGGCCGTGCCTTCGGAGATGACGAGTTCTTCCATGATGTGGTTCATCGAGCGGCCCTTGGCAAGCAGGTAGAGTACCTCGGTCTCGCGTGCAGAGAGCAAGAAGGTCTGCGCCACCGTGTCGCAGCGGCGCATGAAGCGGCCCCTCACGGGGACATGCGGTTTTGCGGCAGCGGCCACCTCGCTGGCGAGCTCCTCTTCGCTTGCAATCTCGTCGTCTGCCTCTTCCGGCTCGTCGTCGGGTGCCGTCGTCGAGCGCAGGGGAGTGGCGTAGTTCGAGCGCGTGAGGTTGGGGGCGGGTCGGGGCGGCAGATAGCCGATGGCCATGATGAGGCATACAAGTCCGAGCAGGATGCTGCCCAGCGGTGTGCCAAGAAGCCCCATGTGCACGAAAACGTCGCCCACAAGAATGCCCGCGGCCATGCTCGACAGGCCCATGCCAAACACTGAGGCGCTGCGAATCAGGTACTCAAGGCTTGCACCGCCCATGAACGACCAGGTGAGGGCCAGTGTGACGCACACCATCATCGGCGTACCGCCGTCGTAGGTCGCCGCGCTTGCAATAACGGTGGATACGCTAACGGAGCCGTAGAGGCACACAAGCGGGATGAGGAAGCTGAAGAACTGGGCAAACGGCCAGCCAAAGCTGCGCACGCCGTAGATGGCAAAGCACGTGATGACGTAGGCCACGCCGATGAACACCGCCAACGTCACGTCGTTGAGAAAGCCGGGGAGCGGCAACGCGTCCATGAAGTGCTCCGACTGGGCATAGAACATGCGCAGCACGATGCCCGTGCATGCCACCGGCATGGCGACTTTGGCCGCAAAGAGGCGGAATTCGCCAGGTCGCTCGCTATATGCCTTGAAATGCGCGACGTCGCCGATTGCCGGGGCATTCTTGAGCAGCATGACCAGAAGCGGCGTATTGACGGCCAGCAAAACGGCGCATGCGACATAGCCCCAGGGATCGGGCAAGCGCACGATGATCACGGCCTCGAGCAGGATGGCGAACGCCGCGCCTGCAAACGCGCGTTTGAGGATGTCGGGGATGTAGGTGCGCGTGAAGAGATGCGCCAGGAATAGGAAGATGGCGGTCAGTCCCACGCCCAGCGCGGTGCCCACAATCGCCAGTAGCACGACGTTCGTCATCTGCGCCGCCTCGAGAAGGGGAATCGCCCCCACTACGGCCGCGCATACGAGCGACCAGGTGATGGCGCAGGAGGCTTTGCGAAAGTAGTCGTAGGCCTCGGCCCGACGATACGACACGATGCCTGCGAACACGGCCATAGCCAAGAAAAACGAGATGGAAACGGCATGCGCGGCCTCAGGGGTGAAAGTGACCGCGTTTGCGTGAAAGATGCTGAACGGGGCCTGCAGGGTGATGCCGAATGAAAAAGCCAGTGCCGCGCTTGAGCCCGGCTCGGCGTGCTGCTCGTTGAATCCCAAAGCGTGCGTGATCTCGCGCGTCCACTGCGACATGTGACTGTCTCCCCTTAGCCCCTGGCGTCCTCATACCCTCGGACATTATACGCATGGTCGTCGCGTTTCGCGCGGGCATTCAGGGGTGGGTTCGGCTTGGGCAGGCATCTTCTTCAAGTGACTTGTATGGTTGGCGTTTTGCCAGGAGTCAATAAAAGGCCAGGTAAACACCTCATCATCTTGCATTCATGATTCTTGGGGCCGCCCTCATCCAAGGAACGGACTTGTCAGAATCGACCCTGCGTCTTGAGTCGACACCGACGTGCGCGGGCCAGTATGCAACCGTTGCCGAAAGGCGCGTGCGGCATGTGGGGGACGCCTTGCAGTCGATGCCGCCGACGCTTTCTTCCGGAGTAAGCGCACGAGGCCGGCACGACGCCGGCACGAGCCTATTGGCAACACCGGCACCCAATCGGGTGCGAACATCCACCACTATGGAGGGAGAACGTATGGCTAAGCTCACCATGAGCCGCCGTAACTTCGTCAAGGCAACCGCAATCACAGCGGCTGCTTGCGCTCTCGCTTCCTCGACCACCAAGCCGCTGCAGGCTCTGGCCGAGGGTGTCGACGAGACTGCCGGCGAGGTTAAGCGCGTCCGTTCTTGCTGCCGTGCCTGCGGCAAGGTCGAGTGCGGCGTGTGGGTCACCGTCAAGGACGGCAAGGCGGTCAAGGTCGAGGGCGACGACCAGTCCAACCATTCCCGCGGTCACAGCTGCTCGAAGTCTCAGGCTTCCATGCAGGCTGCCTATCACCCCGATCGCGTGCGTTACCCCGTCAAGCGTACCAACCCCAAGGGCGAGGACGATCCCGGCTGGGTCCGCATTTCTCTGGCCGAGGCTTTCGAGCTTGCCGGCAAGGGTCTGGGCGAGTGCGTCGACAAGTACGGCGGACAGTCCATCTTCGTTATGTGCGGTACCTCCCGCGTTTGGTCGCTTGGTCCTTACCAGGGCATGAAGCAGCTCTTCGGCACCCCCAACGCTCACCTTGCCTACCAGGTCTGCAAGGGCCCGCGTCACTTCGGCGGCATCATGACCGACGAGATGGGCTCTCCTTGGATGGAGGTCGAGCAGGAGCCGAAGGTCTACGTCCAGTGGGGCACTGAGACCGCAATCTCCAACTACGACACCAACAACCGTGGCGTCAACGATGTCATGGCCCATGCTGCCCACCACATCCTCGTCGACCCGCGCATCTGCCCCTCCGGCAAGGAGGCCGACATCTGGCTGCCCCTGCGCCCCGGCACCGACGGCGCCCTGGCCCTGTGCTGGCTCAACTGGATTATCGAGAACGAGGCCTACGACGACACCATGGTGCGCCGCTGGTCTAATGCCCCGTTCCTCGTGGTTGAGGACAAGCCGTGGCTGACCGAGGGCTGGCTCGTTGACGGCAACGGCGGCATCGAGATGAAGACCCGCCTGCTCACCGAGGCCGACATCAAGGAAGACGGCAAGTACCAGCGCTTCATGGTATGGGACGAGGCCAACGAGCGCCTCACCTACTGGGATGCCGAGCTTGGCAAGTGGGAGGGCGAGGAGCACGTCGTCCCGACCACCGGTCGCTGGATCGATTCCCCGACCGGCCTGAACGGCCGCTGCTTCCTGCCCGACGAGTCCTCCTTTGCTGACCCGGCCACCGAGCCCGAGCGCTTCCCCGAGGGTTCCGACGAGTGCAACCCCGAGGGCCTGCCCAAGCAGCCCGCGCTCTTCCCCGGTGAGATCGAGGTCGAGCTCAAGGACGGCAAGACCTACAAGTGCCGTACTGTCTGGGACAACCTGCACGACCTGTCCAGCCAGTACAACCTTGAGGCCACCGAGGAGATCACCGGCGTCAAGGCCGCTGACATCGAGCTCGCCGTCAAGACCTGGACGACCCGTATCGATCCTGACTACGGCAACGGCGGCATCCACTTCCAGCTCGCTCCCGACCAGAACGGCACTGGCGTTCAGAACACCCGTATCCTCATGATCCTCTCCGAGATCACGGGCAACGCCGACGAGCCTGCCGGCAACCGCGGCTCCTCCAAGTCGCAGTTCGATGGCAACCCCGGCCGTTCCAACATGCAGGTTGGTAGCCCTTATGGCGACGAGGCCAAGGTCTGGGAAGGCCGCGACCTCGACTTCGACGGAGTCAAGAGCTGGCTGAAGGACTACATCAAGCATCAGCAGGACGCTAACTCCCCGCTGACCGAGCTCTACGGCACCGAGGAGCCCACCGACGACGAGCTGACCGTCATCGCCAAGCGTATGGGTGGCGCCTTCCGCTCCTCCCAGGCCTGGCCTAACCCCAAGACGGTCTTCGAGCGCAACGCCGGCGAGGTCGACGCCGAGCGCTACCCGCTGAACCGCTACTGGTCCCGCTGGGTCGACGCCGGCACGGTGTGGGACGCATGCTGCAACGACCGTGACGACATTCCCTACGCCCTCCACGGCGGCGTGTGCCAGTCCGGCG
The DNA here is from genome assembly GCA_019420325.1 of Coriobacteriaceae bacterium. Lineage (GTDB taxonomy): Bacteria > Actinomycetota > Coriobacteriia > Coriobacteriales > UMGS124 > UMGS124. The sequence goes on along the minus strand of JAHZHK010000024.1, from coordinate 14,000 downwards.
ACATCATGAACATGTCCAACATCGACCGCGCCTGGGAAGGCATGACCAAGCTCGACTTCTTCGTCGACATCAACCTTTGGTTCTGCCCGAACAACGGCAACGCCGACATCATCTTCCCCTGCTGGCACTGGCTCGAGTGCGACACCACGCGCGTTTCCCAGGGTGCAGGCGGCGTCTTCGGCTGCGGCCAGGCTGCTATCAAGGCTCCCGGCGAGGCCATCTACGACCCCGACTGGAACTGCGGCATGTACCGCGCCATGGGTGTGCCGTGGAACACGCGCGACACCGAGGCCGCTCCTTCCACCGAGGACTACATCACGACGGTCGCCGCTGGCTCCGAGAGCAACGTTGCCAAGTGGACCGAGCTGCTGGGCGACGAGTACACCAACGCTCTGGCCGGTGCTCCCAGCTACCTGTGGCCCGACCATGACCGCATCCTGACCGACAACACCGACGCTTGGAAGACCGCCGAGTTCCCGGATGGCCCCACCTTCAAGCAGGCCGCCGAGAAGTTCCAGAACGAGGGCTGGTTCTGCTGCCGCGAGTGGCACCCCGAGCGCTGGGGCTTCTACCGTCGTCACGAGATGTGCATGCGTCGTCAGCAGGGCGGCTTCAACCTGTTCCCGCTGGTCGACAACCATCCTGGCTTCATGACGGCGTCCGGCCTGGTCGAGATTTGGTCTCTGGTCTGCGAGGCCTACATCGACGAGGGCGAATGGTTCCCCGTGTACCACGAGCCCATCGACTCGCCGGTCAACCACCCCGAGTACTACGATGCCTCTCTGGCCGACCAGATCGACACCTCGACGTTCCTCAACCCCGGCTATGTCGACAGCCTCAAGGCCTACCCGGACAATACGTTCATCATGACGACTGGCTCGCGTCAGCCCGTGTACTTCCACTCCGAGCACCGTCAGCTCCCCTGGTGCCGCGAGCTTTGGCCCTACCCGCGCCTCCAGATGAACCCCAACGACATCGAGCGTCTGGGCCTGGAGTGCGGCCAGTGGGTGTGGATCGAGACTCCGTGGGGCAAGGTCCGCGAGGTCATCGATTCCTACTACGGCATCCAGCAGGGCGTTGTCAACGCCAACCATGCTTGGTGGTACCCCGAGATCGACACGGCGAGCCACGGCTTCGAGCTCGTCAACATCAACTGCACGCTGAACCCGCGCGGCGGCGACCCCGTCTGCGGTTCGCACAACGCCCGTGCCGTCCCGGCACTTGTGTACGCGGCAACCGCCGACAACTCGCCGTTCGGCAACCCCGTGCCTTGCGACCCCGACGGTAACCCCGTCATCACCGACGCTTCCGACCCGCGTCTGAAGCAGTGGATGATCACCGGTCTGCGCAAGCGCGTCGAGGGCGAGCCTGAGTGGGAAGCTACGGAGGCCTAACAATGACTCAGAAAGCGATCATCACCGACCTGAACCGCTGCACGGGCTGCCTGTCCTGCACCGTGGCCTGCAAGCTTATCAACGATGTCCCCGTGGGCAACTTCTGGGTTCGCACCCTGCGTGTTGGCCCTGTGCCCAAGGCCGGCGGCACCGGTGACTTCCCGGACGTCGACATGTACTACCTGCCCGTTCAGTGCCAGCACTGCGCCAACCCCGAGTGCGTCGAGGTCTGCCCCACCGGCGCCTCCGTCAAGCTCGACGACGGTACTGTGCAAATCGACGCCGAGCAGTGCATCGGTTGCCAGCTGTGCATCAGCGCCTGCCCCTACGGCGTGCGCTACCTCAACGAGGACCTCAACGTCGTGCAGAAGTGCACCATGTGTCACGACACCGTTGAGCAGGGCGAGCTGCCCGCATGCGTCCGTACCTGCGGCGGTCGCGCGCGCTTCTTCGGCGACCTCGACGAGGGCCTCGAGTCCTTCGAGGGCCCCGGCCAGCCTGGCGACGACGTCTCCTATGACGCCACCATGAACGCTCGCTTCAAGCTCACCGAGTACGTCCAGCCTTTCACCGAGGACGAGATGTTCAGCTTCCCCGACGAGGGCAACGGCCCCCAGAACCTGTACATCCTGCGCAACACCTACGGCGACCGCCGCGACCGCGAGTGGATCGGCGCTGGTTCGTGCATCATGCCCCAGGGTACGCCCGCCGTCATGGGCTATCACCCCGAGGCCGAGTAACACCAAAGCTTTGCGTACACCCTAACGCATAGGGCCCTCACCCCCCCCGAAGGACCCCGCGAGAGCAATCTCGCGGGGTCCTTTTGTGTGCAGCGGGCGAGGCGAGGACCTCTCACTGCCCCCTTTGGCCGGCAACCGGCCCCTGTTAGTGTCCAAAAACGCCAAAAGTATGCGTTATAACTCAACCAGGGTCTGATGCTCGATTATCGTGATATCAAAACACCTGGTAGATGGATCGCGCGTTTTTCTCGTACAACCTTGTAGCGTTCCTGCTTCCGGTATAACGCATACTTTTGGGACTTTTGGTACGTGCGCGACCGTCGAGCAGACTATCGGGGCGAGCGTCGCACTTTTTGGCTGCGTGCTGAGTGGCGTGAGCTTGCATTTGGAACTGCGGCTGCGGCCTCCCACATTCGTGAACGCAATACGACAGCCTGTTCGCACCTATGCACCCTGTGACACTCGCGTACCCTGCCGCGTTTGCTGGCCTTTGCATGTCTCTTCACCCGCTTGCCGGTCGATGCCCCACATGCTCTCGCAGACCTTCGCACTTGTGTGTCATTCAGCAAAACCCCAGTTCATCGGCTCATCCATGACCGATGATGCCTTCATGAGCAGCATGAATCCCTTCAAATCATCCACCGTTTATGAAGCTCGTGTGTCGAGGAACCCTAGCATCTTCTTCCGGAAGCGCAAGCCGTGCGCCAGTGAGGGAGAGGATAGACGCATGTCTGAGTTTGAGTCCGAAAGCACTGTGGGGGAGTTCGACGACTTGGGGTTTGACTTCGAGATCGTCGACACCGACGAGTTCGATCCCTTTGCCCCCGATCCCGACGACCCCGAGGCGGTCGCCGCCGACGAGATCGAGGAGCTGCCCGTCATCAAGGAGATGCCCGAGTCGCAGAAGAAGCCGAGTGTCTACGACCAGAGTCGCTTCGCCTGCCCCGAGGACGCCATCCGCGAGTTGTTCGCCCGCAACTTTGCCCGCAAGCCCGTGCTTCTCAAGATCATCGAGCTGTGCTGCCAGGAACGCACCTCTGGCGAGGTGACCGAGATGGTCGACGAGTTCCAGAAGGATTGCTTCAGCGTGTACTCGGCCCTGTCCCTGTGCACCATGCTCGAGAAGTCCGGCGCGCTGGTCGCTAAGCTGCCCGAAAACGCCGACGAGGCCGTCGACGAGGACGGCGTTGAGTACCTCGAGATCAAGGAACCCCAGCAGGCGACCTGGTTGGCTACCGATGCCGGTCTTACCGTGCTTGCCGAGTGCCGCGAGGGCTCCGAGCTCGACGAGCTCATCGGCGTGCGCGACGCTCGCTATGCAGACATCTACAGGGACCTGCTGGACTTCCTGCACGAGCAGGGTCGCACGATGGGCGCCATCAACGACCGCTATGCCGGTGACGAGCGTCTCGAGAACCCGCACAAGGCGCCGAGCCACTTCATCGATTGCCTGCAGGAGGTGGGCGCCGTGGAGTGGAAGAACCGTGGCTGGCGCCTTACCGACCTGGGTGAGAACTACCTCAAGAAGAACGCGACCGCACAAGCCTAAAGGAGCTTCAAGATGACTGACACCATCGCCATGCCCGACCAGACCGAGGAAGTCGCCGAGGGCCGCGAGCTCGTTGATTTCATGACCCGCCGTGCCCGCACCTACGGCCTGCTCGCGCGCATCTTCCGTGTTGAGGTCGACGGCAAGTTCCTCGAGGAGCTGCGCCACCTGAAGTTCCCCACCTCCACGGGCAACGAGCACGTGGATTACGGTTACCGCACCATGTACAACTACCTCAAGGGTACCTGGGAGGACACGCTGCTCGACCTGGCGCGCGACTATGCCCGCACGTTCATTGGACACGGCAACAACGGCCGCTCCGCCGCCTACCCCTTCGAGAGCGTCCATACCTCCGAGAAGCGCCTGCTCATGCAGGACGCGCGCGACGAGGTGCTCGCCATCTACCGCGCCAACCTGCTGAAGAAGGGTGAGGAGTGGAACGACTGCGAGGACCACATTGCCCTCGAGCTCGAGTTCATGCAGGTCATGAGCGAGCGCACGGCCAAGGCCCTCAAGGAGGGCAAGGAGGACGAGGCCGTGGAGATGCTCAAGACCCAGCGCGCTTTCGTGGGCCAGCACCTCGCAAACTGGGTGCCCATGTTCGTCTCCGACATTAAGTACTTTTCCCAGACCGATCTCTACATCGGCGCCGGCGAGCTGCTCCTGGGCTTTGTGCAGACCGAGGTGGAGGCGCTCGACGACCTTCTCGACGGCGTGGACGCCTAGCCATGGCTACGAGCAGAATGCTGGGGGTGTTTGACGGCATCGCCAGCGACGTGCTGAAGGCGTTCCCGTATCGCTGCGCCGTCATGCGCAACCGCAAGGCGTCGTGCACCAAGTGCGCCGATGCCTGCACGACGGGTGCCATCTCCATCACGCAGGACGAGGTGAGTGTCGACTCCGACCTGTGCGTGGGCTGCGGCACATGCGCCACGGTATGTCCTACCTGCGCGCTTGAAGCGAACAATCCCAACGACGCGGTGCTTGCCACCACGGCGCTCGATGCGCTCATCGCCGTCAAGGGCGTGGGTGTCGTCATGTGCGACCACGCTTGGGAGCGCTATGCCGCCTGCGTCGACCCGCAGCGTGCCACGCGTGTGCGCTGCCTGGGTCGTGTGGACGAGTCGGTGTGCGTGAGCCTGGTTGCCGCCGGCGCCGACCGGGTGGTGCTCGTGCACGGCGCGTGTGACACGTGCGAGCGCAGCGTGGGCAAGCAGACTTACGAGCTGGTCGCCGCCACGGCAGACGAGCTGCTGGGTGCCTGGAGAAGTGACGTGCGCGTCGAGCTTACCGACAAGCTGCCCCGTGAGGCCATGCTTGACGAGGGCGAGAAGAGCGCCTTCACCCAGTCGCTGCCCTACGACGAGAACCGTCGACGCCTCTTGAGCGAGACGGGCCGCTCCATGCTGTGTGCCCTGAGCGACGCGGTGACGCCTGAGGTGCTGAAGTCCGACGAGCCCGAAGTCGTGTGCGACGAGAGCGGCCGTGCCCAGGCGGCCCGCTTCATGAAGACGATGAAGGACGGCACCCTGCCTCACTTCATCCCCGACCGTCGCGAGCGCCTGCTCGACGCGCTGGCCGAGCTCGGCGAGCCTGAGAACGTGACACTCGACACGAGGCTGTGGGGCCGCGTGGTGATCGACGCCTCGAAGTGCCGTACGTGCTACGGCTGCGCGACGTTCTGTCCCACGGGTGCCATCACGAAGTGGAAGGACGAGACGGGCGAGGGCGTGGACCATTCTCCCGCCGACTGCGTGAAGTGCCGTTGCTGCACCGACATCTGCCCCACCGACGCACTCACGCTCTACGAGGACGTCATGGCTCCCGACGTGGCGTCGGGCGCGGTGGTGCAGCACTGGGTGCTGCCGAGTGTGACTGACGACAGGGGTCGCGCCCACTCCGTGGTGAACCGCATGAAGAAGATGCTTAACATCGACCAGATATACGAACGGTAGGAAGAAGACCATGACTTTGCAGACCATGACCGCCCAGGAGGCGGTGCAGGCAAACGCCCAGGTGCGCTTCCTCATGGCGCAGGGCCCGCACAACGCGGGCAAGACGGCCCTTGTGCGGGCGCGTGTCGAGGCGCTGCTCGCTTCGGGCGTGCCAGCCGGGCAGGTGTGCGTCGTTGCCGGCAGTGACGCGGCCGTGCAGGCGATGGCCGATGTGGCGGCACACGGTGTGACTGTGACCTGCGCCCGTGACCTGGAGCTTTCGATTCTGTCGACTCCCGAGGCCCAGGCGTTCACGCACCGCGCCCCCAGGCTCATCATGCCTTTTGAGGACGACTTCGTGAAGGAGGACCTCAAGAGCACGGGTGTGGCGGCCAAGCAGCTCAAGGGCATGCTCGGCTTTTTCCGCAAGAGCCTCACGACCCTTGAGACCGACGACCCCTATTTCTTCTGGGAGAAGGACGAGCAGAAGGTCTTCAACCTGGCTCGCACCTGCCTGACCGCCTACGGTCCGATCCATCCCTGCGAGCTTGCCGGCATGTGCGTGCATTATCTGGCAACGCTGGCCGACCCGTCGCGCGCATTGCCTGTACGTCACTTCGTTGTGGACGACTATCAGGCGCTTAACCACGCCTCGCAGCTTGTGCTTGAGGGCCTGGCCCCCGAGAGCCTGTGGGCTTGTGCCGACCCCACCGACACCTCCGAGGGTGCCGACCCCTTCCCGTATGGCAAGGGAATCGAGGAGTTCTGCGCTCGCAACGAGGGCGCGGTGAGTGTGGCGCTGCCTGCCCCGGCGACCGGCATGGTTGCCGGTGCCGCCTCCCAGCTGGCCGATTCAGGCTTCCTCGATGCGCTTTCGCTGGGCCTTCTCGACTCGTGCGGCGAGCATGAGGTCGCCGACACGTATGCCGTGCCCTGCGCGGCCGCGCCCATCGAGGGCGTCGAGCTGCTCGAGAGCTTTGGGTGGAAGGAAGAGTTCGCCAAGGTCGCGTCCTGGGTGAAAGACAAGGTGGACGCCGGCGCTGACCCCTCGCGGGTCGTCGTTGCCGCACCCAACCTCACCTGGGCCCGCTCTCTTGCCAAGGCCCTCAAGGCTACCGGCCTGCCTGTGCGCAAGATGGCGACCGGCCAGCTCGTGAGCGCGAACTTCCGCAAGGTCGAGGAGTGCGATGAGGCACGTTTCGTAAGCATGCTCGGCTTGCTCGCCAATCCTCAGGACGGCATCTGCTGGCGTGTGTGGTGCGGCGTGGGCGACTATGTGGCATGCAGCAACGTGTTTTGCGAGCTGGCCACGCACGACTGCGCCGAGGAGGGCAAGACTATTGTCGAGGCGCTTGAGAGCCTGGTCGCCGCCGTGTCTGAAGGAAGCATCGGTTCCACGCACGATGCCGTAGCCGAGGCTTACCTGGCGGGGCATACCCTCATCGACGAGCTCGCAGGTCTCACCGGGCGCACCCTCATCGACAAACTCGCCTCCAAGCTGGGCGTTCGTCGCATGAGCGAGGCACTTCTCGACGCTTGCCTGGCTGCGGGTCCTGATGCCAGCGCGGCACAGATGTTTGCCAGCGTGCACGCCTGCGCGACTCGCCGCGACTTCTTTGGCGACGCGGCCGGCGTGGGTGTGTGCTCCTATGACGATGTGGCAGGCGTGTCGTGCGATCACCTGGTGCTTGCAGGTTGCATGAACGGCTGGCTTCCCGAGCACGCCTACTTCGATGCAGCCAGCGCCTCCGCCAAGGTGCGCCAGAGTATCGACAAGAAGGCCCGCGCACTTTTCTACACTCTGGCAGGATGCGCCAAGAAAACGCTCGCCATCAGCTCGTTTGCCGATGTCGACCTCGAGGTGTCCGAGAAGCTCAACCTCAAAGGCTACCGTGTGAGCGCCGGCATCGACGGCCGCCGCCATATGAGCGTGCGCCGCAGTGTCATCGCCGACTATGCCCTGGCTGCCTGGGGCGTCATCGCCTTCGACGAGCAGGACCTGCGCGCACAGGTACGGACTTACTAGATGCACAGAGCCGCAGGTGGCGCGTTGGTGTCGCCTGCGGCCTTTGAGAAAGGTCATGCCATGATCGTTCATCCTTCTCTTATGCTCATTGCCTCGCTTGACGAGCGCGAATACAACGCCGAGTCTGCCGCCGACGTGAAGAGGGCCTTCATCCATCTTGCGCCCACCACGGTGCGCAGCCACCCCGCTGCCGACCCGGCTGTCAACGTGATGCAGCTCAAGGTAAACTTCGCCAAGAAGTACTGGCTCAGCGCCGACGAGGGAGCCGACGAGGTGTGGCCCCATGTGAAGGAATGGCTCGCTGGTAAGCGCTACTTCGTGGGCGAGAACATCAAGAGCTTCAACAAGAGCCGTGGCGAGCGCGGCGAGCAGACGGTCGACTACCGTGAGATCGACCTGCTCATGGCCAAGAACGTTGTGCGCTTTGCAGTCGAGCCCGGCGTGGAGCTGCCTGTGTTCGAAGATGTCGCCGACCAGCTGCGCGCTCTGTGCAACGCCGGCACCTTCGGCGAGGGTCCCGTCGAGGTGTGCCTGCCTTCCGCGCAGTCGCTTGCCGCCCAGCGCGCCGTCTGGCAGGCCAAGCAGGACGAGGCTGCCAAGCAGGCAGAGGAACAGGCCGAGGCCGCCGCACAGGCTGCTGGCGAACAGCCCGCTGAGGCCGAGCAGGTCGATGGGTCTGTCGAAGCTGCCCTGGTCGACGATCAGGTCGCCCAGGAAGCCGACTCCGAGGAGCGGCCTGCCGAGACGCCCGTCGTCGAGCCCCTCGTCATCGACTACAGCGTGTGGGGTGTGGTCGCAGCCGATGGAACCCAGCGCGAGTTTGACTCCGCCAAGGGTGCGTGGCTCTAGTCATGGCCGGCCAGCAAAGCCCGACGGTCGCGATACTCGAGGGCGCGCAGTCAAGCGGCAAGACGGGGCGTCTGCTTGAGCGCGCCCGCGCCTTGCTCGACGGCGGCTGCGACGTCGCCGACCTCATGGTGGTGTGTGCCTCGAAAGATGCGGCAGCCGCGTTCAAGCGTCGCCTGGGGTTTCGCGTGTCCGCCGGCCCGGAGTCGGTCGAGCGTCTGCGCGTGGTGTCGGCCCGAGCGCTCAGCTACGAGGTGCTTGTCGACAAGGACGCGCAGGCGATGTACGGCCATGGCCCGCGCGTACTGCTCGACGTGGAGCGTTCCATTCTCATCGCCGACCTGCGCCAAGCGGGCATGGGCAAAGAGGACCTCGCCGCGGCCTGCAAGGAGTTGTATCGCGCATGGGACACAGGCGAGCTGCCTGCGCCTCAGGGCGAGCCCGCACGTCGCTATGCCGATGCGCTCGCTGCGTTTGGTGCCTACGATGTGCGTGAGCTGGGTGCCCGCGCCCTCAATGCCGTGCGCTCCCATCCTGAAATCGTCCAACGCCTGGGTGCTGCTCACGTGCTTGTGGACGACGCGAACCTCATCGGTCTGGCTCAGCTGCGCCTTATCGAGGCGCTTGCCGGCCAGGAGCTGCTGCTCGCCGGCGACTGCAGCGTCGTCAACCCCTTCTTCGACGCCGCGGCGACGGGCACGAGCCTTGCCCGCTTCGCGCAAGCGTGTGCCGTCGAGCCCGTGCGCCTTGCGCAGGCCCCGCTTGACTTTCCCGAAGACACGTTTGTCGTGAAGTCGCCTGAGCCCCTCACTGAGGCTTTTACCTGCGCAAAGACCGTGAAGTACATTCTTGGCAACGTTGCCGTGGATCTCTCTCAAGACCTGGAGCTGGCCCAGGCCGCATCTGCGGCCGAGGAGGCCGGAACCCAGGTAGCAAAGGACGGTTGCGAGCCGATTCCGTTTGACGACCTCGTGTACCCCAACGAGGTGTGCGCGGTCATTCCCCAGGGAAGCATGCTCAAAGACGTCTGCCAGAAGCTCAAGGCGGCGGGTATCGCCACCGTTACCTGCACCGAGGGTCAGCCTGTGGGAGGAGACCCCCGTCGCGTTGCGAGCGTGGCCACGCTTCAGTCGTTCACACTGCTGGGTCTTGCGGCCAACGAGCGCGACCTCATGTGCTGGCGCACTTGGGTCGGTCTGGGTCGCGCGGACATCTCCGCGAAAGCCTGGGCGGGACTTGTTGCCTACGCCGCCGAACGTGGCGCGCACGTCCTCGACACCCTTGCCTCACTTGACGCTTCGGCCCCTGAGCCCTTTGAGGGGGCAGAACTTCTCGCCAAGCGCTACGCGCAGGCCCGCGCGCTCATCGCCAAGGCGAGTCGCAAGCACGGTCGCCAGCTTATCGATATCGTGTCGCCCAACGAGAACCTCACGTTCACGCGCCTGTGCGAGCCTGTCGTTGCCCAAAGTGCCGGCGAGTTCTTCAGCCGAGCCAACTTGGGCGCGGTGGACCGCGGCTTTGGCGGCAGGCTGTGGGATGTGCGTGTGGGCATCCCCGCCGCCTTCGCAGGCCTTGAAACCAAGGCATGCGTGCTGCTCGGCCTCAACGAGGGCGTGGCCCCTCGCGCGACGCGGGAAGAGTCGCCCGCGCGTTTCGAGAACGAGTGCCGCCTGTGGCGCGGGCTTCTCCATAAGGCGCGCAATTGGCTCACGATGTCCTATGTTCAGGGGGCCGCGCCCGACCATGCGCGGGCCTTGGGGGCACGTGTGAAGCGCACCAAGCGGACTGCAACCGGCGACGTTGCCATGCTCGCCCCCAGTGGTCTTCTGCGCGAGCTGGGCATGGCAGAGCCGTCAACGATGGGTGCCCAGCAGTTCGTGGCCTGCGTGTTGAGTGACACCCTTTAGCGCCATGTAATTGTTTGCGCAACAAAGCACCAGGTATTTGGCATCATACAAAACTATCTAGCACCTGTTTGAGGATAAAAAGGCACTTCCCGTCAGGTTTAATGGTTTTCAGACGAGGGTGCTGACGGTTTTTACGATGGCAAAGAGGGCACGTCTAAGGTAAGGTACGCATTAAGGGTATGAGGGCCCGCAGTCAGAAAGAGGGAGAGTTTCGTCATGGATGCAGAGATTATCAGCATATTGCTGGCGCTTGCCATAACGGCAATCGTCGCGTTCCCGCTCGCAAGGCCGCTGCGTAAGTACTCGGTGGTCTTCTACATTGTCGCCACGGTCGCTCTTGTCGTGTACCTTTGGACAGTGCTCACCGGCGTCAACACCAACCAATGGCGTTGGCTTACCTTCATGTTCCAGAAGGGTTATCTGGGCACGTTCTTCTTGGCGCTCGTTATGTTCACCGGTGCCCTGCCTGACAGCAGCAAGATTAAGCGCGGCCTGCTGCCCATCCGCGGCGAGCTGTCGATTCTCTCGTTCATCTTCTACATCGGCCACATCGTGACCTACCTGAAGAGCTACCTGCCGATGCTTTCCAACTTCGGCAACCTCAAGCCCACGCTTGCCGCTTCGCTCATCGTCGCCCTTGTCCTCACCATCATCTTCGTGGTGCTGGGCGTGACTTCGTTCAAGTTCATCCGCTCTGCCATGAACGCCACCGTGTGGCGTCGCCTGCAGAAGTTCGCTTACCTCATGGTTGCCCTGCTTGGTGTCCATGTGGCCATGGCTCTGGGCCTGTCCCTTGCCAACATGGGCAGCGTCGGCTCCATCCACGTGATCGTGTATATCGTGATCATCGTCATCTACGCGGCCCTGCGCCTCTACAAGGCTTCGGTCGACAAGAAGACCAAGGCCGCCGACGCCGAGTAGCGTTTGCGCCCACAGCTTTTGGTAGTCAAAGAAAGGCCGTCCCATTGGGGGCGGCCTTTTCTGTCTGCAAACTAAGAACGCCCGCCCCGTGCTGCTCGATGCGAGTGCACGGGGCGGGCGTTTGCGTTTCCTGGAATATGGTTTGCGCCGTGTGGCCTAGGCACCCAGGAGCTTGCGGGCGGCGGCGTCTAGCTCGTCAACAAGGGCGAGCGCCTCGGCGTCGGTCGTGCCGCGGGCGAACACGTAGGCCTTAATCTTGGGCTCGGTGCCGCTCGGGCGGATGATGACCTTGTTGGCGCCCTCCAGGTTGATCTCGAACACGTTGGCGCCCGGCAGGGTCTGCTCGTCGGCTGCGTCGCCGCCGATGCGGGGCATGGTCGCACCCTGGGCGTAGTCGACCACGTCCTCCACCGCAAGGCCTGCGAGCTGGGCGGGGTGCTCGGCGCGTAGGCCGGCCATGATGGCGCGCATCTGCTCTGCGCCCTCAGCGCCGGGGTAGGCCAGCGAGATCGTGCGGTTGCGATAGTAGCCGAGCTCGTCGTAGAGCGCCTCCACGGCGTCGACCAGGTCCATGCCGCGGCCCTTGTAGTCACGCGCCATCTCGCAGATGAGCATGGAGGCCACCACGGCGTCCTTGTCGCGCACATAGGTGCCGCTCAGGTAGCCGTAGCTCTCCTCGAAGCCGAAGAGGAACCTGCCCTGCTCGCCCTTCTCCTCCAGGCGGGCGATCTGCTCGCCGATGTACTTGAAGCCGGTAAGCGTGCGGCGCAGCTCAAAGCCGTGCTTGCGGGCCAGGGCGTCGAGCATCGACGAGCTCACGATGGTGGTGACCACGAGCTTGTCCGCGACGTTCTCGCCGCGGGCCGCGGCGCGGCCGGCGAGCCAGTCGGAGAGAAGCACGCCCACTTCGTTGCCGCTCAGCAGGACATACTCGCCCTTGTGGGGCACGGCGATGCCTGTGCGGTCGGCGTCGGGGTCGGTGGCCAGCAGCAGGTCGGGGTGCACCTCGGCGCACAGCTCCAGGCCCTTTTGCAGCGCCTGCCTGATCTCGGGGTTGGGGTAGGGGCAGGTGGGGAAGTCGCCGTCGGGCTGGGCCTGTTCGGGGACCACGGTCACGTCGGTTACCCCGATGCGCTCGAGGATCTTCGAGACGCACTCCAGGCCCGCGCCGTTGAGCGGGGTGTACGCGACCTTGAGGTCGGCACCCTCGGCGGGCGCCTCCACATGTTGGGACTGCTGGGCCACGGCATCCACGAAGCGTTCGATGGTGCCCTCGCCGATGTAGTCGACCAAGCCTGCGTCCATGGCCTCGTCAAAGGGCATGCGCGCCACGCCGTCGAAGATGTCGACCTGGCCGATGGCGGCGAGGATGTCCTTGGAAGCCTGTGTGGTGATCTGACAGCCGTCGGCGCCGTACACCTTGTAGCCGTTGTACTCGGCGGGGTTGTGGCTTGCGGTGATGTTGATGCCGGCGGAGCACCCCAGGTCGCGCGTGGCGAAGGAGCAAGCAGGCGTGGGCTCCAGGCGCGGGTAGAGATGAGCCGCGACGCCGTTGGCCGCCAGCACTTCGGCGGCCACGCGGCAGAAAAGCTCGCCCTTGTGGCGTGAGTCGCGGCAGATGGCAACGCTGGGCTCGTCGAAGTTTGCCTTGAGGTAGTTGGCCAGGCCCTGCGTGGCGAGGGCGACCGTGTAGACGTTCATGCGGTTCGAGCCAGCGCCGAGCACGCCGCGCAGGCCTGCCGTGCCGAACTCGAGGTCCTGGAAGAACGCGTCCTCAATAGCCTTCTCATCGCCCTTCATGGCGGCGAGCTGCTCGGCAAGCTCGGGGTCGGTGACCCTCTCCGCCCAGCGGGTGTACTCACGCATCGCGCGCTCATTCATGCTGTGTGCTCCTTTTTGTTGTCCCAGCCGCCTTGGCGGCAAGTTTTGACGGCTCCTATGGTACCGCGCGCCCAGGCCAAGGCACCTCACGGCAACCATATGCGTGCAAGCCCTATCTCGTCCCCAAATCCCTCAGGGGACGCCATGAGATTGTTGGTATATGTGCGAGCCATATAATCTAAGTCTTGAATTGTGAGATTTCTTTCACTGAAGTTGTTAGAGAACACAAGTCTGGGTACCATGCAGTGCGTCATCAAAAAGCCACCCGCGGCAAAGTCGGGCGGGCACCGCGCAACGCGCGGACAGCAAACGAGGAGGTTCCATCATGCAGTTGAGGCCTTTGGGAGATCGAGTCCTGGTCAAGCCCGAGAAGGCGGAGCAGAAGACTGCCTCCGGCCTGTACATCTCTTCTGGCGCCCAGGAGAAGCCCCAGCGCGGCGAGGTCATCGCTGTCGGCGCTGGCAAGCTCGATGACAAGGGCGAGCGCATCCCCGTCGACGTCAAGGTTGGCGACGTTGTCATCTATGGCAAGTACGGCGGCAACGAGGTCAAGATTGACGGCGAGGAGTACCTGCTCATGCGCGACTCCGACATCTACGCCGTCGTCGAGGAGTAAGACCGTTCATATATAAGAGGGGCTTGTGCGCCTGGTGACTCGGCGACGCGCGGCCCCTTTTCCATTCACCCACTCATCAGGAGGTCTTGAACAATGGCTAAGCAGATTGCTTTTAACGCCGACGCTCGCGCCAAGCTCGCCAAGGGCGTCAACACCCTGGCCGACGCCGTTACCGTCACCATGGGC
>JAHZHK010000023.1 GCA_019420325.1 Coriobacteriaceae bacterium | reverse complement strand
AGTAGGCGATGGCGCGGCGCAGGCCGTCCAGCTCTTCCTGAATCTTGTCGCGCTCGAGACCAGTGAGGCGCTTCAGGCGCATCTCGAGGATGGCTGCGGTCTGTTCGGTGGTGAAACCAAAACGAGAAATCATGCGCTCGGAAGCCTCGACGTCGGTGCGCGAGGAGCGGATGATGTTGATGACCTCGTCGATGTTGTCGAGCGCCATGAGCAGGCCCTCGAGAATATGGGCGCGGGCCTGGGCCTTTGCAAGGTCATAGCGTGTGCGCCTCGTGACGACATCGACCTGGTGGTCAATGTAGTACTGCAACATCTCGCGCAGGCTCAGCTGCTTGGGCACGCCGTTGACGAGCGCCAGATGGTTGCAGCCGAACGTGGTCTGAAGAGAGGTGTGCTTGTAGAGGTTGTTGAGTACGACCTCGGGCACGGCGGAGTTCTTGAGCTCGATGACCAGGCGCAGACCCTTGCGGTTGGACTCGTCGCGCATGTCGGCGACACCCTCGATGCGCTTCTCATTAACGAGCTGGGCAATCTTCTCCTGCAGCATGCCCTTGTTCACCGTGTAGGGGAACTCGGTAAACACAAGCTTGTTGCGACCCGTCTTGCTCGTCTCGACATGAGCCTTGGCACGCACGGTGAGCGAGCCGCGGCCAGTCTCATAGGCGTCACGAATACCGTCGGAACCCATGATGATGGCGCCGGTGGGGAAGTCAGGACCGGGCATGACGGTCATGAGCTCGTCGACCGTGGCATCGGGGTTGTCGATGAGCATGCAGGTGGCGTCGATGGCCTCGCCGAGGTTGTGAGGAGCGACGTTGGTCGCCATACCGACGGCGATGCCGGCAGAGCCGTTGACGAGCAAGTTGGGGAAGCGGGCGGGAAGCACCGTGGGCTCATGGAGCGACTCATCGTAGTTGGGCTGCCAGTCCACGGTGTCCTTGTTCAGGTCGCGCAGGAGCTCCATAGCGGGCTTGGCCAGGCGCGACTCGGTGTAACGCATGGCTGCCGCAGAGTCGCCGTCGATGTTGCCGAAGTTGCCATGGCCGTCTACCAGCGGCACGCGCATGGAGAACCACTGGGCCTGACGCACCATGGCGTCGTAGACGGCGGAGTCACCGTGGGGGTGGTACTTACCGATAACTTCGCCGACGGTCCATGCCGACTTCTTATGGGGCTTGTTGGGGAAGATGCCCGCCTCGTTCATGGCGTACAGGATGCGGCGGTGCACCGGTTTCAAACCGTCACGCACGTCAGGAAGGGCACGTGCGGTAATGACGCTCATCGAGTACTCGATGAACGACTGCTCCATCTCTCCGCCGAACTCGGTAAGCTGAAGCTGGGCAGGGGCAATGTCCTCTATGCCTGCCTCGAGCTCCTCGTCGTCCTCCTCTTCGGTTTCCTCTTCACCCGTCTCGTCGGGAGCATCGGGATCGTACTCTTCACCCGACGACGCATCCTCCTCAGCGCGCGCCATGAGGCGGCGCAGGTCGTCAGGCAGGCCCACACCCTCGTTCATGTTGTTAGAATCGTCAGCCACGCTATAGCCTTTCTCTACGTGGTCCTAATCGTTGGCAATCAAAGCCCCGCGGAACGCAGCAGGCCAGGTTCCGCCCTTACTAACGCGGGTTCTCGTCCGCAAGGCGCACAGGTGCGATGCGTACTGGATGTACACCAAAGGTGCGCACCGCGCGTGAGCACCTGTGGAACGAAGCGGACGAGGTTCCGCCCTTACAAACGCGGGTTCTGGCCTGCAAGGCGTCGGGAGGCGATGCGTACTAGATGTACGTGAGCCTCCCGAGAACGCAGCAGGCCAGGTTCCGCAACACCCTAAATGTCGAGGTAACGGGCGTCCTTGGCGTGACGCTCAATATAGTCCCTTCGATACTCCACCTGGTTACCCATGAGTTCGCGCACGGCACGCTCAGCCTTGGCGGCGTCCTCGATGGTCACGCGACGCAGAATACGCGTCTTGGGGTCCATCGTGGTGTCGGCGAGCTGCTGGGGGTCCATCTCACCCAGACCCTTGTAACGCTGGACGGAGTACTTCTTCTTCTCGCCCTTGGCATCGATGGGCACGTACTTCTCGATAGCCTGAGCGAGCAGCTGGTCTTCGGGATCCTTGCCGGTGGGGTAGACGTAGTGAATCTTCTTGCCCACCTTCACGCCAAAGATGGGCGGACAAGCCGAGTACAGGTAGCCGGCCTCGACGAGCGGGCGCATGTACTTGTAGAAGAACGTCATAAGCAGGATGCGAATGTGAGCACCGTCGACATCAGCATCGCTCATGATGATGATCTTGTGGTAGCGCGCTTTGGACAGGTCGAAGTCGCCGCCCTCACCGGAGGAGTCGGTGACGCCGGTACCGATGGCCGTGATGAGAGACTGAATGGTCTCGCTGGAGAAGGCGCGGTGGTCGCCAACACGCTCGACGTTCAGAATCTTGCCGCGCAAGGGAAGAATTGCCTGGATGTCTCGGCGACGGCCGTCCTTGGCCGAGCCGCCTGCCGAGTCACCCTCGACAATGAAAAGTTCGGTCATGGCAGGCTCGCGCACGGAGCAGTCAGCAAGCTTGCCGGGCAGACTCGCGCTCTCAAGCAGGCCCTTGCGACGCGTGGCCTCGCGGGCCTTACGCGCGGCAGTGCGGGCCTTGCTGGCCGAAATCGCCTTGTTGCAGATGGCACGGGCCTGGTTGGGGTGCTCCTCGAAGTACTCCTGGAGTCCGGCGGCCACAGCCTGCTGCGTGAGGTTGCGCATGAAGGTACTGCCGAGCTTTGCCTTGGTCTGACCCTCGAACTGCGGGTCTGCAAGCTTGACCGAAATGACAGCCGTGAGACCCTCGCGAGTATCGTCGCCCGTGAGGTTCTGGTCCTTATCCTTGAGAATGCCCTGCTTGCGCGCATAGTCGTTGATGGTACGCGTCAAAGCGGTGCGGAAGCCCTCGAGGTGCGTGCCGCCGTCGATGGTGTAGATATTGTTCGCGAAGGTCATGACCTTGGAGCCATATCCGGTATTCCACTGAATGGAGACCTCGACCTCGCCGCGCTTGTCGTCGGTGACATCGTCAGCCGACTTGCCCTGCACGTAGATGGGCTTGGACAGGCCGGGGAGGATCTCGTTGCCTTCGTTCAAGAACTTGACGAAGTCATTGATACCACCCTGGTAGCAGTACTCCTCCACGCGCGGGGTAAGCTCACGCTCGTCGGTGAAGACGATCTTGAGGCCGCGGTTGAGGAAGGCAGTCTCCTGCAGGCGTGCCGAGATGGTGTCGTGGTCGTAGACGGTGGTCTCCTGGAAGATCTCGGGATCGGGCCAGAAGGTGACCTTGGTACCCGTGGTCTTCGTCTTGCCGATGACCTCGATCTGCTTCGTGGTCTTGCCGCGCGAGAACTCCATCGTATGAATCTCGCCGTCGCGCTTGACCTCAACCACCAGGCGCTCGGACAGGGCGTTCACGACGGAGACGCCGACGCCGTGCAGACCGCCGGAAACCTTGTAGCCGCCACCGCCAAACTTGCCGCCCGCGTGCAGGATGGTCATGACGACCTCAAGGGTGCTCATCTTGCGCTTGGGGTGCTTGGCCACGGGGATACCGCGACCGTTGTCAATGACCGTCACCGAGTTGTCAAGATGCACGGTGACGTCGATGCGGTTGCAGAAACCCGCCATTGCCTCGTCGACCGAGTTGTCAACAATCTCCCACACCAAGTGGTGCAGGCCCATGGATCCAGTGGAACCGATGTACATGCCGGGGCGCTTGCGCACCGCCTGCAGACCCTCAAGGATCTGGATGTCTTCGGCACCGTAGGAGGGTGTTTTGTCCGCCACGGATATCCTCTCTTCTTGAGCTTCAAAGGACCGCCTAGGCGATCCACAGCCAATCAGAGCAAGTATACCCTGCACTGGTGCAGACATAATTATCGTTAGTGTAAATGCCTAGAAACCATATCTGTAAGCCCTTTAAATGGGTCATATCGGTCTTTTTAGGCTTTGTTTGACTTTTTCCACCTTATGCTAGCCATCATGGCCTGACGCGCCTTCTCTTTAAGCCCCTCGTCAGTGATGCACGCAACTTGGGCCTCAACGCGGGCAATCTCGGCATCTGTGAGTTCAGGCAGATACGCCGGGTCATAGGCACGCTCGACCACCTCGTCGTGGGCGGGAGCAACGTGCACGCGTGTGGACACCTTAAAGCGCAGGCAAATGGCAACAAGATCGGGCTGTTCCTGAGCACAGCGCATGTTCCATTCCGCAAGAATCGCCTGTGCATTGAGCTGAAATTCCTGGGCCCACAGGGCGGAGTCAGTGTAAAGCACCAGTTCAAGACCTTGTTTTTTCTGCACGGGATAGCAGCCCACAACATGGGCGCACACGCGCTTGTCACGCAGGGAGCGCACGACCCCCATGGCGCGGCCCACCTGTGACGATGTGCGCGAGTGGCGTGTTGCACGTGAAACAACGTCGTCAAACAGACTCATGGAAGCCTCACCACCTTGGCACGGTCCAGCTCACTGGCAGAGAAATAGTCGAGATTCGTGGTGGTCACTACCGTCTGAACCCCGGCGGCTACCAGGCCGAACAGGCGACTGCGACGAGAGGCGTCGAGCTCGCTCATGACGTCGTCGAGCAGGAAAAGGGGATATTGACCCGACACCTCGGCGACAAACTCGACTTGAGCGAGCTTGATGGCAAGGACAAGCGAGCGTTGCTGGCCCTGTGAGGCGAAAGCACGGGCGGAAGCGCCAGAGATGCGCAGGTCAACATCATCAAGATGGGGCCCCACAAGCGTTGCGCAGCGACGTTCCTGCTCAGCCATGTTGGACATGAGGAGACCAAAGAGGGCATCTTCCACTTCCTGGCGCGGCGTCGAGGCGTCGAAAGCGCTCGCCCAGGCGCTGTCGTAGGTCATCTGCGCGCCCTCCCCTGCCGCAAGCTCACCATAGACACGCTCCACATGGGGAACGAGACGGGCAAGCAGGGCCTGGCGGTAGCAAAAGAGCACCGCTCCTGCGCGAGCCGCGGACGCACTCCATGCCTCGATGAGGGTTTGGTCGGGCTCGGTACCCGCACGGGCCGCCTCTTTAAACAGTGTGTTTCGCTGATACACGGCCCTACGGTAGTCGTGAGCTACCTGGGCATAGGACTCCTTGAGCTGAGAGCCAAAACCATCGAGCAGGTCCCGACGCCCGGCCGCCGGCCCCTTTACGAGCGCAAGCTCGTCGGGGAAGAAAAGCACGCTCGTCAGGTCGCACACCTGCCCCTGCACCGAGCGGCGCTTCCCGTTTACCTTATATAACTTTCTGGTGGGGTGAATGTCGCACGTCACGTCCATCTGGCGCTTCTCCCCCTCCACATGCATGCTGAGTCCGCCGAGGTCGCAGCCTTGGCGCAGCAGCTCGGAAGGTGAGGCGTGTTTGAACGACGCACCGCAGGTGAGCACCTGCATACCCTCGATACAGTTGGTCTTTCCCACCGCATTGGGCCCTACAAGCACGGTGAGCCCGCGCGCCGGTTCCAGCACGCGGGTCTCCATGTTTCTGAAATTACGGTACCCAACCTGGGTGACGACAAGCGACACGTAGCGCCCGACCAGCCGATATGGGACTTAGTAACCCATGCGCACAGGCATGACGAGGTACAGGAAGTCCACCTTGTTGCCCAACATCTTAAAGATGCCCGGCTTGGAGGGGTTTTCCATCTGGAAGGCCATCATGTCGTCGTCGCCAGCCTTCTGCACACAGTCGTAGATGAAGCGGGAGTTGAACGCAATGGTCTGGCTGTCGCCCTCCACCTCCACAGGGATCTCCTCGCGGGCGCTACCCTGATCGGGCAGGTTGGAGGTGATGATGAGCAGGCTCTCGGCTGCGTCAATCTGGAAGCGAATCTCGGAGTTGGAGACGGTCATAGCCTTGATGCGCTGCATGGCCTCAAACAGGTCGTTGACCTTCACCTTCACGCCCGTCACGTACGAGGCGGGAATGAGCTTGCGGTACTTGGGGTAGCTGCCCTCGATGCGGCGGGTAACGTACACGACGTCACCGAAGAGGAAGACAATCTGGGTCTGGTTCGTGCCGATGGTCATCGTGCGCGACTCGCTTGCCATGGAAAGCACGCTGCGCAGCGTCTTTGCCGGGGCAATGACCTCGAAGTCTTCCACGCCGCTCGTGATCTTGGTCTCAGCCACGGCGAGACGCACCGAGTCAGTCGTGACGAAGCGCACGATCTCAGGCGTGATGTTGACGAGCACACCGTTGAGCACCGTGCGGCTCTTGTCGGTGGAAGCGGCCACGGCGACACGGTTTACCATGTCGTTGAGGCTTGCCGTGGGGACCTCCACCATCGAGTCTATCTGATAGCTGGGGAACTGCGGGAAGTCTTGCGCTGCAAGCGTGTTGATGGAGTAGGAGGAGCTACCGCACCGCACGTTGAGCACAGTCCCTGCAAGCTCAAAGGAAATGGCCATATCAGGCAGGTGGCCAACGACTTCGGCAAGAAGCTTGCACGGAACAACGAGAGCGCCCGGTTCCTCAACATTGGCAATGACAGTCTGTTTGATAGAGACCTCCATGTTTGAAGTCTCAAGAACGAGGGACTGTCCTTCAGCTGTAATGAGAACACCGGAGAGAATGGGAAGGGTGGAGTTCATGTCCATACCCTTGATGGAACGGTCGAGAGCCCCCTTGAGAGTATCCCTGTCGATAACGAACTTCATCTTGTCGTTCCCTTCTTTTCTTATATTAAAGAGTAGTTGTAGTAGTAGGTCGGTTTCAAATGTTGATTAGTGTGCTCAATGCCTGGTAGATGCCGGAAAACTTTTGCTTTCGACATGCTTATTTCTTCAACCTGTTTCAACGCGCCGCCAAGGTCTCATGCATTGTAGACGAGTGTTGCACACGCTTTGAACGTTCTTTCAACCTCATTTCGACTCGTTGCACAACCGATTCTTGAAGTCCTCGAGCTGACGGGCATAGGTGTGGTCGACATTGCGCTTCTCGTTGATGACTTTGATGCCGTGCGTGATTGTGGAGTGGTTGAGCCCCACGACGTCGCCGATAGACTGGTAGGTTTCGTCGGTGAGCTGGCTGGCAAGCCACATATAGACTTGACGAGCCTCTTTGATGGCGGCGGTCCTGCTTCGGCTTGTTACCTGCTCATAGGTGACGCCGTATTCTCTTGTGACCGCCTCTATGATCTTGTCGAGGCTGATGATGGTCGTGACGTTGTACTGCGAGTCGATGTACTCCCTGATGCCGTCCGGCGTGATGACGTTGGGGTCGTGCTCGGCGTTGAACATGATGCCGTTGATGAGACCCGTCATCAAACGGGGGCTGTCGGGACCGTACTCGGCCATGACCTTGAACGCCTCATCCGAGATGCGCACGCTTGTCATACCGTTGCGCGCTCGGTAGCGCTCATAGAAGCTTTTAAGGATGGAAAGCTTCATTTCCCAGGTAGGAGCCTTAATGTCTTGCACCATGCCTTGCGCGAAACGCGTTTTGAGGCGTGGGTCGAGGTCGAGGTAGTCAGGCGCGCGGTCGGCTGCAAGTACGATTTGCTTGTTGCCGGAGAGCATGAAGCTGTTGAAGATGTTGAAAAGCGCGCCCACCGTTTCCTGCTGCTGGTTGCGGAACTCCTGCACGTCGTCTACCAGCAGAACGTCGATGTCTTCCATGTCTTTGAGCACGGCGTGTCCGCGCAGCTTTTGGACGTGCACCTCGTCGACATAGCGCGTGATGAACATGTCGGCGCTGATGTATTCCACGCGTGTACGGGGCTGGTTGGCCATGATGTAGGATTGGATCGCGAGCAAGAGGTGCGTCTTGCCGTTTCCCGAAGGACCCCAGATGAAAACAGGGTTGAAAAGACTGCCGTCGGGTTGCTCGGCCACGCTGCGTGCCACGCGATACGCCATGATGTTGGAATCGCCAACAACATAGGTGTCAAAGGTAAAGTCGGTGCTTGTCTGGGCTTTTACCTCGTCTTTTTGCTTGGGTCCATCCTCAAGTACCGGAATCGGTTGAGAGGGGTTGGAGTAGCTTTCAACATTCGTTGAAACGAGTGGTTGAAAACTTTTCACCGCGGGGGCGGCACTTTGCGAGGGTTCGGAGTTCTTGACCGCGGAGGGGAAGGGAACCTCTCCCGACAGGATGCGGGAGTGGATGCGGGGGCGTCCCGCGCCGGCAGCCTTGCCTGCGAGGGCCGCGGCGCTCAAGGGGGCTGTGGCCGATGAGGGGGCTGCGCTGGGTTCAGGGCAGACAACGGGCGAGGGGGACTCCACGGGGAGGGACTGCGCCGCATCGTTGTGGCCGGCGAAGTCGGCCGCAGACGCGCTCGCGTTGTCGCATGCGTGAGCCTGCGCCGCCTGTTCGGTGACGGATGGTGCCTGTACCTGCGCTTCTGGGATGGGGGCGGCTGGAGCTGCTGGTGTGGCAGCAGGGTCTGTCGGGGCAATGTCGGCGCCGTCCACCTCGACTTCGAGCGTGACAGGCTCCATGGTTATCTCGCCCATGAGGGCCTCGACTGCCTCGCGGTACTTGCCCATGAGGTTGCGTGCGGCCCATTTCTGCTTGGTTGTCAGACGCATGACTGCGCCGTCGAATGACGAGGGGCTTGCCCGTTCGAGCCAAGCGAGGAGGTCGTCCTGCCCTTTGGCGCGCACTTCGTCGAGCATGTCGGCCCAGAGGAACTGGGCGTCTTGCTCGAACATCTCCTGGTCCATGCGTTACCTCCCTTGCGCGATCTCGCCGAGAAGGCGGTGTCCCGCCTCGGTCAGTACGTATTTCTGGCCGTTCTTCACAATGAAGCCGGCCTCGGCAATCTTCTGCAAACGCCTTCCTGCTGTGGCGTTTGACATGCCTGTGGCTTGCGCCACCTCGGTGCCGCCCACCTTCTCAAAGTTGAAGAAGAGCGAGATGATCTGCACTTCTTCCTGGTCGAAGGGGGTGTTTGCATATGTGGTGCCTTGGGGCGGGGGCACGTTGGCGCCTTGTGGGTTGCTTGTTGGCGCGAATGCTGCCTGGGGGGCTGGGCTCGCTTCACCGTACGGCATGCCCTGCATGGGTGCGGCGCTTGCGGGCCATTGGGTCCCGGCTGCGTACGGGTTCCATCCGCCTGGAGGCGTCTGGGGCATACCGGCTTGGCCGTAGGGCATTGTCCCCGGTTGATTCCACGCGCCTTGTTGCTGCGCGCCGGGAATGGGTGCCTGCGGGTAGGCACCTTGCGGCTGCTGCTGCCAAGCTTGACCGGGGGTACCCTGTGCATATCCGGGGTTGCCGCCCGGCATGCCGGGATGCATTGACGACTGGCCGTACATGGTCTGGCCTGCAGGTGCATACCCTTGAGGGCCAGGATAGGCTCCCTGTTGAAAACCTTGCGCACCGCTCTGGGGCATTCCGTACACATTGAGCTGCTGTCCTTGTCCCATGCCCTGGGGATACCCTCCCTGTCCAGCCATGGGATAGCCGACTTGAGCCTGCATGCCGGCAGGGTAGGGGGCTGCTGCATTCTGGGAGGCCCCCGTTGCGGTGTCGGGATTGGGCGCGCTGCCGGGCGTGGGCTCGTCCTTGTGGGCCAGCGACACGGTGATGACGGCGCCTTGCCCCAGGTTGTCCTCGATGGAAATGCTGCCGTGCTGGAGCTTGACCGTGGCCTCCACCATGGGAAGCCCCGAGCCGGTGCCTCGTATGTAGCGCTTCATCGCCTTGGTGGCGCTGGAGAACGTAGGGCGAAGGGCCGCTTGCTTGTTGGGGATACCCGGTCCCTGGTCGGAGAACGAGATGGTCTGACCCCTGTCCATGATGGATATCGTCGGTTCGATGAACTGGGCGTGGATGTAGTTTTCAACCAGCTCACGAATGATGTGCCAGGGCCAGTCGCCTCCTTGCTGGGTGGCGAGCTCCCACACGTTCTTTGTGATCTCGTCGAGGTAGGTGCGCACGTCGCTGGGCGGTACCGTCACTACGCGCGGCGGCACTGTCATGGAGTCATATACGGCTATGCGGGCAGGCTGCTTGGGCGCGATGATCTCATCGTCGTCGCTTTCCTGTGCGTCGCCTGAGTTTTCCACGAATGGGTAGAACGTGTCCGACAAGATTTCCTCCCTGAGAACGATAAGAATGAATCTTACGCTCTTTGGGGACTTGTATTTTCAACATTTCATTGATGTTGAAAACTTCTCAACTTTCCTAGGTTTCAAACTTTTCACCTGAAAAATGAACAGATAGCAGTGAAAACAATCAACATTTCAACTGAGTTTTTCATTTTTGACAGAAAATCGGTTTCAATTTTTAGCCTCTGTTGAAAAGTTAGGTGAAAAGTTGAAAAGTTTTCTATCAAGGAGAACCTTGCAGGATTACATCGAGAATTGTGGAGAGGTTTTACCGTTTTACGTGCAGTTTTTGCACGGTACTCCTATGCTTTATTGACATCATTTGTCGTGGTGGATAGGATTGGCAAACTGCAATAGCCGCCATTTGTGCTTTATATATATCAGGAGGATTCGATGAAGCGCACTTATCAGCCCAATAAGAGGCATCGTGCCAAGGTGCACGGCTTCCGTGCCCGTATGGCCACCAAGAACGGCCGCAAGGTTCTCGCCCGCCGTCGTGCTAAGGGCCGTGCCAAGCTCACCGTTTCTGACGAGCGTCACACGAAGTAACTTTCATTGGATGACCAAGGCTGCATGAACATCATTAAGTCCAGCGAGCAAATCAGCGAGCTGTTCAGCCAAGGGAAAAGGGTTTCTGCCAAAGAGATCCGCATCATCTATAAAAAGCACGATGAGCAACGCGACCCCTGTGGTCGCGTTGCTTTTATAGCTGGGAAAAAGCTCGGCAATGCCGTAGTTCGTAACCGCAGCAAGCGCGTTATGCGCGAGGTTGCCCGTGAGAACGGTCTACCCGTTGAGGGATACGACATCCTGCTCATGGCAACCCCCGCAACGCGCGGTGCAGATCATGATGTGCTTAGCTCTTCTTTGGCAAAGGCTCTTCGTCGTGCGGACATTCGGTAACGATGTCTAGGCTGTCGGGCGCATGGGAAAAGGTGAGGCGCATTCCGCGTTGGCTTGGAATGTGTCTCATCAATTTTTATCGGGGGTGTATCTCCCCTCGCTTTCCTGCCTGTTGTCGATATGTGCCGACGTGTTCGCAGTATGCCCTTTGTGCTGTGGAGCGTTTTGGATTGCTTAAGGGTTCATGGCTGTCGCTGAAGAGGATTCTGCGTTGCAATCCTTTTCATGAAGGCGGTTATGATCCTGTACCACAAACCTTCTCCTTGTTTGGGAGAAACGGGAATACAAATCGTTAGGCCGACCTGTTAGGTAATGGAACGTCAACGCCTGTTGACATGATTTTTGACACGGAGGATCTATGTGGGATTGGTTGATCACCTTCCTCTTCGACTGCATCCAGGGCCTTGAGGGTCTCCTGGGTGACTGGGGTCTCGCCATCATCATCTTTACTGTCATCATTCGTCTTCTGCTTCTGCCTCTGACCTTCAAGCAGCAGAAGTCCATGGCCGAGATGCAGATGGTTACCCCCCTGCTTCAGGAGCTGCAGACGAAGTATGCTGATGACCCCCAGCGTCTCAATGCTGAGATGACCAAGTTCTATGCCGAGCACAAGTTCAACCCCCTGGCGGGTTGTCTGCCCATGCTTGTGCAGATGCCTATCTTCTTTGCGCTCTTCTCGGTTTTGCGCGACCACGTCCCCGCTGATGCCAGCTTCTACGGCATCCTTCCCTCGCTTGCAAACAACGCCGGTGGCATTCTGGCCACTGCTGGCTTTGGCGCTGCCATCCCCTACATCATCTTTGTGATCCTGTTTGGCATCCTGACGTTCCTCCCCATGTACCTGCAGCAGAACTCCAACTCGATGACCAAGGGCATGGGCGCATTCATGACCATCATGATGCTCTTTGTTGGTTGGTCTTCCCCTGCTGGCGTCGTGCTGTACTGGGTTGTTTCGAGCGGCTGGGGTGTCGTGCAGCAGCAGCTCATCTTCAAGAAGAAGAAGATTGAGGCTGAGGAGGAGCAGGCGGCTCTCGCTGCTTCGCAGCCCCCCAAGCCTGTCGAGGTTGATGTGGTGCGCCGCGAGCACAAGCCTCGTCCTCGCAAGAAGAGCTAAGTGTTTCACGTGAAACATATCATTTGCTGATGCTTTGAATAAGAGAGTAGTTGAGACCATGGCAGAGTTTGAAGAGGAAGTGCTCGAGGAAGAATTTGAGGCTGAGGAGGCTTGCGATGAGCAGCCTGCGGCCGACGAGACTTCACTGATTCCCGAAGAGTTTGCTGAGGTGGCGCGCAAGTACAAGGCTCATGAGTCCCTTTCCGATGACGACCTTGATCTTATTGCCGACACCTCGATTGAGGTTCTCCGTACGCTCCTTGGTTTCTTCGGTGCCGAGGGTGCAACCATCGATGAGTATGATGGTGGCGACGGCGAGCTGATTTTTGATGTGAGCAATGCCGACCTTGCGCTGCTCATTGGACGTCACGGCAAGACGCTTGAGTCGCTTCAGTACATGTTTAGTGCCATTGTGCACAACAAGCTGGGCTTCAAGTTCCCTGTCGTTGTGGACATTGAAAGCTACAAGAGCCGTCGCCGTGCAAAGCTTGAGGCTATTGCCAAGTCGAGTGCCGCTCGTGCTCTGCAGCGCGGCCAGGAAGTGCGACTTCATCCTATGAAGTCTTACGAGCGTAAGATTGTGCACCTGACCTTGCGCAGCAACCCTAACGTTGTGACGCATTCTGAGGGTCAAGAGCCCAATCGCTGCGTCGTTGTTGTTCCGGCTTCCAAGAAGCAGGGCAAGTAGCAAGAGCTTTTTCAACAAGCACTGTGATTGAGAAGAGGGAGACGTGAGTCTCCCTCTTTTTTTGACAAGAAACCACGGTACATTGTTTTTAGGCAAAACACATGTACGGGTTGGATGACAGAGAATGGTTGAAAACCAGGCTGTCAGCTTCTTCGTTTGTCTCTGATTCTGGGGTGTCAGTAAGAAACGGACTATGAATCAAGTAATTCGACGCCTGGGCTTGTCTTTGCCTTTTGAGTCTCATCCAAGAGAGTGGAATGCAAATCAACAACTCCAGCATCTGGGTTTATCTTTGTCTCTTGAGCGTTATCCAAGAGAATGAAATGCAAATCAGGTACTCCTGCTTTCGGGCTTGTCTATGTCTAGATTCAAGGTATGAGTCTTAGCTGCTTTGCTGATAAAGCGTATGTCTCATAAGGCTGGAGCCTCAGACCTTTTACAATCATTGGGTAAAGAATTTTCTCAAGACAAAACGTACGTACTGCGAACAACGGAAAGGAACCTGCGCATGGAAACAAGCGAAGCGCCTCGCCGCAAACATGTTGCTGATATCCCTGAGAACCTTGAAGAGCAAGCTGAAAAGCTGGTTGGCTTATGTCAGAAGCTCGATCTTGAAGTAGGCCAAGAGCAGGCGAGGAAGCTTGTGGACTACCTTGTTTTGATGCTGAAACAAAACGAGGTTATGAACCTGACTGCCATCAAGGAGTGGGACAAGGCCCTTGTGTTGCATCTTGCCGACTCCCTTGTTCCCCTGCCTGAGTTTTCCAAGGTCATGGCAAAGAATCCTGACAAGCCATTTCTTGACATGGGAGCCGGCGCCGGCTTGCCTGGTATTCCTCTGACTATTGCCACGTTGAACACGACAGGTGTTCTGTGCGATTCGGTCAAGAAGAAGATGGCTGCTGTAGAGGGGTTCATTACGGCTCTGGATTTGGGCGACAGGCTGTCCACGACGTCGGTGAGGCTTGAAGAGCTCGGCAACACGCACCGTGGAGTGTTTGGGTGTGTGACTGCTAGGGCCCTTGCGGGTTTGCCTGTTCTTGTGGAGTATGCGACTCCGCTGCTCGCAAAAGGTGGATCGTTCATTGCCATCAAAGGCAAGCCTGAGCCTGAGGAGATTAAGTCTGGCTCCAAGGCCGCACAGCTCTGTGGACTGTCGGTTGTGTCTACGCGCACGATTGAGCTTCCTGGGGATGCCGGGGAGAGAACCATCATTGTGTATGAGAAGGTAAAGGAGACAGGGCTTGCCTTGCCGCGTGCAGTTGGCGAAGCATCCAAGTATCCTCTTGCATAGTGATTATCCTGGATTTGTTGCGACAAGGTTTGACCGTAAGAACGCTCTTATGAGACCTAAAACAGTCTTGCAGTACTTTGGTATAAGATGTTTCACGTGAAACAGTTGCACTACATTGAACGGAGCCCTCGTGGATTACCAGAAGACTAAGCGTAAATCACCCGATAAGGACCCAAAAGTCATTGCCATCATGAACCAGAAAGGTGGCGTGGGTAAATCCACGACGGCCGTGAACCTCTCTGCTGCTTTGGGAGAAAAGAACTACAAGGTCCTCGTTGTTGACTTCGATCCACAGGGTAA
The DNA here is from genome assembly GCA_019420325.1 of Coriobacteriaceae bacterium. GTDB lineage: Bacteria > Actinomycetota > Coriobacteriia > Coriobacteriales > UMGS124 > UMGS124. The sequence goes on along the minus strand of JAHZHK010000023.1, from coordinate 17,605 downwards.
CACTACGAGTGGCTTGGGTGTGGACAAGAACGCTGTTGAGAAGAGTGTCTACGATGCCATTCTCAATGACGTGTCTATGAGTGAGGCGGTGGAAAACAGCACGAGTCACAACGTGTTTGTTATTCCTGCCACTATTCAGCTTGCCGGTGCCGAAGTTGAGCTAGTGCAAGCCGATGAGCGTGAGACCCGTCTCAAAAAGGCTATCGATGAGATTAAAGACAACTTTGACTATATCTTTATCGACTGCCCCCCTTCTCTGGGAGTCCTTACCATCAATGCCCTGACGGCATGCAACAGCATTCTGGTTCCGATTCAGTGTGAGTTCTACGCGCTTGAGGGTGTCACGAAGCTCATGGAGTCCATCAAGATGATGAAGTCCACCCTCAACCCTGAGCTTGAGATTTTCGGTATCGTGTTGACGATGTACGACAAGCGTACATCTCTCTCTAAGCAGGTGGCCGACGAGGTGCGCAACTACTTTGAGAAGAAGGTCTTCAAGACGGTTATTCCGCGCAACGTCAGGCTCAGTGAGGCGCCAAGCTACGGTGAGTCTATTTTTGAGTATGACAAACTGAGCAAGGGTGCTCAGGCATACCGCGACCTGGCAAAGGAAGTGATTCGCCGTGGCTAAAAAGGGTGGACTTGGCATGGGCCTGGGAGCCCTTGTTTCTCAAAGTGCCAAGGAATCAGGCCTTGACGAGATGGCTGACAAGGGTGCATCGGTCAAGGAAGTTGCGATTGGTGAAGTGCATCGCAACCCCAATCAACCGCGTACCAAGTTCGATCAAGAAGATCTCGATGAGTTGAGTGCCTCTATCAAAGAGGTTGGCATCATTCAGCCTATCGTGGTGCGCAAAGACACTCAGGGTTATGAGATTATTGCCGGTGAGAGGCGCTATCAGGCGGCTTGTGCTGCCGGTCTCGAAAATGTGCCGGTTGTGGTGCGTGATGATACCGATGACATCACGAGCCTTCAGCTTGCCCTTATTGAGAACATTCAGCGCGCTGACCTCAATGTCATTGAAGAGGCGCGCGCCTATCGCGACCTCATCGAACGCAGTGCCATGACGCAGGAGGAACTTGCTAAGAGTGTCTCGAAGTCGCGCTCGGCGATTGCCAATGCATTGCGTTTGCTTGAGCTTCCTGATGAGGTGCAGGAGATGGTGTATGCAGGCCAGCTTTCTGCCGGTCATGCCCGTGCCATCCTCATGGCGAAGGGTGATGAGGCTCGCATCGCCCTTGCCCATCGCGTTGTCAATGAAAAGATGACCGTGCGCATCGTTGAGGCGATTGCTCCGACGTTTACAGGTGAAGAGAAGCCGGTGCGTCAGAAAGTGCAGATTCCTGCCTCGTATAAGAAGGCTGCTAAGACATTGAAAGAAGGTCTTGGTACTCCGGTACGTATTAAGGAATCAAAAGGCAAGTACCGTATTGAGATTGATTTTGAGAACGAAGAGCATCTCGAACAGCTCATGGCCATGATTCAAGGATAGGAGATGGCAGCATGAAGGGTATCGTCAAGTTTCTCGGTATTGTCGGTGTGGCCGTTGGAGCAGCTGTTGTGACTGTCGTTGCTCTGAATGACGAGCAGGTGCGCGCCAAGGTTGCCCATGCGACGGAGCAGGTCAAGCATGGTGTGCAAGAGATTGTTGCAACCGTGGCCGAGGGCGTCGACCAAGTTCGCAAGGAAGCAAGTCTCAACCAGGTTGAGAAGAATCAAGCCTGGGTTGACGAGCAGTGGGAAGCTTTGGGCATTTAAGGTATATTGTTTAACTTATTTGCATAGTAGTTACAGAAAATCCCGCGTACGGTTTTATATCGTACGCGGGATTTTTGTATCAATCCTGTATTTAAAACAAAAGGAACTCATTTAAAACGAGCAGGTTACGCCTTCTGCTTGAGCTGACCGCAGGCTGCGTCGATGTCAGAGCCACGAGACTCGCGAATCGTGGTCTCGACACCTGCGGCAGACAGCGTCTTGGCAAAGAGGGCGACACGCTCCTTGTCGGAAGGCTGGAAGGGGGAGCCGGCAACTTCGTTGAGGGTGATGAGGTTCACGTGGCACAGCGTCCTGCGGCAGAAGGTGACGAGGGCCTTGAGCTGAGCGTCGGAGTCGTTGATGCCGGCCATCATGGCATACTCGTAGGTGGGACGACGGCCCGTTGCCTCGGCATAGGAGGCAACGGAGTCACGCAGACGCTCGAGATCGTACTGACGCACGCCGGGCATCAGCTCGTCGCGAGTGTCCTGCACGGCGGAGTGCAGGGAGATGGCGAGCGTGAACTGTTCGGGCTCGGAGGCAAAGCGGCGAATCTGCGGAAGGATGCCGGCGGTGGACACCGTGATGTGACGGGCACCGATGTCGAAGCCGTCCTTGCTGTTGAGGATGCGCATGGCCTCAAGCACGGCGTCGTAGTTGAGGAAGGGCTCGCCCTGACCCATGAGGACGACGCTGCTCACGCGCGTGCCAAAGTCGTTGGCAACGACGCGCACCTGGTCGACGATCTCGCCGGGGCCAAGGTTGCGGGTGTAGCCGTTGCGGCCCGTGGCGCAGAAGGTGCAGCGCATGGGGCAGCCGGCCTGCGTGGACACGCACACGCAGAGCTTGTTCTTGCCGGGCATGCCGACGGTCTCGACGAGGGTGCCGTCGCCCATGCGGACGAGGTACTTGCGCGTGCCGTCCTTGGAGACCTGCTTCTTGGTGACGGTCACCGGAAGAAGGGGGAGCTCCTGGGCAAGCCTCTGGCGCAGGTCCTTGGGAAGGTTGGTCATCTCCTCATAGGTGGAGACACCCTTGCCGTAGAGCCACTGAATGACCTGCTTGGCCCTAAACGCCGGGGTGTTCATCTCCTTCTGGAGAATCTCGGTGATTTGGTCGCGGCTGAGAGCCTTGACTCCGATGCTTTCGACGGTTGCGCGTTCCATGTGGTTATACCACCTCTCCTTTTAGAAAAACCCATTCCCTCGTAGAGTATCATGTGCACAGTTGGTATCGAACAATCCGACAAACTTGCCACCTTGAGGGATGTGCAATGCAGGGTAAGAGATTTAAGAATCAAAGCCAAGACCAGCTCGCGCAGACAAGCAGGGCCAGTGGTGCGCATTTTGCCAAGGCCCCGTCGGAATCCGCGCCGCAAGGTGCTCCTGCGCCGGCTAGGGCTTATCCACAGGTGCAGTCCATCCAGCTCCCCCAGCCTGTGCAACAGACGAACAGGCAGATGGTGACTGGTGAATTCGCAAAGGTCACGCCTTCCCAGCGCAGGCCGAACCAGGCTGCCCCGCAGCAGCAAGCAAAGAGGCCGCAACCAGGTCAGCCTGGGCAGGTGCGCGGTGTCGCGCAAAACCCGACATCACGGAAGATCTCACCGCTTGTTTCAGCGGCCATTCCGCGCGTGTCCAGTGATGCTGACGACTCTGCAGCCTTGCGCCGCGCCGTCATCACGGGCGTTTCGGGCTCGATGAAGAAGATTCCTTCAAACGCTCCTGCCCGCAAAGTGTCAGGATCGAACAAAGCGTACTCTCGATACAGCAATGGGTACTTTGACAGGCCCGAGGCAAAGCAGCTGACCGATTATGTGGCTGCGTTCCAAACTGAGCCGACAGTCGGCGCTCCTGCTTATTCTTGGATGGCATTTGCCATCTATGGGGCCTTGTCGTGCGTGGCAAACGTAGGATGGGCTGTTGTGACCATGGTGTCGGGGGCTGCTCCCTTAAGGGGTGCAAGTCCGCTTATGTTCGCAGGACTGGTCATTCTTGCGCTCGTTGTCGTGTGTGCCGTCGTGTGTGCCGCAGCCACCTCGGCGGCAACGCTGCGCACGGGCCGATTTGAGCCTGCTGACGTATGGGCCTCCGCTGTGGGAAAGTCTGCCCTTGTGCTTCTGGGCTGCCTTGTCGTTTGGATCGTGTGCGCAGCCGTTGTGGGTTAAGGGCTGCTTGAGGAAGGAAGTTGAAAGGCATGTCGTTTCTTGAGAACAAGAAAGTGGCAATACTCTACGGCGGTGTGAGCGACGAGCGCGAGGTGAGCCTTGCAAGCGGCCAGAACGCCTACGATGCTCTGAGCGCCTCCGGCGTGGACGTCGAGCTCATTGACACGCGTGACGGACGCGAGGCGCTGCGTCGCCTGGCGGATGGCAACTACGCGGTGGCATTCATCGCGCTGCACGGCAAGGGCGGCGAGGATGGAACCATCCAGGGAGCCCTTGAGATGCTCCAAATCCCTTATACGGGCTCAGGTGTGGCCGCCAGTGCCACAGCGATGGATAAATCGCGTTCTAAGGCCATGTATGCCCTCGCAGGACTCGCCGTGGCAAGGTCGGTGACGCTTGCGAGTCCCACGGCCATGTCGGTGGAGGAGATCGCGCAGGCTGTCGGTGACAAGTGCGTCGTGAAGCCGTGTGGCGACGGGTCGAGCGTGGGTATGAGCATCGTGCACACTCCCGCCGAGCTTCCCCATGCCCTGGAAGTCGCCTTCGCGTGCGGCCAGAAGGTCATGGTCGAGGAATATGTCGCGGGCACGGAGGTCACGGTTGCTGTTCTGGGCAACGACGACCCCGAGCCGCTGCCCGTCATCGAGATTGTGCCCCATGCCGAGTTCTACGACTATGAGGTGAAGTACAGCGCCAACGGCGCCGACCACATCATCCCGGCGCGCCTTGAGGCCGATGTGTATGAGCGCGTGCAGACGGCTGCCGTGCAGGCCCACAAGGCCCTGGGCTGCCGCGGCGTGAGCCGTTCTGACTTCATCATTCGAGACGACGGCACACCCGTCATCCTGGAGACGAACACCATCCCGGGTATGACTGCGACCTCGCTTCTGCCCGACACGGCACGCAAGGTCGGTATGGACTTCGGGCAGGTGTGCCTGAAACTCCTCGAACTTGCGCTCGAGGGTCGTTAACAGACGTTTCATGTGAAACACCGTGCATGAAAAAAGCCCGCAGCCTGGGATTCCAAGCTGCGGGCGTTATTGTTTGCGACCTGTATTGCACGGCGACGACGTCGCCGGATTGAACCCTAGCGGGCGACGCTGCGAGCGGCTGCGATGATGGTGGCGCAGGCGTCGGTGTTGAAGCGGTTCTGCTCGGGGCGCTCGCCGTCGGCAATGGCGAGGGCGAGCTTGTCGCCACGGGTGAGCTTCTTGCCCTCGGCCTGCTTGGCGCGATAGGTCTCCACGAGCTTGCCCATCTTGCCGCCGGGCTGGCAGTCCTTGTATGAAAGGCCGCCGGGAAGCGCCTGGTACAGGAACGACTCAACGGGCAGGTCTCCGCAGTTCCTCATCTTGATCTGTTTCTCGAGGTCGGCGTTGAGCGAGGCGATGCCCACCGAGAAGACGATGAGGTTCTGCTCGCCGAAGTATGAGCATCCCTCGATGATGCCCGAGATGCCTTCGAAGCGGTTGTGATGCAGGGGACCGCCGAAGATGATGGTGGGGTAGGTGGAGACGTTGAACAGGTTCGCCTTCTGAATGGGCTTGATAGCATAATCGAGCGTCTCGGCGAGATACTCGGCGTAGCGCTTGGTGTAGCCGGTGAACGAGTTGTACAAGACGATGCCGTCTTTTGCCATGCAAGGCTCCTTACTACGTGGTTCGCGTGCCAGTGTTGTACCTCAAAAGGTGCAGGTTATGCCCCAAAGGCGCAACGGCACACAAAGAAGAGAATGACGATGATGAGAATGAGGCACGCCGCGCCGGCGCCCCAGACCGCTGCAGGCTTGCCTGCAATGAGGCCCATGACGAGCTTGTCGGTGCCGGAACGCTTGTGCTTGAAGATGACACAGCCGGAGTTGCGCTTCGTGTCGATGGGATAGGGATGCTCGTCGGGGCTCTCCCAGTCTCCCGTGGCGAGGACCTGGTCCCAGCCAGCGCCGGTGAGGGCGATGTCGGGGCGCTTGCCCTCGGCGAGGCGCTCAGAAGTCTTCCGCGTGTAAGCGTCGAGGTTGGCACGCTCGGTAGTCTGCGAGGCCTTGACGTTGTAGAACTGATAGACGAGCTCGGCGTGGTACAGTTTGTCGGTGTTGTCATACCAGACGAGCGACAGCCAGCAAGCGCCGTCATTGCCGTTTTCCAACGCCTCGCGGATGGCGAGCTTGTTCTTGGGGTTCGCCGTGCCGATGACGTCGCCACCGACGGTGCTTACCGTGAAGAGGCCTGAATCGGCTTGCCAGGTAAGCTTGAGAGGCATGCCTATGATGCAGCCGTTAGAGGCGAGCAGGCGACTCGATTGCTCGGTGATGTCATCGATAACGAGGTAATCGGCAAAATAAACGTCAACTTTTCCCATGTATCCCCCTTTGATAGAGTGTGAAAAGGATACCATCACGCCTTATGCATGTGGACGGACATCGTTGAGGAGCGAGAACACTTTGAGCGAGACTATATCTGCGGAGCTTGCCTCCATTATCATGCCGGGCTGCGACGAGGATGTCGCGGCGCGTTATGCCACCTTGGCACAAAGAGCTAGCATAGCGCAGTTTGGTCTGCTTGACGAGGATGTCGTTGTGCTCGATACCGAGACAACGGGACTGGACTTCAAGGATTGCGAGCTCATCGAGGTAGCAGCCGCCCGTCTGCGCGGCAACGAAATCGTTGAGACGTTCGACATGTTCGTGCATCCCGCAAAGCCCATTCCGCCCGAGGTTGTGCAGATCACGGGCATCACCAACGAGCAGGTGGCCGATGCCCCCTGTGCGATGGAGGTGTGCAGCAAGCTGGCAGAGTTTGCCAAGGGTGCTCCCATCGTGGCACACAACTCTGCTTTTGACCAGCACTTCATGGAGAAGGGCTTTGGCGGGCAAAGCGTGGGCGGGCCTTGGATTGACTCGTTGGAGCTTTCGCGCATCGTGCTCCCCTGCCTGAAGTCGCACAAGCTGCACGACCTGTCGCGTGCTTTTGGCCTGCATGCCTCCACTCACCGTGCCATCGACGACGTCATTGCTACCTGCGGCTTGTGGCGCATCCTTCTTGTTGCCGCCAGCGACATGCCGGCCGGACTTGTGAACCGCCTCGCGAAGATGTACCCGGATGTCGAATGGGGCTACCGTCCTATCTTTGCCCAGATGGCCGCCATGGCGCCCGACGAGCCGTTCTCGCTTGTGGACGCGCGCGTTCAGCGTTGCTCGCACATGCAGGTGAGCCTGCGCGAGGACGCCGACGACGTCGACGAGATGCGCGGGCTTGTGTACCCCAACGACGACGAGGTGCGCAGTGCCTTTGCCACCGACGGCGTGGTGGGAAAGATGTATACCGGCTATGAGCCCCGCACAGAGCAGGTGCAGATGTCGCTCGAGGTGGCCCGCGCCTTTCGCGAGAACCGTCCCGCCGCGCTCGAGGCGGGCACCGGTGTGGGCAAGTCCATCGCCTATCTGCTTCCCTCGGCCCTCATGGCCCAGGCAAACGGCATCACGGTAGGCGTTGCCACGAAGTCGAACACCCTTGCCGACCAGCTTATCAACAGGGAGCTTCCCTTGTTGAGCGAGGCTTTGGGCGGCACGCTCACCTACACGGCTCTCAAGGGATATGACAACTACCCGTGCCTGCGCAAGATTGCGCAGCTCATGCGCCGTGGCACGGCAAGCATGCCGGCGGCCGGCGCCCTCGACGAGGCACAGCAGCTTCAGGAGCAGGAGGGTTCCACGCGCAGGATGCCCGAGCCCAGCGCCGAGCTGCTCGACGCCATCGCGGCGGCCCTGGGGTTTGCCACGCAGTCTGCCGTGGGCGACGTGACCTCGCTGGGTGTGCGCTGGGGCAAGATTCAGCGCGGCGACCTCACGAGCACCTCGTCGGAGTGCCAGAAGCGGCGCTGCCCCTTCTTCCCCAACAAGTGCTTCCTGCACCTGGCACGCAAGCGCGCCCAGGCAAGCGACATCGTCGTGACCAACCACTCACTGCTGTTTAGGCAGGTGGGAAGCGATATCGAGGTGCTGCCGCCTGCGAGGTTTTGGGTGGTCGACGAGGCACATTCGGCTGAGAGCGAGGCGCGCAGGCAGTGGGCCCAGCGCGTGAACTCGCGCGAAGTTCAGGCGTCGTTCGACCTCATGGGAGGCTCGTCGAGTGGCGCTCTGGGCACGCTTGCTCGCGCTGTTCGCACACGTGCCGCCTCGACGTTGTTCATGGGGCTTGTGAGCAAGACGGCCAGCGAGATGGCTCGTGCGAGCATCGCGGCTGGCCTCTTCTTCGATGACCTCAAGACGTTCTGTAAGAAGGTCTCCCCCAAGAAGGCCTACGACACGCAAAACGTCTGGGTCGACGCCGAGATGCGCGCCAACGAGCACTGGCTGGCCGTTGCCGAGTCAGGCCAGGCGTTTTCCGACGCCCTGGGTCACGCTCTCGAGTTTGCCCGCGGCATACAGCAGGCGATGTCGGACGAGAGTAACCCCGACGCCGACCTGCAAGACCGCCTGAACGAGCTCATGGAGGCAGCGGCCGACCTCGACCGCGTCCACAAGGCGCTGAAGCTCATACTTGACGGGTCTGACGAGCGGTATGTGTATTCCGCCTCGTTCACCCAGCGTTCGGGCTTTGAGGCCTACGAGCTTGTGGCGGAGTCCATGGACGTGGGCGCCCAGCTTGCCTCGGCGTGGTATCCCACCATCAAGAGCGCGGTGTACTCGAGCGCCACGGTTGCGGTGGGCGACAAGTTCGACCATTTCGCACACGAGGTGGGCCTCGACCGCGTGCGCGGGGGATACGCGAGCCTCAAGCTCGCGTCGAGCTACGACTTCGAGCACAACATGGGCATCGTGGTGGCACGCGACCTGCCCGACCCCACCAAGCAGAAGGAAGCGTTCCTCGCCGAGCTCCCCCAGCTGCTCGTGGACATCCACCTTGCCATGGGCGGCAGCGTGCTCACGCTCTTCACGAGCCGCGCCGAGATGGACAGGATGTACGAGATCGTGGCTCCCCAGCTGGCCCAGCATGGCCTTGAGCTGGCTTGTCAGTCGCGAAAGAGCAATGTGCGCCGTATCTCGGAGCATTTCATCGCCGAGAAGACCTCGTCGCTCTTTGCGCTCAAGTCGTTCTGGGAGGGATTCGACGCCCAGGGCGACACGTTGCGCTGCGTCGTGATCCCGCGCCTGCCGTTCACGCCTCCCACCGAGCCCATCTCGCTTGAGCGCAAGCTGCGCGAGGGCAAGGACGCATGGCGCAACCACGACCTGCCCGAGAGCGTGCTCACGTTCAAGCAGGCCGCCGGCAGGCTCATTCGCTCGGCGTCCGACAAGGGCGTGCTTGTGCTTGCTGATCCGCGCCTTACGGGAATGTGGTATGGCAGGGTGTTCATGGCCTCTTTGCCCAAAAAGGATGTTGAGACGCTCGCGGCTGGAGAAGTGGGCGATTACCTGCGCTCATGGCGTGCTGCACACGAATAGGTGGCGGTGCTGTCAAGGTTGTTTTGAGCAAGGGCCGCTCGCTGGTGGAAAACTGCCCCTTGCACTTTCTGAGGGGTCGCATTATAGTTAATTGTGCGTTTTTCATCAGGGGGATGTCGACGCTTTGTGTGTTTTGGGGGAACAGGGCGAGTCGCTCAACGAGCGGCCCGCCCTGTTTTTTTATCCAAGCTTCTTGAGAAGGGCCTCAGCCAGCTTGCGCACTTCCTCGCGCAGCTCGACGGGAGAGACGACTTCCACGGCTCCCAGGCTTGAGACCACTGCCTGGGCCAACCATACAGATCCTTGCAGCCAAGGAATCTGTGCGATGTATCCTCCGCAGGCGAGTTCCTGCTCGGTGAGGTGTGCCACTTCGCTGGCGCCGGGCAGCGTGCACGCCTCCAGGCCGGGCCAGGCCTTCATATCGATTGCCTTGGGGTCATGAATCGCAAGCACGGCAAGCTGCGCCTGGCTCGTGTCGAGACCCTCACGGACCTCTTCCCCACGCGTCTCGAAGGTTTCTCCTGTTGCGGTGGGTGCTGCCTGCAGGCGATCGAGGCGAAACGTCCTCATGTCGTTGCGTGTGCGGCACCAGGCGCTGAACGACCACGCGCTCACCGAGGTGTCGTACCACACCGAGTGGGGCTCGACCTGTCGGCAGGAGCGCTCCCCTTTTGCGTCGCAGTAGTCGATGGTGAGGACCAAACGGTTGGCGTCGGCGTCGGCGATTGTCTCGAGGGCGCCCGAGGGCCCGCACTCGCCTCCGGCCACGGTATGGAATCGGTCGAGGTCAAAGTGGGGGAGCGCCCCGCGTACAAGGCGCGCGAGGTGGCCGTCGCTGTCCATGCCGCTCGATCGCAGGGCCACAAGCAGGGAGAAGGCCTCGGAGCGGCTCAGGCGCATGAGGCCGTCGAAGGCAAAAGCCAGACGTTGTGGCACGACGTTTCCGTCATCGTCGACCTCGATCCACGCGGCAGGCAACGCGTCGCCGCAGCCGTAGTTGATCTTGTCGATAATGCGCCTACAGTCTTTCTCGTCAAGCCCAGCAAGTTCGCAGAAACGATCCAGACTGACCGGTTCCCCCTGCTCAAGGGGGTTATGGGGAGCCAAAGCGTTCACCGTTTGGAGAACGCGGATCATCTTTTCGAGCGTCGTGCTTTTAGACTCGCGACCCCTAGCCATGCTGGGCCACCACCTTTTCAAGACCGCCTCTGACCCTGTCCGTGAGTTCATGGGGTTCGCAAGGCTGCATGCCGGCGCGCAAGAGGGCATGCGCGGCCCAGCGTGCCGCGTCGTCGATGTCGCGACCCTCGATTGTCCAGGTCTCGTCGTCTACCCATGTGCCGTGATTTCTCGTCAGCGCCTGAGCGCGGGGCTTGTCGGGCGCGTGCAAGGTCATCTGAAAGTCCTGGGTGCCGTACTCAAACGCGAAGCCGTGGTAGTCCTCCACGCTGAAGTCGCTGGGTACCTCGAAGGTTCGCTTGCCCGGTTTGACGCTTGCCGCCTCGATGCGGTCGTCGCGAAAGACGCGCATGCCGTTCTTTGTGCGGTCCCATGCCACGAAGAACGTGTGCTCGTCATGACGAAACACGCCGTAGATGTCGACGTCGCGCTCGCAGATCTGGCCTTGCGCGTCGCGATAGAGAAAACCCACGCCCTTGCGCTCGGCATAGGCGCTCAGCAGATTCTCCCAACCTGATGCCTGTGCGTCGCCCTTGGTCCCCAGCAGGGTGTGCGCCTTCCCACTGCCCAGGACCAATTTGTCATGGGCGCGGCGGAGCCTGTCGAGGTAGGCTTCGGCGCCGGGATGGGAGGAGGCCTGCTGCGAGGAGATATAGGCTTCGAGCAGCATGGAGATTTCCATCACGGGTTGGGTGAGGTCGGAGTTGCCCTGCATGTAGGTGGCCTCTTTGTCCACTCGCCAGGCACTGCCCGTTGCAGTGGAAACTTCTTGCAGGTAGATACCGTTGTCTTTGAGGTCCTCCCGCATGCGGCGAAACGTGCGCTCGTAGGAGTCCGCCTGCAAGCCGGGCTGTCCGAGGAAGCCGCGTTCGGCCATCTGATCGACGCTCATGGGTTCACTGAGCGCCCAAAAGAGCAGTAGGAGCCTCTCATCAGCCTTGACTTGAGACGCGATGGTCTCGATCTGCTCCATGGGGTGTCCTTTCGACGACGTGCGGCGGCATGCGATATCAGCAAAGTATGCGACGAATTGGGGAAGTCGGGCCAAACAGGGGCGCTTCGTGAGATGATTATAGAATCTGTATGTGAGTCACCTTTTAGGCTCACGAGAAACGAAGGAGTTACATATGTGCGCAGCCCCTACAGGTAGCCACTTCTCAGCGCAGGGCCGTTCCGGAAATGCCTCCAAGCGTCCCGGCGAGTCTCAATATACCGCACCGTCCTCACCCGTGCAGTCCAGTGCCGAAGACACGTTTACGGGCATGGCGGCAGTGTCGGGTTTTGCCGGATACGAGCCCAACGGCAGCAATTCCATGCCGATGAAGCCAGTTTATCCTGCACCTACCAGTGCCGGTGAGACCGAGGAGTTCCTCGCCATCGCTTCGCAGGGCAATCTTCAGCAGCCCCAGCTCACTCCCACCGACAACCCGGTGAGCGCCCCTGCCAACCCGCTTGTGGCTGCCAAGATGGCCAACAGCACTCAGGCGAGCAGCGATGCTGGTCTCTTCCCCATTCAGGAGGTCGACAAGAAGAACCCCGGCAAGAACTTCGACACGACGTTCAGCGAGCCCCGCTCCAAGAAGGGGGGCGTCGTCGTTGCCATTGTCATCATTTTGATTGTGGCGCTTGTCGCGGGTGCCTATTTCTACATCACCAACCAGGAAGCCGCCAAGGCCAAGGAGAAGCTCGACTCGGCAATCGAGACGCTTGTCTCCACCGACTCCGTCATCTCGGGCGTCGACGCCGCCGTTGCCCAGACCATCTCCGATGGCATGGCCTCCGACTCTCTGTCGCTTGCCCTTGAGCAGACCACCACGACGCAGAACAGCCTGTCGAGCGCGGAGACGCAGGCAAACGACGCCCTTGCCTCGAAGCTGACGTCCGAACAGTCCGACGCTGCCAATGCCGTGCTTTCGAGCATCTCCGCGCGCCGCTCCATGCTTGAGGCCGCCCGCCAGATTCAGAATGCCTCGAGCACCACGGCAGCCGCCGCCGACGCTCTCGATCAGGTGTATGCCCTTATGGACAGCGCCGTGAGCAAGTACTCCTACGCAAGCCAGCTGTGGGACGCCTACCTCAACGGCGACGAGGGCATCAACACCCAGGAGATCATTGACAACGAGACGGGCGCCTACAACGACACGCAGCAGGCCCTGCAAATCGTGGCCCAGGCCAAGGAGGCAGGCACGGGCGTTGATTACACGGTGATGGAGACGTACCTGTACTGCTACGCCGACCTAGCGAACGCCCGCCTGACGCACAACACCCTTGCCATCGTCGGCGACGAGGAAGGCGCCGAGGCCCAGATGGATTGGTTCAACGCCGCCGCCGCCAACCTCGAGGCAGCCAGTGCTACCATGCCTTGGAACACGACCGACTACCTCGCCGCCTATGGTCCCAAGGACACTTCGCTGGACGCCTTCGAGTCCAACTACGCCTATGCCCGCGACAAGCTCCTCACGGCCGACGCTGCGGTTGCGGCATACGCCGGAACCACGCCTGCGGTGACGGGTGCCCTGCCCGAGGCCCCGGCAACACCGAGCGAGCCCGCTGCTGCCGACCAGGAGTCTGCCGCCCAGCCCGAGGCGACCGAGCAGCCGCAGGGCGAGGAGGCCCCCGCTGAGGGCGAGGCCCCCGCTGAGGGCGAGGCTCCCGTCGAGGGCGAAGAGCAGACCGCCTAAGAGCCGAAGCCGTCTGCTCCCCTTGTCTTTTCGTCTCGCCTTTTGAGTTCAGGCGGGGCATGCCAGTGAAACGTCACCACGAACGACATGCTTGGAGGAACCCCCGTATGGCCGACGCCAAGGAAACCATGCGCTACCTCACGAAGGAATATGAGATCGCACCTGCAGGAACGCGTGAGGAGAGCGACGCAGCCACAATCGTGGCGCGCGTCTTCCATCAGCATGGCCTTGAGACCATGCAGAAGAGCTTCAACTACACCTGGCACGGCAACCTCGGTCTTGCGGCGCTGATGTGCCTGACCGCTGTGCTCTCGATTGTGGGCGTGTTGCTCAGCGGCGTGGTCTCCACCGTCATGTTCGTGCTCGTGGCGATCATCGGCGTGCTGTATCTGCTTGACCGCCGTTTCGGCATCAAGACGTACAGCCGCCTGGGCCTTTCCGGTTCGAGCCAGAACGTGGTGGCGCGTCATCCTGCCGCCGCCCCCTCCCCCACTGGTCAAAAGGCCCGTCCCGTGGTGGTTATCGCCCATTACGACACGCCCCGTTCCGACCTTCTGAGCAAGCCGGTCATCGCATGGGTGAAGCCGTACCTGCCCCGCGCGATCGACGCGTGCGTCGTCGTCGAGGTCCTCGCCCTGTTCATGCAAGTGCCGCCTCTTCCCATGGGCTTCAAGTCGTTCTTTGCCGCGCTTGGCGTCATCGCCGGTGCCGTCCTGGTGGTGTGGGGTGTGTGCACCCTGCTGCATCTCTTCGTGTTGTCGTACACCCTCGGTGCCAACGACAACAAGTCGGGCGTGGCTGCCGTGCTCGGCGTGCTTGAGCGCATCCGTCCCATTTCCGACGGCATGCCCTTCGGTCCCGACGACGAGGTGAGGCAGGAGCAGGGCGCAGACGAGCTTGGCGTGAGCGATGCCAAGCCCCGTTCGTATCCCGAGCGTCTTCCCCTTCGCCGCGAGGAGACCGACGAGTCTCAGGACCTCGCTTCCGACCGTGAGGCAATGCGTCCCCGCGCCGCTATGGAGCCCCGCGTCGACGAGCCCGAGTCCAACAAGCCCGTGCGTCATGGCCTTGCGGCCGTACGCGCCCTCGGTATCCTCCCTGAGACGTGCCAGATTGAGTACGTGCCTGTCGAGCAGGGTGCCGTTCATCGTGCAAGCCAGCATGACGTCTGCGCCGAGCAGGCTGCTGCTGCCAGCACCATGCTCATCTCCCCTGCCCCTGTTGCTGAGCCTGCCCAGCAGGCAAGCCTCGACCTTGGCGATCAGGTCACGAACGTCGCGGCCGCCCCGGTCGATCCCGAGGCCGCCAAGGACGCAGAGGCCGACGCCATGTTCGCTTCGATCGTGCGTGAGAACCGCCTCTCGGGTGACCTCAATCCCGAGCCTGCCGCGACGTCACTGCTGGCGCCCGTGAATGCAGGCACCGCGACGGTGACCTCCACTGACGAGCCCGACGCCGAGATCCGCGGCGCTGCGCAGGCCCCGCGTGACGTTGCCATGCATTCGGCAAGCGTTTCCCAGCAGTTCATCATGGACGAGCCCGACTCGTTTGCGGCCTCTGCCATCCAGGACCCCACGTGGGGTACCTCTTCGTTCAAGCCCGTCACTTCTGCTTCCATGACCTCCCCCCGCTTCCTTGCCGATCTCCCCGATCCGGCTGTGGCGGCTGTGGATCCCTTCGGCGTCTCGAACATCCAGACCGTGGGCAACTACAACCCCGATGACTTCTCGAGCATGGACTTCGAGACGGGCACGCATCAGTCCGTGACCCCCACCATGCTCGAACAGGCTCGCCGTCAGGACCTCGCCGGCTTCTCCACCGACCTTGGCGACATGACCAAGCGCGGCCGCAAGGCGAAGAAGAACCGCCAGAAGGGTCGCATCTCCACCCGTGCCGCCGATATGCAGCAGCAGATGCAGGAGCAGTCGTTCAACGACTGGCTTGGTCTCGACGAGGGCTTTGACGCCAAGAAGAACGGCGAGCAGATCGGTTCGTGGGATAACTTCTCCGACAGCGATGGCTCCGCGCAGGGGAGCAATCCCCGCTGGCAGGGCGGCGCCGCTCCGCGCCGCACGCGCCATATGAGTGTTGAGGGCGAACAGGCGGCCCGCGCCCGTCGTGCAGCCATGCGCCTGGGTGACCGCGACCTCACGTCCCACGAGGTGTGGTTCGTGCTCACGGGCGCCGGAGAGGCCGGCAACGCCGGTATCCGTGACTTCATCGCGAGCTACCGCAGCGAGCTGCGGGGTGCCTACTTCATCAACCTTGAGTGCCTGGGCGCGGGTCGCCAATCTCTCGTGGTCGAGGAAGCGGCCGATAGCTCTCGTGTGAAGGCCGACCGCCGTCTCGTCAACATCTTTGGCCAGGCGAGCCAGGACATCAACCGCCCCGTCGCCCTGGAGCGCATGCCGTGGCGTGCAAGCGATGCCAGCATCGCGCTTGAGCAGGGCTGCCGTGCCGTCACGCTGTGCGGCGTGCAGGACGGTGTGCCTGCCAACGCCCACTGGACCGGTGACTCGCCCGAGAAGCTCGACATGAACGCCATCGAGGACGCTGTGGACATGGTGGTCGAGGTCATCAAGAACGCGTAAAGCCCTATGGCTTGCACGCATGCACGAATGAAGTAACAACGCGAGTGGCCGTCTTGCGGGCCCCAAGGGGTGAGCCGCAGGGCGGCCACGTGCGTATAGGAGGAATGACGTGAAGATCATCGTCGTAGGGTGTGGTCGCGTTGGCAAGCAGCTGGCCGAGGTGCTCGACACCCCCGAAAACCAAGTGACCGTCATCGATATCGACGCTGCGGCACTCGCGCGCCTGTCGAGCGAGTTTCAGGGCACGCGCGTGGTGGGGCATGGCTATGATGAGAGCGTGCTGGAGCAGGCCGGCATCAGGGATTGCGACGCGTTTGCTGCCGTCACGAGCATGGACAACGTGAACCTCATGGCAAGCGAGGTCGCCCGCCGACTCTACTCTGTGCCCCATGTGCTCACGCGCCTCATCAATCCCGAACACATCAAGCTGTATCAGCAGCTGGGCTTGGACTACCTATGCGACACCGAGCTTGTGGCTGAGAACATGGTCACGAAGGTGCGTGCACGCAGGGCCCACCACCTCGATACCTACGGCGAGTATGAGGTTCTTTCGTTTACCCTGCATGTGCCGGGCGTCATTCATGTGCGTGACCTCGAGGCGTTGGGTGAGGTGCACGTGGCCCTCTTCGAGCACGACGGCGAGCAGTTCCTGGCGGCGCACAACATGTTCTTGCACGACGGCGACACGGTGGTGGCCGTTGCACATGAAAGTGCCCTGCCGGAGTTGGCCGAATACATGAAGGGCGAGGCTGAGCAGGTAAAGCCCTCGGCTGCATCTGTCCTCGTGGGCCTTGTGGGAAGGAAGTAGCGTATGTACTTCGTATTGGGCGGCGGCGGCAAGGTAGGAGAGGCGGCTGCAAAGCTGTTGCTGGCGGCCGGCCACGAGGTTGCCATCGTCGAGAACGACGAGGACCACACCTCGATTCTCGCCGAGCATCTCACAGGTCGCGTGATGGTCATCAAGGGTGACTGCTGCGACACCAAAGCGCTTGAGGACGCCGGCATCATGGATGCCGACGTGTACTGCGCGCTTTCAGGTCATGATGACGACAATCTTGCATCGTGCGAGATCGCCGCAACCCTGTATCGCGTGGCGCGTACGGTCGCGCGCGTCAACGACCCCCGCAATGAGCGCATCTTTGTGAAGATGGGCATCGAGACGGTGAGCTCGACCACGGCCATCGCCAACATGGTGCAGTCGGCCGTGGTGATGTCGTCGGGCGAGCGCAACGTCATGCCGTTGGTGCACGACGGGTTCGTCCTCATGGAGGTGCTGACCGCCGGTTTGTCGGGGGGTGCCGAGAGCGCTCGCCGCGTGAGCGAGATCGACCTGCCCGGGCAAGCCGCGCTTCTGGCTGTGTGGTCCGACGGTGCCTATCGACCCGTGGCCCCCTCTACGCTCATCACTCCGGGCGCCACGGTGCTCGTTGCCGCGCAGCCTGAAGACGAGCCTGAGGTGCGCCGCGCCTTGTTTGACCTGTAGCGTCTTGTCCAAGGTGAGATTTTCTGATTGTTCAAGCGGTGAATCTGCAACGTTGTCGCTGTTGAACGCTTGCAGATGAGGTACTATCAGCCGATGCGGGCCGTTAGCTCAGTTGGCAGAGCAGGGGACTTTTAATCCCAAGGTCGTGGGTTCGACCCCCACACGGCCCACCATTGCAAAAAACGCAGGTCAGACGGTGTGAATCGTCTGGCCTGTTTGCGTTTTGGGGCCAAAGTGCAACGCGAGGTGCAACAGACGATATGAGCAGGACATAGAGAGCCCCTGCTGCGCGCCGCGCCCTTCCT
>JAHZHK010000022.1 GCA_019420325.1 Coriobacteriaceae bacterium | reverse complement strand
CCCCCAGGCAGTGCTCGACTGCTACGAGGTGGCCCGCCAACTCTTTGCAGGCACGCTGCTGCCCGACGTGTGCCAGGAGCGCATTGTGCTGTTCGGCGACTCGGCTGGCGGCAACCTCGCTGCTGCAGTGAGCCTTATGGCGCGCGACAAGGGCGAGTTCCTCCCGCGCACGCAGATGCTGCTCTACCCTGCGGTCAACGACGACTACGACCCCGCGACGAGCCCCTTCGACTCCCTGCGCGAAAACGGCGAGGGCTACCTGCTTTCTGCCCGCGACATCCAGGGCTATATGGACATGTACGCCCCCGACTCCGCCCAGCGCAGCAACCCCTATTGCGCGCCCCTGCTCGCAGGCGACCTTTCGCATCAGCCGCGCACGCTTGTGATGACGGCGGAGTACTGCCCCCTGCGCGACGAGGGCGAGGAATATGCTCGCCGCCTGGCCGCTGCGGGCAACGAAGTGTCGTGCGTGCGTATACTTGATGCCGTGCATGGGTATTTTCTCTACCCGTCTGTTTTGAACCTGGTGCGCGACACGTACAAGGTGATGGAGCGCTTCCTCGATGGATGCGAGCTTGTGCAAGAAGGTGACGCGGCATGGGTCGAAATACCTGGTACCGACTAGATAACGTAGGCAAGTTCTACTCGTCTCAGGCGGGCAGTTCTCGCCAGACCGTGTTCCGCTACGCGGCCACGCTCGTGGATGACGTCGACCCCGAGGTGCTGCAACACGCCCTCGTTAAGACGGTCGAGATGTTCCCGAACTTCAACGTGTGCCTGCGCAGTGGCGTGTTTTGGCACTATCTCGAGCCTTCCGGAGAAGTGCCGCAGGCGCTCCCCGAGACGCTGCCCGTGTGCTACGGCCTGCACATGAACGCCCACAGCGTGCTGTTCCGCGTGACCTACTTTGGTCCGCGCATCAACGTCGAGGTCTCCCACATGGTGAGCGACGGGCGCGGCACGCTGCAGTTCTTCCGTGCGCTTTTGGGCTTCTACCTGTGCGAACGCTACGATTTGGGCGACGCGCCGATTGACTACGACGGCTCGGACCGCGAGAAGGCCGAGAACAGCTTCGACAAGTATTTCGAGCGCGACAAGAAGGGCATGGAGCGCACCCCGCGCGCATGGCGTCTGCCGGGCGCGCATGACGAGGGCGACCCCACGTTCATGGAGCTGCACCTCTCGGTGAGCGACGTGCTTGCCCTTTCCCGCAGCTGGGGCGTGAGCATGACGTCGCTCGTGAGCGCGGTGCTCATCGCGGCCCTGCGCGACGAGATGACCCATCGCGAGCGCAGGCGTACCATCTGCATGGATGTGCCGGTTGACCTGCGGTCTCTCTTCAAGTCAGTCACCTCGATGAACTTCTTCAGCCTGGCGTTCGTCTCGTATACTCCCGCCGAGCACGGCGAGACCGACGAGTCGGTGCGCGACATCGCCCATCGCGTGCAGGAGCAGTTGAAGGCGGGCTGCGATCCCGAGGTGCTCAAGCGCCGCATGAACACGACAATTGCGCTGGAGAAGAACCCCGCACTGCGCTTCGTGCCCCTGTTTGTGAAGGACCTGGTGCTCGAAATCGCCGACCGCATCGTTGCCAGCTCCACCACGGCGACCGTCTCCAACATCGGTGCCATCCGCCTAGACGAGCGGCTCGTGCCCTACGTGCGCGACCTTAACATCCTTACGTCTACCACAGGCCTCAAGTTCACGCTGTGCTCGTTTGGCGACGACCTGAGCATCGGCATGGCAAGCGCGTATGCGAACCACAACGTGCTCAAGCGGTTCTGCCGGTTCTTCACCGCGCAGGGCATGGCGGCGCGCATGAACGTGAGCAAGTCGCGCCAGGAGCTTGCCGACGACGCGGTGCAGGCGCAGTTCGAGGACTCGGTGAGGCGCCTGGGCGAGAAAGCCGCTGCGGGATCGACGGCTGTTGGCGGAGCTCCGAGTGCTACGGGGACTGCGGGCGGGGAAGGTGCGGGTGCTGGTGGCACGGCGTCCGCTGGGGACGTCGAGCCCGTCGGCGATGTGGCGGCGGCTGAGGGGAAGGAGGCGGGCAGATGAGGCATTGCGACAAGTGCGACATCGACTTCTCGGGCGACCTCGAGCGTTGCCCGCTGTGCCAGGCAGAACTTTCGGGTGAGGCGTCTGCCCCGATGTTCCCGCCCAACGTGCTCAAGCGTTCGGGTGCAATCGCCATGCGTGTGATCGCCTTCGCCACCGGCGTGGCGATCATCGTCATGCTGTTCCTCACGCGCATGGTCAAGCTGCCCAGCGACGTGGTTTTCACCGTGTGCCTGGCGCTGCTCATCAACTACGCGTTTGTGCGGCACATCATCGGCCACGCGCCGGACTTTCTGCGGCTTGTGGCGCGTTACTTTCTCGTGCTGCTTGCCTGTGCGCTTCTGGGCTTCGTGCTCACGGGCAACTATGCGTGGTCGACGTTCGTGGTTCCTGGCATCAGCCTGGCAGCCCTTGTGACCGACGCTGTGCTCGTGTGCGTGTTCCGGAAGGACTTTGTGTCGGGCTACGCCAAGTACCTGCTGCTTGACGTCGTGTTTGGCCTGGTACCGCTTGCGTTTGCCGCTGGCGACCTCGTGTGGACCGACATCCCCGCACAGATAAGCGCCCTGGTGGCATGTGTGCTGCTGCTGGGTCTCATCGTCTTCGAGCGCGAGCCCCTGGCCAGCGAGCTCCGCAAGCTGTTCGCCGCGTAGGCGCACAAGAGGCCCCCGCTCCCGAAGCTGGACGCGGGGGCCTCTTGGTTTCATGCGGTGGTGTCGCGAGAATGCGCCTGGGGTCTCCGTGCCATGGACTTGCGCAGCACGCGAACGTCTGCTGGGCTTGCTTGCACGGATGCATGCTTTGCCGCTTATGCCTTAACCCGGAAAAGTGTTCAAAACAGCCATCAAGTTCGGAAAAGTGCGTTCTGGGGCACTTATGAAATGCGGAAAAGTGTAACGTGGTGAGCTGCAACAGCGATGGCAGGGTGCTCTACCTGCCGATGTTCATGGTGGGAATGCTGGCGTACGAGGGGTAGTTGCCGCGGGGGAGTAGTAGTTTGGAAAATAGGCCTTGTATTAAGCAATCTTGCTTCAAGGAGGCGGCCGTGATCGACGATGAGAATGGGGAAATGGAGCCATGTGAGCATGCCAATCGCTTGACGCGTGGCTTTTCGACTGCGGTCTCTCGAATTCCACTGCCTTTTCTTGGCCTTGCTGCCTATCGTGCATGGCTCAATGTCGCGTTCAGCAAGGAGATCTTTGGCACTGGGCCTGCGTTCTTTATATCACAGAACGCTTTCGACCTTGCTCTTGCCGTCTCCATGCTGGCGTGCGTTCTGTTGGCCCGCTGGCTGACGCCGCTTCATGCGCGCGCATGGCCCCGCATTGCCTGTGCGGGGCTCCTCGTCTTCGCGACGTTGCTGGGGTTCATCCCCCTGTGGGGCCCGTTTTCGGGTTGGTTGCTGCTGGCGAGCACCGTTGTCGGCGGCATCGGCGCAACGCTGGCCATTCTTTTGTGGAGCGAGCTGTACGGCCGCCTTACCCCGGTGAGGGCCTGCCTGTACTACTCCGCCTCTCTTGCCGTTGCCGCCGGCTTGTCCTGGATGTACGAGGGCTTCAAAATCGATTGGCTCCCGGTGATGGTGCCGTTGCTTCCTCTGGTCTCAATGGTCCTTTTAAGCCAGTGCTACGCCCTCGTGCCCGCTGCGGAAGCCAGGGAGGGCACCTGGGCGCGTTTCTCCTTTCCCTGGAAGCCTGTGTCGGTCATCGCGGTGTACTCGTTTGTCTACGGCCTCATGCAGTCCGCGTTCTCCAGCTACATGCGTCCCGTCATGTCGCTGGGCACGGTGGCGTGTGCCCTGACAATTACCGTGGCCATCGCCTCGCTGGGGCGCCTGATCAGCTTCGAGGGGCTTTACGGCACGGCCCTGCCACTCATGGCGGCGATGTTCCTCCTGCTCGCCACTTCGGGCGATTTGTCGATTGAAGGGCGAAACTTCTGCGCCAACTGGGGCCGTACCTCGGCAAATGTGCTCATCACGGTCATGCTCGCCTCGATTTGCTACCACTGGGATGTAAGCGCGGTGTGGCTGTTCGGTATCTACGAGGTTGTGACCACCCCTGCTCAGATCCTTGGGCGCGTTGTGGACGGGATGCTGGTCCAGGCAGGCATTGGCGTGGCGCCGCTTCTGGTGGTCGCCCTGATGTTCGCGACGCTGGTGTTTATCCGCAAGTGCCGCCTGAGCGCCTCATGGGGCATCCAAGTCATTCTCGACCAGCCTGCCTCAGAGCGGGCGCGTGCCGCCGAGGAGCGCGTGCGGCTTGTGCGCGCATGCTCGAAGGTGGCTTCGTCGCATGGTCTTTCCCAGCGTGAGGAGGAGGTCCTCCTTTTGCTTGCCCAGCATAAGAGCGCTTCGGAGATCGGCTCTGAGCTCTGCGTGGCGCATGGAACCGCGAAGGCGCACATACGCCACGTCTATCAAAAGCTGGGCATCCACAGCCGCGACGAGTTGTTCGGGCTGGTGGGCATCGACGACGCCGACGGAAAAGAGGAGGCGGCTCCGACGGTGTAGCCGCGGCCGCCCCCTCGATGCTCTTGTTAGCTGAGCTGGGTGCTTACGATGCCCACATTGGGGCTGTTGGGGTAGTCCATGCCCTCTCCGGGCTCGGCGGGGGGCTGCTCCTCGGCGGTCACCCGTACCTCGACGATGTCGCGGATGAAGTAGTTCGCTGAGGTGCCGGTGAGCCAAAGCTGGTTGTTGCCGCCCACCGATGCGCTCAAATCCTCACCGTTGATTTCGTAGGAGATGACCGCGTGATGGGCGACCGCATAAGAGAGCGGCATCGCAATCTCGGTGCCGTCGCTTGCGACGAAGGTCAGCGTGTTTACGCCGGCCTGGGCCCTTGCGCGATCGAGAAGGTATGTCACGGGGATTCCCTTGACGTCTGCCGTGATGATTGCGCGCCCGTCGGCCGGGTTGCCGCCGCACGTGCAGGTCATCGTCTGCTTGACGGCGCTGGTATTCGCGAGCTCGTCGACGGGGGCGGTGAACGCGTCCGTCACGTCGCCTGTAACCGACAGCTTCCACTCAAGCGGATTCACCTGGGCGAAGTCGTCCGTTGCGCTGCAGAGGGCGGTTGTCGCCCCGCGGAATGTGGTTGCAATCTGGGAGTTGGGCGTGGCAGATCCCTGGTCAAACCCAAACGTCCCCATGGAAGCGTCGGCATGAACGAAGCCGTCTTGCGCGGTGACGTTCGCGTTTGCAGAAGAGGTTGTTGCCAGGTCGATGTGTGCGGGGGCGTTTGCGGCCACCGGGGTAGCGGCAGCCATTCCGGCCACCATGCCGGATACGGCGAATGAGGCGGCCACGCCGCCGGCAAGCAGCTTCTTCTTTGTGTTCTGCATTTTGGACCTCCTTATTGGTCGCTGCTCGTTGGCTTACTCTACGTTGAACAGGAAGTTCGTCTCGCGCGAGCTCTCAAGCTCGTTGCCTTCCGCGTCCTCGCAGAACGCTCGGACCTTCAGCAGGTAGGCGCCGGGCTCGGCCGGGGTGTAGTTGAGGCGCCAGTAGGTCCAGCAGGTCGGGTCGTTATCGGGCGTTTCAAGCGCTGTCCAGGTCTTGCCGTGGTCAAGCGAGAACTCGACGCGCGTGATGGGAAAGTCGTAGGCGTCCGCGTAGCCCTCGATCGTCATGGGCTTGCCAGCCTGGTCGGAAAGCACTACGCCGTCGGGGTAGTTGAGTATGGTGGCGTTGGGCTTGCCTTGCATAACGCCGGTATGGGGGTCGACCGGCGTGCTTGCCGAGGACAGGTCCGTGTGGGAGCCTCCGTCCTTGGTCACAAAATCGATGGTCATGATGGTCTTGATGTAGCTTGCGGCTGAGTTGCGCGGGACGGCCAGCGTGACCGGGTATCCCTGTGAGGCCGGCAGGGGCTCTCCGTTGATCTCGGTCACGAGGAGGCAGTCCTCGACGTTCACGTTCGCAAAGGCCGGGGAGACCATGTTGTAGCCGTCCTCGGACGTGCACTTGATGTTGGTGACCGTGTCTGCCGGCTGCACGTAGTCGATAATGTCCTTCATGGAGATGCCGGTGAGTTCCGCCTGGAAAATCCAGGCATTGCCCGTCGCGTTCTCGATGCAGCCCTGCTTCATCGTGAACGTCTTGGTGCCGAACTTTTCCTTGAGCTCGGAAACGCTCATCTCAAGGGGGTTCTCGACCTCGCCGCCGATGGTGATGACCCAATCGTCAGCGACGGTGGGGTCGCACTCGGTGCGCCACTCGGACGGCTCGTTGTTGAGGGACTCGAAGAAGATTTGGTCGTTTTGGGATATGGTGGTCTGGTCGTAGCTGAGGTCGAGCGCCGCGTCGTCGGCCGACACGTTCGTGACGCCCTTGTACAGGTCGTACTTGGCATAGTCCCACAGCTCGAACATGTTCTCGCCTTCGGTGCTCGCGCCATTGGAGGTGTAGTGGCACGAGTCGCAGCTTCCGTTCATGGCGTCAAAGGCGGCCGATCCGTTGTGGATGCCGTGAATGGACACCGAGAGCTGGGTGTTGCCGAACCCGGCGTTGCGCTGGCAGCCCAGGCAGTTCGCGATGGTGATCTGGGTGGGGTAGCCGGAGCCGTACACGTTGTGCTTCGTGGGCAGGCTCATGACAATGTCTTCGAAGCTTGTGTGGCATGAAAGGCAGCCGCGCTCGTCGGCGTTCAGGTAGGTCAGGTTCCATCCCTTGGGATCGCTCGGGACGGGCTGGTACGTGAAGCCGAAGTCGTCGGTGTAGCGGGCGGGCTGGTTGGCCTCCGCGTTGGCCGCGACCTTCTCTCCATACGTCAGCTTCTCGGCGTATTCCGGGTAGTTGTCGAGCGTGGTGCCGCCGTCCTGACCGTACCCGATGCTGTTACCGAGCCTCGTGTCGGTGTTTGCGTCATCCGCAAAGACCGGCATGGCGGCTGCCGCCGCGAAGCTGAGGGCGACCACCGCTCCCAGGCCTGCTGTGACGAGCGTCTTCCTCATGTTCATTGCCCCGTCCTTTCTTCGATTCCCTCTCGTGTTTCCAGCGCGTGACGCACGCGTGCAGAAAGCGCCGGTGACCCCGCCCGTTGTTGCATTTGCAACGCAAGATGGGATTACTGGTGTTGGATGATGCCGTATCGGCGACGGGGTATTCAATTGACACCTTATAACCCCCCATTAACCCGCCTGGTAAAGTGAGGTGCAGGCGTCTGAGGGATGGGTTTAATGCTAGACTCGGGTTAAATCGGCGTGTTTCAATTGATAAGAGAGGAATACCATGGTCCCACCCATGTATGCCAAGGTCGGGCAGACCGTTACATATGAAGGGTATGCCGACGACTATGGTCGGCATATCGTTGCCCTCGAGTTTACTTTTGATAATTGGGAGACGTTCGTTTCATACGACACTTCTGGTTCCGACCCCGATTTGCTCGTGCATTGGACATACTCGTATGTGCCGGAAGAGCCCGGTGCATACGAGCTCAAAGTACGCGCGGTGCGCGACGATGGCGTGCGCAGCCCCCTTGCCGCCGTCGCGCTGTTGTATGTAAGTGAATAGCCTTATCGACGGCTGAGCTTCAATCTGGTGGAAGAAAAGGGCTTAGCCGAGGAGGGAGAGCCCCCGTTGGCGAGCGCGTTCCTTATGCCAAGAAGCGCCTGTGGGGTTGCAGCGCTCGACTCGGATTGACCCGAAGAAAAAAGTCGATGTGATTCCTGCCAGCTAGGGCAACATTGAACAAATGGCTGCGACGGCCCGGTTTGTCTCGATTTCGGCGTAGCGGGAGGGGCGACTGCATATGTGTCGCGTTCGCCAGCTGCTTATCTTCCCGTCGGACCGGTTTCGCCCTTAACCCCCAGGAGCGCGAACACCTCGTCGCGGGAGTGGACGTCGAGCTTCTGGTAGAGGTGCTTCATGTGGGTCTTCACGGTGTTGGACCCGATGTAAAGCTCGCGGGATATCTGTCCCAGGGTCATGCCCTGGGCCACGAGCAGGAGGATGTCCTCCTCGCGGGCGGTGAGTCCCACCTGATGTGCTAGCTCGTGGCATTTGACGGCCAACCTGTTCTGCTCGAACTCGTGCGTCTCGCCCTGTGCGGCGGGCTTGAGGACGACCCCCCACTGCGAGGACGAGACACTCTTCTCAGACAGAAAGAGCGCGGCGACGACGACGAGCAGGCCGGCCATCGCGGTGAGGAGCAGGGCGTTGGCGAGTGGGTCAGCCTCGAGGGGCTGCATGGCATTGCCCACGATGCGGCCCGATTGGGAGGTGACGAGCCTCACGGCGCGCTCGATGGCGAATATCCAAAGCGCGCACACGCCGTAACGGTACGACAGGTTGCCCAGGATGGCCATGATCAGGATGAGCAGGACCGTGTAGCTGGCCAGGGCGCATGTGTCGGCGATGAACCCCCACCAGGGGAGCGCGCCCTCGAGCGGTACGAGCGACACGAACATGAGGGGAATCCCAATTCTGTACAGCAGGGAGAAATCGAAGGCTGCGCCCGCCGGCTCGTCCTCGCCCCCGTCGGCCGCCTGGGTGTTCGCCCCACGGCCTATCTGCCTACAAACGAGCACATAGACGATTGCCGCCCCGATGAAGGCCCCTGCCCCCGAGTTCATGGCGAGGGGGCCGGCGAACACGCCTCCACGCAAGCCGTACACGAAGGAGTACACGCCGATTACGGTGACCGGCTTCCAGGGGAATGAGAAGTCCCCCTGGTAGGCGGGAGGGTACGAGTCACGGGGCAGCGTGGCGTAGGACCTCCAGAGGCAAAGCAAGGACACGACGGGGATGAGGCAGGTGCCGATGAAGAGCCACCAGAGGGACAGCCCCTTGAACGCCCAGAGAATGAGGCAGCTCACCGCGATGCCCGCCGAGTAGTACAAGGCGATGCGCAAGGGGTTGATGCAGCCGTAAAACTCGCTCCAGAGCATGAGGATGAGCGCGATGCCTATGCTTCCCAGGACGATCGAGGGCCAAAAGAGCGCCGAGGCGAGCTCTGGCACGAAGAGGCTTACAAAGTTGACGCAGGCGCTTCCCACCATGCAGGCGGCGCAGGCGGCAATCGCCCAGGGGCGTCTGTAGAGCGGCGCGAGCCGGCGAGCGAAGGCCGCAAGCAGGACGAGGACAAGCGCGCTTGCGAAGTCGAAGAACGAGTAGCCGTCGACGAACGGCACGGGGAGGGCGAAGGGGACCGAGAGGGCCGGGAAACCGATCTGGTTGTTCGCATAGAGCGTCTCGGTCCAGATGCGGAAGATGCCCATGCCCATGAAACAGAATGGGACGACAAAGATCCTTTGCCATGCGGCCTCGGCGCGGGCGGCGAACGACCCTTCGGTGTGCTGTGCGACCATGTGCGGCTTCCGCCCCCGTTCCTTGCGTCGCAGCGGTCCTTGGCTGGTCTTGGATACAGGGCCAAATCATATCACCCCGTTCTTTCTCGCAAGGGGAGGAGTTGGGTGATGGGTGGGTTAGATTCGGTTTCACCCAACGAAAAAGCAGCTCAGGTGATGTGCGGATGGTGGGCGGTGCCTATCTTCGGAATCAGCCGCGGCGGCGTCGCCGGACGCGGTGGACAAAAGGGTCGGGGTTGCAGCGGCGATGCGGGCAAGCGCTGGGCAACCGCCGAAAATCGAGAAAAGGAGCACCGCCATGGAAATGTCACGCCGTAGTTTTGTCGCTGGAACCGCTGCGGTCGCAGCAGGTGCCACCGCCGTAGCCGGTCTCGCGGTGGCCGACGAGGCCGCCGAGGCCCCCGCCAAGGGCGCCTGGAGCTGGTCCGAGAAGCCTGCCGACATCACCGACGACCAGATCTCCCAGACCATCGACTGCGACGTCTGCATCATCGGCCTGGGCGCCGGCGGCGCTCCCTCGGCCCTGTACGCGGCCACCCACGGCCTGAGCACCGTCGTGCTCCAGAAGGGCGACCACGCCATCTCCAACGGCTGGTGCGCCAACGCCATCAACAACAAGGCGTGGCTCGAGTCCGGCGGCGAGCCCTTCAACACCACCGAGCTGTTCTCGGACTTCGTCAACTACACCAACGGTCGCGAGAACGGCGTCCTGGTGAAGATGTTCATCGAGCGCGGCGGCGAGGTCATGGACTGGATCCTCGACCAGACCACCGAGATCGAGCCCCAGATCGTCGAGCAGGGGCAGACCATCGGCTGGTTCAACGCCGACGACTTCCAGAGCCGCTACGTCCGTTTCGCGGAGCTCCTCACCCTCATGAGCGACAAGGCCGAGCAGGCCGGTGCCCAGATGCTGTGGGACACCCCCGCGGTGCGCCTGTGCACCTCCGAGGACGGCGCGACCGTCACCGGTGCAATCGGCCAGAACGCCGACGGGGAGTACATCAAGGTGAACGCCTCCAAGGGCGTCTTGCTGGCCTGCGGCGACGTGACCGACGACCCCGAGATGGTCGAGTGCTTCTGCCCGCTGCTCTCCGGCGTGCGCAGCCTGCACGGCTATCCCAACAATACCGGCGACGCCGTGCGCATGGGCTCCTGGATCGGCGCGAAGATCACCCCCGCGCCCCACGCCCTGATGATGCACTTCGACCCCACCTGGCTGCCTGAGGGCAACGCGCCCCTCTCCGGCATCCCGTGGCTGCGCGTCAACATCAACGGCAAGCGCTTCGGCAACGAGAACATGGACTACCAGGCCGTCGTGACCTCCGTCTCCCTGCAGCCCGAGAAGGTCGCCTTCCAGATCTGCGACTCCAACTGGTTCGACAACTGCGAGGCCGCCGACTACTTCCCGCACCCCAACAGCCACTCCCGCGAGAACCCCGACCCCAAGGGCAACTGGGAGCACTTCCTGGAGACCGGTGCCATCAAGCAGGCCGACACCATCGAGGAGCTGGCCGAGTGCTACGGCATCGACGCCGAGAACCTCGTGGCCACCGTCGCCCGCTACAACGAGCTGATCGAGAAGGGCAATGACGACGACTTCGGCGTGCGCGCCGACTTCCTGCCCTACCTCGCCATCAAGGAGCCCCCGTTCTACGCCATCAAGCGCGTCCCCTCCGTGCTCGCCTCCGTGGGCGGCGTCCAGGTCAACGACGACCTGCGCGTCCTGCGCGACGACGACGAGCCGTTCAACGGCCTGTACGCCTGCGGTGACGCGGCCGGCTCCTTCTACGGCCACGAGTACCCGCTGCACCTCCCCGGCGGCTCCATCGGCCGCGGCTTCGTGTTCGGCATCCTCTCGGTCAAGGCCATGTGCGGCGACCTGGAGAGCACCGTCGAGTAGTGGGCCTTTTGCCAAGTAGCTTGCTTATATGATTGATACGACGGGTCCCGGCGGCGCAGGCTACCGGGGCCCGTCGCGCTGAGCGGCAGGCGGCGCTTGGGCGCGGCGCGACGCCGTGCATGTCCGGGCTATTCGGCCTGCCCGGTCTTCTCGGCGTAGAGCTTGAAGAGGTGGGCGACGATCTTCTCCTCGTCGCCCTTGAAGTCGACGCCGTAGGCGGCCTCTATGGCCGCGTCGAGGGCGCTGTGGGCGGCCAGGAGGTCGCCGAAGAGGAAGTCATTGTCTGGGTCGTACGTCTTGACGAGGGTGGCGTCGGGGTGGGTCGCCCGGGCATCGAGCGCCGCCTGGGCACACGCTTCGATTCGTGAGAGCTGCTCGGGCGTTGCGTCTGACCAGACGAAGTTGTTGTAGACGATTGTGTTGGAGAAGTTGTAGTCGCTCTTGAGGCGGCCCGCGACGAGCCGCATCCAGGCGTTTTGGAACTGGCTCTCCAGGATTCCGAACTCATAGAGGCCGCTGTCCGAAATGAAGAACAGTTTGTTGCCCGGAATCATCCCGTTGGAAACGAATCCCATCGGGACGTACTTGCGACGGCCGGAGGAAACTGAGGGCGCGGCGATATAACTGTCACCCTTTGACGGGCGCACCTCGTCAAAGAGCCACGGCGTTGCCGCCTTCTTTTGGATCGCTGCCTTTTTGGACTGCAGTCGGATTTCACGCATGCGCCCGACGCGCTCGCGGACGAGCGGCGGCTTGAGCAGTGCCGCGGGGTCCGCGCCGTCCATCCAAAGGCAGTAGCGGGGGATGCCGTTTATGTACTCCGCCCCCATTGAGAACGGCCTGATGTATGACGTATGGCTCCGCCACCGGTTCCCGCTTCAGCAGCTCGTCGCGTTCATCCTGTGTGAGCAGAAGTGCCCCGTCATCGGTGGGCTGGCATCCCCGCACCATGGGGAGGACGTTACAGAGGGGGGAATTCCGTTTGGCGATGAACGCGTCGGGAACGGGTGCCAGATAGGCGTTGATGTGGTCGACCTCCTGTCGGCCGCCTTCGTCGAAAAGCAGCTTGAGCTCAACGTCGGCACGGGAGAAGCCGACAATCACCACGTGGACGTGGGCCTCGTCGGTGGCCTCGGAGTTCCAGACGAACGTTCGGTGGGCGAAGTCGATGTGGACGCCGTCCTCGAAGAGGGGCCTCCAAAGGGGCTCGACCTGCTGGCCCTGGCAGATGGAGTTCGTGGAGACGAGGGCGCACCGTGTTGGGAGGCCCTTGATGTAGTCGGAGGCCTTTTTGTACCAGCACGCCACGTAGTCGAGGGTGCCGCCGTCTTTGCCGAAAATGCTGGCGCGGTCCTCCTTCTGACCCTCGGTTAGGTTCGAGTACCCGATGAACGGCGGGTTGCCGATAACGTAGTCGCACTCCCCGGCGGGCACCATGTCGTTCCAGTCCATACGAAGCGCGTTTCCCTGCACGATGCAGCCGTAGTCGGTGAGGGGCAGCTCGTCGTAGACGCGGCACACAACCTTGGCGGTGTCCATGTCGGCCTGCTTCTCGGCGATCCAGAGGGCCGTGCGGGCCACGCAGCAGGCGAAGTCGTTGATCTCGATGCCGTGGAAGTTGAAGCGCAGGCTCTCCTCGCGGTTGAGCTCGAGCAGGATGCGGTTCTCGAGCTTGCGCAGCTCCACGTAGGTCTCGGTGAGGAAGTTGCCCGAGCCGCACGCCGGGTCGAGGAACGAGAGGCCGCCGACCTTGTCGTGCAGGCGCTGCAGCGCCTTGGTCCTGCCCCCTCCCGCGATCGGCTTGTCGAGCGCCTCGGCCAGCTCGGCCTTCAGGCCGTCCAGGAACAGCGGGTCTATGAGCCTGTGGATATTCTCCGGGCTCGTGTAGTGCATGCCGCCCGCGCGCCGCCTGTCGTGGCTGAGCGCGCCCTCGAAGATGGAGCCGAACACCGTGGGGGAGACGCCGGACCAGTCGAACTCCTGGCAGCCGTGGATGATGAGCTCGGTGCGCAGCGTCTCGTCGATGGTGGGCACCTGGACCTTCTCGGCGAACAGGCCGCCGTTCATGTAGGGGAACGCTCTGAAGGCACCGTCCCTCGCCTCGAATGGGTCGCGCTCGGAGTCGGGCGTGTCGAGCCACACGAACAGGTCTGCCAGGGCCTTGCGCAGCCTCTCGGCCTTGGTCTCGCGCAGGAAGTCGCGGAAGGCGCTTGCGGGGATGAGGCCCGCGTCCTCGCAGAACATGAGGAACATCAGGCGCGTGCATATGACGGAGAGGGCGTGGTGGACGGCCGGGTCGTCGGGGTCCATGACCGTGGCGAAGGAGTTGGCGAGCATGTCATGCATCCTGCCCATGAGTGCGCCGGCCTGCACCGACACCTCGTGGGAGAGTACCGGGGCCGAGTCGCCCCCCCCGTGAGGAACGAGAGCGCGTCGAGGTTGCGCGGCAGGTCCGAAAGGGCCAGCTCCAAGGCCGGGGCCTTGGAGCAGAGCGGGTCCATGTTGCGGTCGTAGGCGCGTATTGCCTTGAAGTTGCAGGTGAGCACCCAGCGTGGCTGCTCGTTGAAGGGCAGGGCCTCGGCGTAGGCGCGGCACTGCTGCACGGGGGTCACCATGCGCCCCTGGCGCTGCTCGGGCTTGTCCAGGTCGACGTTGGCGGACTTCTGCTCGACCATGGCGAGCGCCCCGCGCCCGTCGGCGCGCATGACGGTGACGTCGGCGAAGCCCTTCGAGCTGCCGGCCTCGGTGTCGACGCGGGCCTCGAAGCGCAGGTGCCGCAGGGCGTCGTCGTTGCCCAGCACGTTCTGCAGCAGGTCTATCCAGAACTGCTGGGTCTCGCCCTTCTCGTCGCCCCTGCCCGCCCAGTAGCGGGCAAACTCCTCTGCCGCTTTGCGGTTCAATGCCATGGATGCGCTCCTGTCCAGTCCGTCTTTGCCTGACGGTGGGAAGTATGGGTCAATCCTGGGCTTTCCGGTCCCGCTCTGCGCTCGGCGGCCGTATCTCTCGTGCGGCGCGTGGGTGTTTGCCGTCGGCACAGTGAAGCCGCCGGGCGGCATTGAGGCGCCGATGCAACCTCTGGTGGAGATTGCGCGCGCCCTTGTAAAGTAGGTGTGCCCCGGTTGTTGCAATGGGCAACCGGGGCACACTATTGCTATTCGGAGGTCTTGTGACTTACTCGGCGTCCCAGGGTTCGAGGGCGCAGCCGTGGCGGGCGGCGATGCGGCCCCAGACCATGTTCTCGGCGTTGCCGCCGCCGGAGATTCCGTAGGTGTGTTCCTGGAAGTTGCTGATGGAGCCGGCCGCATAGAGCCTGGGAATGACCTCGCCCTTGCCGTCGAGCAGCTGGGCGTGCTCGTTCTTCAGCGGGCCGCCTAGGGTCGTGCAGCCGCCGGGGTAGTTGGCGATCGCATAGTAGGGGGGCGTGGCGATGGGCTCAAGCGTGGAGGCGTCGCGGCCGAACTCGGTGTCCTCGCCGGCCTCGCACATCTCGTTCCAGCGCTCGATGGAGGCCCTCAGGGTCTCGGCGTCCATCTTGTCGTCCACATAGGCGTCGGGGTTTGCCATGTCGGCGATGAGCTCCTCGAGCGTGTCGCCCTTCTTTATCCAGCCCAGCTCGAGCTCTCTCGAGTTGTCCTCGCTCCAGCCGCCGTAGGCGCCGCACTCGGCGGGCAGCCCCTCGCAGTACATCGACATGGTGCTGGAGTCGGCAAGGGGGCCGAGGCGACCGGTGATGCCGTTGGCGTCGAAGATGGTCCATGTGGGGACGCGGGAGAAGTCGCAGATCGAGTCTTCGAAGAGGACATAGGGGTGCCAGCCGTTGTGGGGGTCGAACCTGCCGGTCTCGCTCATGAAGCGCTTGCCGGTGCGGTCGACATTTATGTAGCCGTTGCCCTTGGGCGAGCAGGAGATGCCGTACTTGTAGTCGTTGTTCGGGAAGTTGGGCGTGGTGGAGCCGATGAGCTGGCCCATGTTCCGCATTACGCCGCCGACCTCGAGCGCCATGCGGTGCCCGTCTCCCTCGTTGAAGGGCCAGCCGTAGAACCCGCGGCAGGGGTATACCTTGAGGTACTCGCGGTGCATCTCCTCATTGAACTCGAAGCCGCCGGTCGAAAGAAGCGTCGCCTTGCGGGCCTTGACGGCCTTGGGGGCGTCGTCGTCGCCAATGAGGGTGTAGCAGCCGACGATCTCCTTGGTCTGGGGGTTTTGGATAAGGGTTTCGTCATGGCAGCCGAAGACGATCTGGACGCCGAGGTCCTTGGCGGCTTGGTCGAGGATCGCCCAGCCCTCGGAGCTGTTGCCCTGGTCGGAGAGACGGGCGATGCGCATGGCGTTGTCCACGTCGTACTCGGGGTACTCGCAGTTCTTGGTGAAGCCGGATGCCATGGAGCCGTCGAGCTTGACCGGCGAGCACCCCCACTTCTCGGCGTACTCGAAGTCGCGTGCGCACTCCTCGGCCCAGGCGTGGGCCATCTCGTCGGATATCATGCCCTGCGAGAAACCCGTGATGTACTTGGCGCAGCCCTCGACGTCCTCGGTGTAGGTGAACTCGCCCATGTTGATAGAGGTGTTGCCGCCGCCGCGCACCGGGGCCTTCTCAAGGCAGATGACCTCGGCGCCGCCCTCGTCGGCTGCGGTCAGGGCCGCCCACAGTCCCGCGCCGCCGTATCCGATGACGAGGAAGTCGCACTCGTAGTCCCACTTCTCGGGAAGCCAGCCGGCATCGGCCTCGTCGGCGTGCGCGACGCTCGCCGCGGCGGCCGCGACGCCTGCCATGGCGGTGCCGGTGATGAAGTTCCTGCGCGTTACGTTTTCCATGATGCCCTCCTCGGGTTTCGCCGGCCCGGGCCCCTTGCCCGTCACCGTGCGTTGTTGCGAACGTAAGGCAAACCCGGACAACCAGCCAACCCACTGGAGAGATGGTTGGGAAAACGAATCAGATGACGCACGCGAATTCCCTGATGGAACGCATCCTCTGAATCAGATGATTTTGCCGTTTGCCTGCAACGCAAAGATGCGCGAGAATGGGCGGGTACTTCTGCTTGCCGCACAGCAAGTCACCGGAGGGCTGCAATGATGGCTAGAGGCGATTCCCCTGATAGGCCAGATCGCAAACTGGCGGCTGACCTTGTGTCGCCGGCCGAGCCGCCAATCTGCGCCGCCGCGGCGTTGCCCATCGCATGCGCGGCGGGGGTCTCCCTCGCGCCCGGCTGGCAGGCGGCCGTGGCCTGCATCGCTCACGTCTACAGCGCGGGCGAGCTTTCCGTGGGCGTCTTCCTCGAATGCGCGTTGCCGGCCTGCCTGGCCACGGCGCTGGGCTGGCTTGCCCTGAGCCTGTCCGGTGCCTCGGCTCGCATTCAAGGGCGTCGGTCGCTCTGCGCTCTCGGCGGGGCAGCTGCGACCGTGGGGTTCGTGGTCCTGCTCATCAATGAGTTTGCTCCCGCGTTCAATGGGGCTTTCTGCGCCCTTGCGCTGTCGCTTGCCTGCTTGGGCGGTGCTTGTATACAGGCGGCCTGGATGATGCTGATCCAATCGCTGGGGCAGGATTGGCGGGCTAACCTCAAGGCGCTCGGCAACGTGCCCCTCTGGCCAATTGCCAGCTCGTTCTTCTTTATCGCGCTGTCAGTCGCATCTGGTTTTGGGGGCGCCTGCGCGCCGATATTGGGAATGGGTTCGTTTCTCCTCCCTGTGGTGTCGTGCATTGTCTTTAATGCGGTAGACAAGCGGGCGTGCAACGGCGCGGTCGTGGCCGACCTCATGGCTGAGCTGCAGCGTCGCAAGGCCCGTTTCGTGGGCCCGTCCTCGTTGGGCTTGCGCCATGGAGCCTCCTCGGCCCTGCTGTCCGGGACGCTCCTGCTCATGACGTGCAATTTCCTCATGACGACATTCGGCAAGGCGGAGGGTTGGATAACGGTCGCGTTCATCCCCGGCGGGTTCTTTGCGCTGGCGTTCCTCTTCCTGGGCAAGGCCACGCACTCTGACAGCGTGGAGCACCTCGCCTATAAGCTGCTTGTCTTCCCGGTGTTTATGGCGTATTTCCCCTTCAACCCGGGAACAGAAGAGTCCCTTCACTTTGCCTTCTTCTTCACGTACGCCGCCCTGGCGGCCTTTATAGTTCTCGCCCCGTTGCTGGCCTGCGATCTTGCCTCCCGGCGAAACAGGGGCCTCGTCCGGTCGTGGGGCGGGATGTGCGCAGGGGCGGCGGCCGGCGGCGCCCTAGGGTGCCTCATCGCCTTCGCCGGGAAGACGTCGGGCGTCATCTCTGGAACCTACTCGATCTATCTCCAGGCCATAGCCTGCATCGCGTTTAGCGTCATTGCCACAAACCTGCTGTTCCTCGACCGGGAGGACTTTGTTGCCGCGTATGCGGACGCCGCCAGGAACACTTTCGGCAATTCTCGAGGCGAATCGCTGGTAAAACAATGCCGCATCGTTGCCGAGCAATTCGGCCTTACTCCCCGAGAGGGAGAGGTTCTTCAGGTGCTGGCAAGGGGCTACACGCTCTCGCGCGTCTGCAGCGATTTGGGGATATCGCAGGGGACGGCCGTCTCGCATCGCAGGAACATCTACGCCAAGACGGGCGTCCACAGCCAGGACGAGCTCATCGACACCGTCGAGGCGGCTGCTGCGCAGACCAGGCGTCGTCGCTGAACCGAGGAGCTGCATTGTCGCAGTGGGCAACGACATGGTGCCTGCTGGGTTTCGGCACCAAGGCCGAGGCAGGGCTACTTGCCCATCGTCTAGACGAGCTTCTTTCGCGTCTCCTTCAGTATGCCCTTCTTGAAATCCGACCACTTGCCGAAGAACTTCTCGTCCGTGGCTGTGGTCGCGTGCTCCGCGAACTTGATCGCGGTGAGCTCCATGGTGCAGATGCAGTCCGCCGCCTGCGAGAGCCGGTACTCGCAGGGCTGCGCCGAGCGGTAGACGACCGTGTCCCTCGACAGCGCGTACTCGATCGCGAGGTGGAGGGACTCGGCGATGGAGCGTTGGCCGTTGTCGTAGTAGACCTTGACCGCGTCGTAGCCCTGCAGCTCCGCGAGGTTGTCGAACAGGAAGTTCACAAGGTCCCTGCGCGTCGTCCCCGCGAGCCTCTCGAGCGAGGCGAACTGCTTGGTAGCGTACGCGAAGGTGTGGTACCTCACGGGCGTGTGGCGGAAGAAGACGCGGAACGAGCCGAGCAGCGCCTTGCGCGTACCCAGGTCGAGCCCCGAGTACATGTCCTTGCCGTTCATGAGGGGCGACGTGTGGAAGGGTATGTCCGGGAGCCCCTTGGCGCGCAGGGCGCTCTCGTACGACTCGATCGAGTCCGCGATGCTCTCGGACTGGTCGTGCATGACGACGGTGAGCAGGTAGTGGCGGTCGGAGAGGCCGTCGCTTCCCGACGCGTCGACGAAGACGCCGAGCCCTCGCATTGTTCCCCTGAAAATGAAAAGGGCCGGGGAAAACGTCCCCGGCACTTGGAAGCCTTCCTATGGAGGAAAACCAACTTATTTATATCATGGGTCGAGCGGAAACTCGAGGGCGCTTGAACCGATTTTCCCGCTTGACGATACGGCGCGAACCCAATCCGTGGGGGTCTCCCGCCCCTGACCCTGGAAGGGCCGCGACAGCCGACCGGAGTGCCTCTCGCCGCAATCCTCGGCCGTGCCGAGGGCGCGGCCCGACTCGCAGCCGTGGTCGAGGATACGTCCGCCCCTCGGCAGGCGCCGCACGAACTCGACGCCGGAACTCTCCGAATTCGGCGTCGGCGGTTTCCGCCGCGTTGGCGTCGCAGTAGCCTATGGTCTCCCTGGTGCTCTTGTCCATTTTTCCTCCTGGAACGCGGAGTACTCGCGCTACTCAAGTTGTCGGCGCTCTCTCGACAAACAGTCGCCTGCCGCCTCATCGACTTCTCCACGGTGTCCGACGAGGTAAAAGGCCTGTTCGCGCAATACCGCGACGACATCGACTCGTTCTTCATGTACCTGCAGGCCTACATGGGCGTTTCGCTGCCCAGGCGCGAGTCGGTTGTCGTGTTCGACGAAGTCCAACGCTTTCCTCCGGCCAGGGAGTTCGTCAAGCAGCTGGTAGCCGACGGGCGTTACGACTACATCGAGACGGGCTCTCTCATATCGATAAGGCTGAACGTCAAAGACATCGTCATCCCGTCTGAGGAGCGGGCGATAAGGCTCAACCCGCTCGACTTCGAGGAGTTCCTCTGGGCGTCGGGGGAGGAGGGGCTGGCGGCCGTCACCCGTGCGTCGTACGACGCCCTGAGGCCCCTCCCCGAGGCGCTCCACCGCAAGGCGGAGAGGCTGTTCAGGGAGTACATGCTGGTGGGGGGCATGCCCCAGGCGGTGGGGGCGTACCTTGCCGAGAGGGATTTCGGCGAGGTGGACAGGGTCAAGCGCGACATTCTCGCACTGTACCGCAACGACATCGAGAAGTTCGGCGCCTCCGATGCGACGCGCATCAAGCGCGTCTTCTCGACCCTCTCGGGCCAGCTTGCCCGCCATGACCGCAAGTTCAGGCTCTCGTCCCTCGATAAAAGCGCCCGGGGCAGGGAGTACGCCGACGCCTTCTTCTGGCTTTCCGACGCCTGCATAAGCTGCACGTGCCATGGGGTCGGGGACCCCTCCGTCGGCCTGTCCTCAACGATGGACGAGGGCTCGTTCAAATGCTACATGGCGGACACCGGCCCGCTGGTGGCGCAGCTCTTCGCCGACAGCGATCAGACCCCCCACGAGGTCCACCGCGACATCCTCCTGGGAAAGCTCGAGACAGACGAGGGGATGTTCGCCGAGAACGCCGTCGCCCAGCAGCTCGTCGCGAGCGGCCGACGGCTGTTCTTCTACTCGCGGCGCGACGACGCGGCCAGCGAGAACACGATGGGGGTCGACTCCCTCATCTCGAAGGGGTACGACAACGCGGCCGGGCGCATGCGCGTGTCGCCCGTCGAGGTGAAGTCGACGAAACGCTACGGCACGAGGTCGCTCGAGAAGTTCAAGGCGAAGTTCGGGGGCCGCGTGGGCACGCAGTACGTGCTGCACCCCAAGCCGATGAGCGACGAGGGCGACCTCGTGAGGCTCCCGCTGTACATGGCGCACCTGCTTTAGGGGCGACTGGCCGCCGACGGAGGGGACGACCGGCCGGCGAGGGTGGGCGTCCGAGTCCGGCGTCTTTTCGAGCGGCGGGGGCCGGGGGCCAAATAGCGGGCCGGTCCCACCGCGACCGGCGGCCGTGCCGCGGGGCTCGGGCTTGCCTACCCCCTCACGCACCAGGCGTTGAGCCACTTCTCGCCGCAGCGGCCGGGGCGGGCGTCGCCCGTGACGTCGACGCGGTCGACCCGGGGCCCGGGGACCTCGGCGACGAGGGCGCGCAGGGCGGGCTCGTCGAGGTCGGTGAACCAGCGGCCGTTGCGCATGCCGTCGTGGGCACCCAGTTTGAAGCTGAGGTAGAAGGTGCCGCCGGGCGCGAGGGCGCGTGCGTACTTGGAGATGATGGCGGCAAGCTTTGCCGCCGGCACGTGGAGCAGGCTGCTGCACGCCCAGATGCCGTCGTAGGGGCCTTGTGGCTCGTAGTCGGAGAAGGTCGCGTGCGCGACGGGGAGTCCCGTGAGCTCGCTCGCCGCCTTGACCATCTGCGCGCTTCCGTCGACGGCGTCCACCGCAAGCCCCGCCTTCAGGAACGCGAGGGAGTCGCGGCCCGACCCGCAGCCCAGGTCGAGGACGCGGCCGCCCTTCGGCAGACGCCGCGCGAACTCGCGCTGGAGCTCGCCGAACTCGACGCCGGCGGTGTCCGCCACATAACCCGCCGCGTTGGCGTCGTAGTAGCCTATGGCCTCCCTGGTGCTCTCGTCCACTTTTCCCTCCTAGAACGCGGGATCCTCGCGCTGCTCGCATCGCTGGCGCTTTCCCGGCAGATGGCCGCCTGCCACCTTATCAGCCATTTTCAGGAAGTTCCAGCGTGCCTCCGGTGTTGCGCCCGTCTGGGCGATGAGCGTCTCGCGCAGCGGATGCCGGACTCGGCGACGAGCGTCTGGCCAAGCCTGTCGTAAGAGACGCGTAGCAGGATCGGGTTGACACCCTTTCTGAAGAACGTCACGGGTACCTCGCCGACGTTGATGGCGCAGAAGGCGTCGAGGACGTAACGGAAGCCGCTGCGTACGCCGGCCACCATAAAAGCCTCCCCGACGCGCGCGTAGGCGCGCCGCGGGGAGGCTACCGTCGAGCAGCTCCGATGGAGGTACGATTGGGATTCGTTACAGCGCGGCGACAGTCTTGCCGACTTCGCGGCCGAGCGTGATGGCGATACCGATGGACACGCCGGCGACGGGCGTGAAGTAAGCCGGCCCGAAACGTAGGCCGCAGCAGTTGCCCGTGGCGTACAGTCCCGGGATGGGGTTACGTGCCATATCGAGGACCTGCTGGTCGGCCGTGGTTTCCACGCCACCGTTCGTAGAGAGCATGGTGCCCAAGCGGCCCTGGGTGGTGACCACCGCGTAGAACGGGGGCTCGGCCACGGGGAACAGCAGGCGGGGGTCCTTGCCGTAGTCGTCGTCAATGCCGGCGTTGCACACCTCGTTGTAGCGCTCGACCGAGGCCTTGAAGTTGGCCGCCTGCTCGTCGGTCAGGCCGACGTAGGAGACGAGCGTGTCCAGGTCGTCGGCCGCGAAGACCGTGCCGCCACGCTCCTGCTCGTACCCGCTCGCGCCGGCGGCGTAGGCCTCGTCGAGCTGGGCCTGGAACCCCTCGATGGCGCCGTCCTCTGTTGGGTCGAACGCGGCATGGGCGGGCACGTTGTAAGTGAGCGACTCGGTGATGCTCGAGTCGAACACAATGTAGCGGTTGCCATGCTTGCGGCGCACGTTGGCGAAACCGGTCTGCACGTAGTCGCCCACGCACTCGTTCATAAAGCGCTTGCAGTCGACGTCAAGCCAGAGGGCCTGGTACTTGGAGGGTACGGCCGAGTCGAAGTCGCCCAGGATGGGCATCGGCGTTGGCTCGAGGCGCCCGCCGGCCCACACGGCCATCTGGATACCGCGGCCGTCCCGACCCAGGCCGAACATTTCCTCGCCCTCCTCGAGCGCGCTCAACTGGGACTGGAGCAGGTCCTCGCACATCTCCATGTTGCCCGAGAAGTCGCCCGTGGCTAGGATGACGCCCTTCTTGGCGCTGAACTGTACATAGGAGCCATCGGCGTTCATAGCGACGACGCCGGTCACCCGGCCGTTGGCATCCTGAACGAGCTGTTGGGCCTCGCAGTTGAAGTGGATGTCCACACCCTCGTCGGCCAGGTACTGGTGGATGACCCGGTATGCGGCCGTCATGTCGAACGCCGTGCCGTCCGCCAGGGTGCCGTAGAGCTGCGGCGTGCCGATCCAGTACTTGTAGCCGGTGTTGAGCTCGTGCAGCGTGTTGGGAGTCTCGGGCCAGAAATCCACATTTATGGAGGCCACGCCGTCCTCGGGCAGCGGCTCGAGCCACCAGTCGAAGGTGGCCCCGCAGTTGCGCACGAAGGAACGGACCAGGTCCGCGTTGGCGCGGTTGCCAGCGTTCACCATCCAGTTAGTGAAGAACTCGTTCTCGTCCACCTTGGGCACGCCCTGGGAGGCGAGGTACTCTGAGTTGATGTGGCCGATGTCGTTGCCCTGGCCCATGTATTCGTCGCCGTCCTGCTTCTCGACGAGGATGACCGAGGCACCTGCCTCAACGGCGGCTCGGGCGGCCGCCGCGCCAGCGTGGCTCGCGCCGCACACGACGACGTCGGCCTCGAGGGCCTGCACGATCTGGTCGGCGTGCACAGGCTCGGGGGCCATGCGCCAGGAGGTCGCGGACCTGGTGGTCGCCTCGTCAGCAAACGCGGGGTTTACGAACCCAGCGGGCGCTGCTGCGGCAATCGCTCCCAGGGCTCCGGTCCCAACGACAAAACTCTTGCGTGTCATGGCGGTGGTATCCATGTTCTCTTCCTTTCATCTGACTGGCGGACACTGCTGAATTGCGGCAATGGGTCGGGTGTCGCATCGTCGACGAATGCGGCACCCGACCCCGACCATGAGAGGCGTCGTTAGATTCCCAGTGCGGCATTCTTGCCGGCAAGGCGGCCGAACACGGTGCAGCCGGCATGGTTCTGGCCCATGAGCAGGTTGGGGTAGCAGCCGTGGAAGCGGTTGCCCACGAGCGACCCGGCCACGTAGAGGCCCTGCATCGGCTCCTGGTCGGTGTTGAGGGCATGCAGCCCCTCGTCCACGCGCACACCGCCGTAGTACAGGCGCACGATGGGCACCGTTACCTTGCTCGCGTAGTACGGGGGCTTGCGTACGGGCGCCAGGCGGTCCGCCCGCTTGCCGAAGTCCTCGTCCACCCCCTTGTCGTACAGCTCGTTGTAGCGGTCGATTGTGGCCTGGAGCGTGTCGGCGGGCACGCCCATCTTCTCGGCCAGCTCATCCACCGTGTCGCAGATGTAGGTGGTCATGGCTTCGACCTCGGAGCGCGTGAGCATGCCGATGGGGTCGAAGAACAGGCCGAGCGGAATCTCCTCCACGCTGTCCACGATCTTCCAGATGCAGCGGTGGCCGATGGGCATGCTGCCCACCTGGTCGGGGTAGTCGTCGTCGAAGATCTGCCACATGGTGCCCTGCGGCATGCGGATGGACTTGTGGCCCAGGATCTCGCCCGTGACGTCCTCGTTCATGAAGCGCCTGCCGTTGACGTCCACGAGCA
Source organism: Coriobacteriaceae bacterium (assembly GCA_019420325.1). Classification (GTDB taxonomy): domain Bacteria; phylum Actinomycetota; class Coriobacteriia; order Coriobacteriales; family UMGS124; genus UMGS124. Next base: position 9,047 of record JAHZHK010000022.1, on the reverse strand, counting down.
GGAAGGCGTCGCAGCCCAGCGAGCCGCCGCTCGAATCGGACACGAAGGTGTGGGTGTCCTGCGGGTCGATGGCCGCGCCGGCCCACGCCGCCATGGAGAGGCCCTCGCCCATGTCGCAGAACTCGCCGCGCGCGTCCACATCCACCCAGCCCGGGTCGGGGCACAGACCGCCCGTACGGTTGTAGTAGTCGATCATCTGCCTGTTGCCGCCGTAGCTGCCCGTGGCGAGGACGACGCCGTTCTTGGCCTTCACGCGGTAGAGCTTGTCGTCGATGTCCGCGAAGACAAGGCCCGTCACGCGGCCCGTCTCGTCGCGCTCGAGCTGCTTGGCCCAGCAGGAGTAGCGCACCGTGGCGTTGGCCTCGACGTACTCGGCCGAGTAACGGCCGACCTCGGTCTGGTCGGGCTCGATGGCGATGACGCCGGGGAACATGGGCCAGCGCTCCGTGGTGTAGTCCCAGTTGGGGTTTACGGGGTTGTTGAACAGGTTGATATAAGGGCCACCCTCACGTGCCGCCTGCTCGCGCTCTTCGCTCACGTCATCGAAGTGGCGGCCGGCCTGAGGTGCCAGGCCACTCGTGCAGATGTTGAGGATGGCCTTGTAGTCCAGATCCGTCTCGGCGGGCAGGGTGTTGGGGTCGATGACTGTGTACTTGGGGCAGGGCTCCAGGTACCAGTCGAAGTCCTCGCCACAGTGCTCGATCGTATATTTCCAGAGCGCCGAGCTCGTGCGCTCGCGGTATGTCTCGGCCTCTTTGGCGACGATGAAGTCGATCTCTTCCTGGGGCATCTCCAGGCCGGCGTCCTTGAAGAGCTTGCTGTTCACCGCGCTGATCTGGTGCGAGTGAAGATGCCAAGTCTCGCTTTTCTCCACCGCGAAGACGCTTGCGCCGTTCTCGAGAGCGCTGCGTGCGGCGCAGATGCCGGCCATGCCCATGCCGACGACGACCACGTCCGCCTCGTACTCCTCGACGATGTCCGCCTCGTCCACGGGCGCGGGCGGGATGAGGAACGACGGGGTGAACGTGCCATTCTCGTCAAAGGTGCCCCACGGGGTTTTCGCGGCGCCCGCGCCTGCCGTCGCATCGGCGCGGGCGAGCTCGGTGCCTGCCGCCAGGCCGACCGCGCCGGCCGCCGCGACGCTCGCAGCGCCCGCCCCTGCGATGAAGTCCCTCCGTGCGATGTCTCGTGCCATGCCAAGCTCCTCTCGGTAACCAACCGCCAAAACAAACGGAACACGCTCCCATGCTCTGCCAAAATGCCTGGTCACGGCAATCGACGAAATGAGGTAAACAGCAAAACGCTAGCGCTGTTTTCCGGTAGCGCGCATGCGCGTACAATGGGGATTGACACGCTGACAGCAGGGGAGCCCGAGCATGCAACGCGACAGCTTGAGAAAAGACGCACAGCCGAACGTCCGACAGATGCACGCGGCCTGCGCCGTGGGCCTCGGATGCTTGGCGGCGCTCGCCCTGCTGCTTGTTCAGCGCACGGGCCCGCTCGCCCTGTCTGCCGGCGTGGAGGCTTACAAGCCGTTTCTTGCGGCCATCCTGTCAGGATTTGTGGCGATGGGCGCGCTCGGTTGCCTGGCGTGCTACGCGCAGACGTACGGACAGGGTGGGCCGTCCGCCTCGCGGGCATGGCGGCCGATGGCAATGCAGACTTTTGCAGGGTGCGCCTTTGCCGTGGGAGGGGTCGCATGCCGGCTGTCTCTGCCTGACACCCAGTTCGCCCTCGGCTCCGGCAGCATGGACGTTGCCGGGTTCGCGTGCGGTGCGGGGCTGACCCTGCTCGCCCTGCCCTGGATGCGCATCTTTGCCCGTCTGGGCGACTTCGGCTCCATCCTGCGGGAGACCGCCTGGGCGCTCGGCGTCTCCTGCGCGCTCTATGCCGGATGCTGCTGCGTGTGCGTTGCCTCGGATGCCCTTGCGACAGTTTTCGCGTGCTGCCTTGCCCTGCTCGCCACCTCTGTTGCATGCTGCATGCGGGCGGCGAGAGCTCCGCTTGAGAGGGACTGGCAAGCCGATGCTGGGACGGCATCGAATGACGGCACGGAAGGCAAGGCGCGGCCTGACGACTCGCCAATGCTGCGTCTCTGGGTGGCCCTGCGCTCCGTCTGGCAGCCGCTTGCCGGAGCGGCGGCGGGGGCGTTCATATTCGGGTTGTCGTGGGACGGGACCGGCGCGTCTATGCTCAACAACGGCATGGTTCTTATGCTTGTCGAGGAGACGCTCGGGGGCTTGGTTTCCGCCGCCTTGGCGCTGGCTGCACTTGCTCGCATGGGTGGGGCCCGGACCTACCAGTCGCTCTGCCGCGTCGGCCTTCCAATCATGGCGGCCATATTTCTAACGACCCCCTACCTGCCGCAGGACCTTTTCGGTGTTGCGTGGCAAGAGGGCGTGGCCGTTGTGCGCGAGTGCTGCATGTCGCTCATTGGCATTTTTGCCTGGGCGGCGCTCGCCAACATCGCGCGTACGGCTGACATTTCGGCTGGCCTACTCTCCTCGCTGGGCTGCATATCCGTCGGACTGCCTGTGTTCGCGGGGCTTTCCCTTCTACATGCCTTTGGCCCTCCCGCCGCGCCGCTTGGAGCCGCGTCGATCGTTTTTTACCTGATGGCCCTCACGCTTTCGTTCGCCCTGGAAAGCCGCGAGCAACGCAGCGTGCGCGCGGTCGAGCGCGAGGTTTTTGACCGTTACCTGCATGAGCGTGCCCTTGCGCTGGCGAGCGAGCACGGGTTGTCGCCACGCGAAGAGGAGGTCCTCCTCTATCTGGGGCGCGGCCACAGCTACGTGTTCATTGCCGAGCGGCTTCACGTTTCCGAAAGTACTGCGCGCACGCATGTAAGGAACATCTTCAAGAAGCTCGATGTAGGCTCGCGTGAGGAACTGCTCGGGCTCATCGATGCGAAGTAGGGCGGCGGGACGGTCGCGTCATTGGGAAAGAGGCCGCCCCGCGCCTCGATGCTCGTCTTCGCGGACCCGGGTTATCGGATGAAGCGCTGTTATCCCGCCAGATGCCTATGCTGAGGAGACGCGGGAAATGAACAGGGGCAGGCCGCGGTAAGCCTGCTCCGCCTGTAATGGGGAATGTCGCGCCAGATGCCGGCTTGTCATGGCCATCATCGCCAATGCGTTCGAGGCGCGGCCTTTTCGCAAGGCTGATGAAAAAGGTTTTGGACGCCGTTTTACCAGGCAATGCAGAAACATAATCTTGTTTTTGGCGCTTGGCTGCACTTTTATGAGCGAGTTCGCACTGCAAGGCGCTCCATGCCGGCGACGCACCGCTCGATGAGCCCGACGCTCGCATCGGTCGGGATGGCGGCGGGCATGGTGCAGGCGTAGGCGCCCGTGAAGAAGCCGAACAGGTCGTTGAGGCCGCTGCCGAAGCGCACCTCGAGGCAGGGGTGCCCCGAACCGGTTCGGCGCTACCTGAACAGCTCGTCGTGCGAGCCCGTTCGCTGAAAGACCGCCAGCCCTTCGCCCTCTCGCCAGATCACCAGCCAGTCGCCGGCGTTGGCCACGTGACACTCCCGGCTGCCTGCCCAGCTTCCTTTGAGGTCGTGCATGCGGTGCCTTCGGCGCAGCTCCTCGAGCGCCTCCGGCGTGTTCTGGAGAACAAGGCCGACCAGGGACTTCAGGGGCGCGAGGTCGACTTGCTTCGCCTTCAGCCGCTTGGCGTCGCGCTGGAACTGCGGGGTGAACTCCGCCCTCAGCAACCGCTACACCCCCATGGCGTCGAACATCTCTTCAGCCGTGGCATAGCCCGGGCGCTTCTCCGCGATGATCTTCTCCGCCTCGCGGATGGACTCCAGCGACTCGCTGTTGGGCCTGGGGTATTCGAGGCTCAGGGGAATCCTCTGCTCGCGCTCGATCTGCTTGTAGAAGGCGCGGGTGATGGACGAGATGTCGAAGCCGAAGTCCTCGGCTATGGCGCTCACGGCCCGCTTCGTGGACTCGTCGACCCTGATGGTTACCGATGCCGTGCCCATTGCTGCCTCCTTTGATGAATGTAGGACGATTATAGCATCATGTCTTACGTATGTGAATTTGAATCTCTCCGTTAGCCCACCGTTGACATAAGCCGTACACCCCTGCCCATAGGATGCCTCGGCCGGTTCGGGGAGACGGGGGGCGATATGCTTAAGGATATGCTCGACTGGACAGGCTCGCTCACACTCGCCGAGAAGATGACCCTGGGGGAGGCCACGAGTGCCGCCGTGGTCGGGGAGCTGGGGCGCAGGGTGCGCCGTCCCCCAGGCGTGCCCCCCGGTGCGGCTGTCCGGGGCTACGTGCGGAATCGCGGAGCAGTGCGCGACAATCGTGTCTGCGCCGGTGTGAGGATGTCGCAGAAGCCGACGGTGTCCGACGTGATGGGAGACGCGAAAGACAGGATTTTTGGGCCGGGGACCATTGCATGTGTGCTGTCGGTCTAAACGAGGGGGGCGTCAGGCGTTTCATTACCGAGCAGGAGGGCAGCGGCAGGGTCGAGTGGGGAGGGGTGCGAGCGCGCCCTTTAGGGTGCCAGTATTCCGTCGATGACTATTGCGGCTTTGATCGCAATCGGTCGGCCCAGGTGCCGCGTGCTTGCCAAGGTCTATTACGGATATGCTGGTGCGGTGAGGCCCTCATTCGATGAGACCTTGAGCGACTCGAAATAGGCGGGGTAGAGGCGCTTGGGGCTCAAAGCCCGGCACCGGGGAAGTTCCGGCGCCGGGCTTTGAGATTTTTACACGGCTATTTCAGTCATGGCGTTCAGGTTGGGGCGCGATTCCACCTGTATCGACACCCCTGACATTACTCGGCAGATTCCAATCCTGCTGCGTTTGCGCCGGCGATTCGGCCAAAGCAAGTAATGTCCGTCCAGGAGTCACCGCCGTTTTGACGGAAACGACCATGTACGTTTCCGGTGATTTCTCCTGCTGCGTAAAGGCGGGGGATCGGCTCGCCCAGTACGTCATAGACCTGGCAGTCGGTGTTAATCCTCAGTCCGCCGGGCGTGGTGCGGCAATAGTAGGTGACCTCGGTAACGTAGTAGGGCGGCGTGTCGATATGGTGGGTGAGGTAGGCCGCCGACTTGCCAAACTCAGTGTCGACGCCGGCGTCGACGTAGGAATTATAATTCTCGATGGTAGCCTGCAGGGTATCGACGTCGCAGCCGTTTACCTCTGCGACCTCTTCGATTGTGTCAACCACGAACCCGTAGCGCTCTGCGAAGGCGGCGAGATTATCCTCGGTGGTCTTTTCGCTAATTGACTGGCTGTCGCCGATTTTCCACCAGTTCTTGTACCCCAGTCGGTGCGTGCACATGAGCTCTGCATCCATGAATTGTTCATGGTTGCGACGCTCGGCCCAGAAGCGTTTGCCGTCTGGTCCGACCTCGATGTAATCGCCCGCCCCGCCGAACGGATTGGAATTTGCCGTGTTGATGAGCGTCGGTTCCTTGGCGGTGTAGCCAAAATCGATTTGGATGCACTGCATGTTGACGGTTTGGCCACCGACGAGCTCGGCCGCTACAAGCATTTCGCCCGTGTTGCCTGTTCCGCCGCTGGTGAGGGTTGAGGGGTCGATGCGGGGGTCATACATGTTCAGCATTTTCCCGTTGCCCGCGAAGCCGCCTGCCGTGAGAATAACGGCTTTCTTGGCGCGTACCCTCTTACCATTTTCGAGGACGACGCCCTGGACCTCTCCGCTGATTTGGCCGCTGCGAATGATGGACTTCACGGGCGCGCCGGTAACAAGGCTTGCGTTGGGGTGCGTGCTGAGGGTGTCGAGGAGGCACTGGAAATTGGCCGGGCCGCCCTTCAGATCGCCATAGGTCGATCCGATGTTGTAACGAAACTTCCTATTGACCATTGTCGACTTGCCATCGTCGTCGTAGGTCATGAGGTACTGGCTGGCCTGGTGAATGGCCGCCTTCGAGAAGTCAGAGGGCATATCGACGGCGTTCTCGTAGAAGCGCGAGCCGTTCCATGTGATGCCCAAGGACTGGAGCCAGTTGAAGTTGTCAAGGGAGTTATAGCAGAAGACGCGAGCAAGCTCGGGGTCGCTGTAGTAGCAGCCAGCCGCAAGCTTGTCCTCATAGTACATCTCGAAGGTGTCGTCCTTGTAGATGTCCATGCCAGTTTCCTCGGCGAAGGCAAGAAGGTTGTCGGTACCCATGGCTCCGATATTGCCGCCGCTCAGGATGGTGCTGCCACCGGGAATATCGAGCTTTTCGTAGATAACGACGTCCACGTTGGGGTCTGCCTCGGATGCCGCGATTGCTGCAATGATGCCTGCTCCGCCACCGCCAACGATTACTATGTCGTGCTCCTCGCTCCATTCGCCGGCGGCCTCGTCGGCCAGGGCGCTATGAGTGGCGATGCCACCTAGTGCGGTTGTGCTGCCAAGCACGGCGGCGCTACCCAGAAAGCTCCTGCGGTCGAGTTCCATGACTGCCCCTTTCTTCTTTAGGTTGTGGGCATGCACGTAGAGAGATTGCTTCTCCCTTGCATGACCCGCTGACGCCTCAAACATAGCCTGGAGCTCCATGGATTGAGAACGCACGGAAGGTGTGCTCTCGCAGCGGGTTGAAGGGTTGGACTCCACGCACGAAAGGTGTGTATCTGTATTTTACCGGATGTCATATAATCAATTGGTTGAAGAGGAGGCCCCAGATGAGAGACGACGTTCTGAATTGCCCGCCTGGGTGGGCCATGCCTGTGATGCTTGCGGTTGGATCCCAGCAGGGCATTGCGGCCGCGTCCCTTGCGCGCGCCTGTGGCGTCACGGTTGTGGGGGTGAGCTTTCACGTCCTAACCTACGCGTTAATTGGCCTCTTTGCGATGGCCTTCGGTATGGCCGCGGCGCTCTGCCCTCGCCGCGCGCCTCTCAGTCGGCCTGACTCTATCTTGCGGGCGATTGCGGATGTTGCCGCGTCGGCGGCCGCCGTTTTCTCAATTGTATGGCTTACCTTGTGCAAGCCCGCTCCTATTACTGCTTTTGCCCTTTGCGCTGTATGTTCGGCAGGAATTGCCTGGTTTGACTTGCGTTGGGGTGAAAATTTTAGCAAGTTGTCGACCGAAGACCTATTCCGCGCCATTATTGCGCGAATCATTGTCACAAGTGTGTGGTTGATTGTATCTTGCACCATCCCATCTGCCTGGAGGGCTTGCGCAGTATGCGTTACTGCCATGGTAATTGGGCTTGCTTTGCTTAGACTTGGGGACTCAATTCCTTGGGGGAACCGTGAACTGTTCTACCCTAAAGAGGTTCTTCCAGGTTTTTGCGGAGTGGCGATGGGTGTCTTTGCTGTTGGCCTCCTGTTTGGCCTTAGGGAGCTTTTTGGCTATGCGGATGATGGCGTCTTAGATGTTCTTTCCAACATGATTGCCGTCACGGTTGGTTTGATAGCATACTGGTGGCTTTTTAAGTCCGGCAAGTCAATTGACTTCGATCCACTCTTTCGGGCATTTCTTGTCATATTTGCCCTTGGGGTTTTCCTTGCCCCACTCGGTCTTGCATGGGCATCTTCAATGGCTGAGTGCCTCATGAGTCTCGTGGTTTTGCTTATGGCAAATCTGGTTGCGCTTCCGTGCGCTTACGTTGCAAGGCACTCATCCCTTCACCCTTTTCTTGTTTTTGGGACGTTCTATGCCTTTTATGGCTTGCCGCGTCTCCTTGTGGTCGCGATAAATGCTTCTGGAATTAGCGAGGGGTACTTCGGAACCTCGACGACGGGCTTCTACCACGCGCTCATGCTGTTTGTCATTGCAATAGCGACGGCTTTTTCTTTTATAAAGATTTCCCCTGATATGCCGCCCATCTTCGGTGACCTTTTTGCTCCACGCATCGCGGTTCCCGATGACTCTGCTGACGCTGTCAACGATCTTGAGAGAGCTTTTGGGTCTCTGGAAGAAGAGTACGCGCTTACAAAACGAGAAGGCGAGGTCATGCGGCTTATTTGCCATGGCAGGAGCAAGGTGTTTATTGCGGAAGCCCTATATCTGTCGGAGAACACCGTAAGAATGCATTCACGGAGTCTCTATTTAAAGCTGGGAATACACTCTAAGCAGGAGCTGATTAATCTGGTGGAGAAGCATACTCGTTGTATGGGCTCCTGATGATGTCAGTTTTTCCTGCGAGGGCTGCAGCCCGTATCGTTGTGAGCGGAGTTGTTTTGGCGGCAAGGCGGCAAGTGGTTTTGATGGTTGAAGAGTCTCTGCCGAGCCGAAAAGACGTCGGCCTTTACTGGTACCGCTAAGAGGAGTGATGGCGCCCATTGCATTTGGGTGCCGAGCCTTGAGCTTGGGTGTCCCCCAAACATCGGTGGGTTCATCTCGCCTGGAAGATGTTGGCTTCCTGCTCGTTGCGGAGCTTGAGATGTGGGCCCTAAAGTCGAAATGGGCCACAAAACAGCTCGCCGTGGTCGCAACCGGCTCCGTAAGACCAAGCTGAAGGTCTCTGACATGGTGGAGTTGGGTTTGACTCCGTGTTTTAGATGCTCCAATCTGGCAGGTTGCTCGGCTGGCGGGCGCATCCCCCTCGTATTATGGGGCCTTCGTTGTTGGCAATGTGCTTGACCGTGCGCTCATGACGGCAGTCCCTGGCACGGCCCCTCCTCCGGATTGCTGTCGGTCGCGTCCGCGCTCCGGTTTCTCCGCGGGTATGCGCCCCGTTCAGCCTGCGCTGAGAGAAGTCTCCGCATCGGGCATTGGTGACGGTCAAGGGGAGTCCCAACAGGCCCAGGGACGCCATCTCGGCCTGGCGAGCCGTCATTCGGAAACAAGGGAAACGACAATACCGCCGACCCCGAGAAGAGTTATGTCGCCACTCAGATTCTCTTGGCCTTGCCCAACAGCCTACAGGCTGCCCGATTGCACAAAGGGCTGGCGACGGAGTTGTCCGTTGCCAGCCCTTAAGATGCGTGCTTGTATACGGCACCAGTCGTAAGGTGTTCAAAACCTTCTTATAGCATGTCGTGGTCGATGCGATATGCATCGAGCTGGTTAGTAAGCGGTAAAAACCTCGCACATAGCTAAAAGCCCCTTCCGGCGTCAGAATCGT